>NZ_CP040735.1:1680632-1983764 GCF_030323845.1 Methanobacterium sp. CWC-01
TCCGCAGAGAAATGTGATATCATGGCAGATTCTAAACCTTTTCTCCAGTAAAGCCATCCGAAAATAATTCCACCAACTGCATTTAAAATTATCACTTTGATAATTAGTAGCGGTGTGGGTGTAGTTATGGCCATGGCCGTTGGTAAATGGCCGATGCCAAAAATAACAGCTGCAAAAATGATGGCTAACCACATGCCAGTGTTGGTGGGCTTTCCTTCTTCTGTTTTTTTGAATTTAAAGATTATCCATGCAATGAGAGTCATTAAGAATAACCTTAACAGGATCTCTTCATTTATTCCACCATAAAATGATGAAAGGAAGCCCTGCCACGCTGGCGGAGTTACTTGAGCCAGAACTACACTACTTGTGGGGCTGGCAAGGGAAAACACATAATCCAGTCCGATTATAAGGACACCGGCCAGTATTCCAAGCCCAATTGATACTCCCAGTATGGATTTTAAATAGCTTTTAACCTCCCGGCCTTCAAGCCATCCTTCCAGGATTGGAAGTCCAAGCCCCACTTTTCTGGCAAGATACAGGCCAATAAATATAACCACAATGAACATGACTATACTCTGGATAAGCTGAGCAGCCAGGAGGACTGGCAAAGGAATAGGTAAATTTTGAAGTAAACCTCCTTGAAGGGTAAGGGTATAGGGCAGTACCGCTATGGTTCCAAAGATAGATGCAATAAGTAGAATGATGTACAATTTCCAGTTGAAAGTTTTTAAAATGTTATTTTTTCTCCCAGTTTTTCTGCGTTTAATTTGCATTTTAATCTCCTTTTTTAAAAATCATTATTTTAATGAATGCAACATCAGGTCCATGGTGTAATCAATTAGTTCCTTATGGGTCAGATTACTATTTTTCATATGCATTTTGATTGTGGGGGGAAGATTGAATGCATTTTGTATAGACAAAGCTAAAACAAGGTTTGCTTTAACTGGATCAATATCAGATCTAATGGATTTATCTTCTATCCCCTCTTGTAGTGCTTTTCCAAATAATGAAAAGCCTTCCATCCTCATTTTCTTTATTTCTTCCATTCTCGGTAGATCATGATCGATTAGAACCTTGTATGAGAACCAGTTCACATCATAATAATCAGGATATTCTTTATAGAATCTATAAAATGCTGTCATAAGCATTTCAACCTTCTCCCTTCCTGTTTTGCCTTTCTGATAATATTTTCTGAACATATTGTTTAGAATCTCGGTAGCTCTAATGGATATAGCCAAGTATATCTCTTTTTTATTTTTGAAATAGAGATATAGTGTACTTCTTGCTAGTTCAGTTCCTTTCGCTATATCGGCCATGGTAATGTTTTCATACCCTTTTTCAAAGAATAATTTCTCGGCAGTGTCGATGATATCCTTTCGCCGCATTTCTTTTTCTCTTTCCTTTCTATCTGATACGGTCATCCCCACCACTTCTTAAATGACATTTCCTTTTTAATTGTCATTAAATAACATAATTTTATTTAATGTCATATGATGACATTATATGGTAAGATGTCCGAAGAACTATTTAAAGTTTTTCCCTACAGGAATTAATACCCTACAGGAACTAGCAAATATCAGAAAACAGTAGTAGATCATTCTTAAAAAAATGGGATATAGAACTTGATATAACTATATAGTTGGTTTTTACACGCTATACATCTACTGGATAACAATTTATCTATAAAATCGCTATTAAATGTCATATGTTCGCTCTATAGCGAAAATACAATCCTTTAACAAATTAAAATAGGAAATTATCATAAGATAATTGCGATATTTATTAATTTATGGCTTTAGTTCGTTGCGGTTTGGTTGCTGATGGCTAGTATTATATTTGGCTTCAAGCTAAGCATTCTTCAACAGGGTTTCATATGGGGTGTAATTGGGCATGAAGAAAATATCCTTTGCTTTGGTTGTACTTTTAATTATGGTGGTTTTGGCATCTGGTTGCACAGATCAGAAAGAGAACAAACAAGTACTTAATTATTATAATTCAAGTTCAGTATTCTTTAATTATCCAGATACATGGGATGTTGCCAGGAGTATTGAAGTTGCTGGTGCAGAAGTGGTAATAGTTACTGATCCAACTGCAAGTAAGTATATAAACGAGTCTAGTACACGAGAAGAGTTAGAATCTTTAAATATTACCAATGGCGCGCTTTTTATGTACGTTAAGATCCCTAAAAATCTGGATGCCAATCTCAATTCTACGGTTAACGAAGCACTGCAAAAACTGACACAGAAAGGAGCTAAAATTACCAAGGTCACCACCACCAATGTTTCAGGTATAGTCGCCAATGAAACTTCCTTGACTAGAACTGGTGAAGGAGTAACTTCAGAAGGTAAAGTCATTGCCTTTGAGAGAAATGAGAACGTCTACGCATTAATACTAATAAGCGCTGGCAGCACATATGAAAGTCAGAAAAAGAACTTTGACCTGATACTCAGTAGCCTGCAATTCACATAAAAATACCTATTCTCTATCATATAAAAACGATCCAAATCTCGGTTGCCCCATAAAAAAATTCATTTACTGGCGTAAGTACGAATCTATAATTTCACTAAGCAAAATAATAAGTTCTCTACTCTTGAATCTGATTTTTTTTAGATCCCGATTTATAGGATCACTTATTTTCGGTGGAAATCATCACTATTTTTTCTTCACCCTTTTTACCACAGTTATCTGTCAGGCATCCATCGGTTTCTTTTAACTTTTGTAAATGTTCTTTTAAGCATTGTCCGTACTCGGGACTGGGAGCGTAGGATTCGTAGGTTCCGTTGTATTTTTCTACCAGGCGCAGTAGTATGGCATTACAGATATGGCAGTTCTTTTCGGATTTCATCAATTTCCAATAAGTTTCCTCATCGTATACCAGTATCTTGTCATTTATAAGTTTCAAAACCCATTTTAAGGCGTGTAATTCTCCCATATTATATCCAGTTTTCTTCAGGGGTTCCACAAAATCAATCCTATTCTGAATTGCTTCTTTGACGTAGAGTTCTTTATCCATTTTTTTCACCTCACCATTGTTGTCAGTTTTCCTTTTAGAGCATAATTGCGAAGATTTTTCGAACTATGAGAAGTTAAATGCATAAAATTGGCCTGGAAAGATGAGAAAATACTTATATAAAATAGATTAGGGATTGAATAGGTGGAAAAATAGCCTTTAATTTTAAATACCCGTTCCAGTATGCACTGGCTGATTAACCCCAAATCCATGATTGGGATCACTGATAAGAACAATATTTTCCCCCCCATTTTCCTGTGATAACAATAATCTGTTTCCAGGACAATATTTAGTATGGTTTTAGTAATTAATATATCTTTCACTTTTCAGTTTCTATCCCTCTCAAATATTGATAATTCGGGCCTGTCACCTTTTTCAAAGCACCCTCATTAAAAAAGGTTAATAAAAGGTATTTTTTTATGGTTTTTGATAATTTTCATGGTTACCTTCTTTTAATTTCATCAATAGAATCTTACTTCTAATTATGTGCAATTAAAACTGTTGCCCAGCAGAATACTGGGATAACTGCTGGATACCGGGTCCAGTAGTCTGGTTAATGCGGGGGGTTAAATAGTGCCCCCTGGAAATAAACAATTTCTCTTTTTTTCGCATTTTTAAATCCAGATAGAATGAGTGGTTAATAACTAACTATATATATAATGATTAATCATAAAGATTATTATCAATTTATCTGTGTATTACTATAGTCCCGTGTCTTAATATGACGTTTTCTAAAAATAACTCACGGGTAATGTAATGTGACGGTAATGGGGCATCGATCATCATCCTCACAAACGTATTACAGATGCCCCATTACTTAATCTCAGTAATACTTTTATCCCTATTAATCAGCACCTAATTTTTTTTTTATCCGAGTCAACTTTTTCAATCATGATTACTATCAACATCAACTAGTTGTTCGACTTCAACAATTTTCGTACTTTGTAACAAAATGTTTATATGGTAGTACGTTATTAAATTAATTTGTAAAAGGATGATAGACATATATCCCGTTGAAATTGTAGCTAAGTGATTATAATTTCAGCAAATAATCATCTCGAATTCATCCTAACTTATCCATCATAAAGGAGGTGAAAAAGTGCGAAAAAAGATACAAAAATTGATGATAATGTCACTCATATTGTTCTTTGCCTTGTCACCATGCGCAGCAGCCACTGGAGACGAGGTAACCAATGCCATTGTAACACCCACAACCCAGGATCTAGTGAATTCAAATACCACTTTAGGGGGTGATGATCAATTTGTGGTCAGCGACACTCCAGCTCAAGGCTTCCCCACCAACGGCAGTTCCTATGCCAACATTAATACGGGAAGTAGCGGATGGGAGAGTTTAGCTAGGTTAACTCTTAATTTAACCATCCCTGAGGGTGCACAGACCCTGAGTTTCAACTGGATGTACGCTACCAATGAGGGTCAAAATTCCTACTTTAATGATTGGGCCTCAGGAGAAATATTCGATGGAAGTACCTACCAGAACATTCTATACGCGGATACCACTGCTCCAGTTGTTTCCGGATCCAGTATTGGCTACGGTTGGGCAACTCCCATGCAAACAGTAATTTTTGATGTTTCAGCGTACACCGGTAGCAGTATTATACTGGAATTTTCAGTATCCGATGTTGGAGACACCGTTGTGAATAGTGCCCTGTTTATTGACAATTTGCATATTGGTCCAGCAGCTGATCTGGCCATCACAAAAATTGTGAACAACACCGCCCCATTATACAAAAGCACCATTGAATACGTGTTAAACGCTACAAATAACGGGCCACAAGATGCTGAAAATGTTTCCGTGACCGACTTATTACCGGCAGGACTACAATTCGTATCCGCCGATGGCGCCTACGACAGTAACACTGGAAAGTGGACAATAGGTACCCTGGGGGCTGGAGAAAGTGTTCTCCTTAAAATAGTAGCTCTAGTAAACGCTGTAGGGGAAATGACAAACAATTCAACCATAACCTCCGATGCCTATGATTACGACACCACCAATAACATGGCCAGTTCCCTAATCAATGTTCCAGCAGCAGCCAATTTATACACTGAAACATCCGTAGATAAAACAAATCCTAATGTGGGAGATACTGTTAAGATCACTTTCAAAGTGGGAAACACCGGGCCAAGCACAGCCGAAGATACAATCCTGACTTTTGTTTTACCTGATGGACTGAAATTCATAAGTGCCAATGCGGATCAAGGAACAGCAACCTACAATGAAGTATCAAGGCTTATCACCTGGAATATGGGGGATGTACCGGTAGGAGATCCTTACCTTTACGTACTCGCCGAAGTTACAAAAAGTGGAGCAATGGAACTTGTATCCTCAGTAAGTTCGTCGACCTTTGAAGTTGATCCCGCCGATAACGTTGACGCCCTAACCATAAATGCAGCCAGTAAAACAGTGACAGCCAAGAGCACAGTAGGAATGCAAAAAACAGGAATTCCCCTGCCATTGATGGTTTTAGCCATTTTAATGGTTCTCAGCGGACTATTCGTGTCTAACCGGAAATAATCTTTCCATTTTTTTTTCTTTTTTTTCTCTTAATTTTTCTCTAGAAAGATGCTAATTTTTGATGCTCGGCAAGGTTCCTGCCGAAATAACTTATTAAGATGAAATTTTATGTATTAATTTCAACATAGTATATAAACGAATTTAATGGGATTTTTTGAATACGAGAGGGGATAAGAATGGACGATTTATGGTTGGTACTGTACTGGACCGGGCCTATAGGTGTGGGGTTTTTCTTGATGAGCATTGGAGTCATGGTCTACTTGCTGGCTAAGGCCAAAAGTATGGATGAATCCAACAAAAAATAAGCCATTAATAAGATTTACCAGGGATGTATCCCACTTTAAAAGAGTGTTAACTAACTTATAGAGAGTGTTAACTACTTATAGAAATCTCAAAAAACATTATATATACATGAAACAGTTTCCACTCACCCCGGCAGCAGGTAAAAGACTCATAGCCAAAGCCCTGGCTAAACATCCTGAAATAGAAAAGACACTACAATCTGGCACCCTGGCCATCATCGCCGGCACTACCAACGGCTACGTGGCGGAGGAGATATTAAAGACCATTGGTCAGGAGGGGGAATTCTCGAGAAAAAGATTCTTCCGGGGGATCGTGTTACCGCCAGGAGCTCCTGTTAATCCCGATGGACGTTACGCCGATGAAACTGGCTTCCCCGGGGATGTGATAATTAGCGATGGAGTCTGGGAGAGGGGGAAGAGAATCTTCGATGTGGCTGACACCTTAAAGGAGGGAGACATCATCCTGAAGGGGGCCAACGCCATTAACCTGGAACTTAAACAGGCCGCCATCTACATTGGCCATCCCCAGGCCGGTACCATCGGCGCCTCCCTACCGGGGGTAGTGGGCCGCCGGGTGAGGCTTATTCTCCCGGTGGGTTTAGAAAAACGGGTTAACAGTGATCTCAACCAGCTGGCGGTTGAATTAAACCAGCCCGGCCTTACCGGGCCCCGCATTCTTCCAGTGCCGGGTGAGGTTTTCACCGAACTGGAGGCCATTAAACTCCTCACCGGTGCCAAGGCGCACTTGGTAGCGGCTGGAGGGGTGGCCGGTGCCGAAGGAGTCCTGTGGCTGGCCATTGATCACCGCGAAGCTGAGGCAGAAAAAGTTCTAAAGGAAGTCTCCACCGAACCCCCATTTTCCTTATAGATCATAAACGGGCCAGCACCGTGCAGGGGGCGCTGTCCACTCCCACTATCTGCCAGGGTATCACCAGCACCTCTTCCACTTGTTCTAAATCCTTTATGACCCCCAGGTTCAGATCCTCCACCAGAAGTAAAGGTTCACTTAGCCCCTCTGAAAAAGCGTTGAGATGGGCCTCGATACCCAGATTCTCTTTTTGGTAGCAGGAAATGGATATGGTGTCGGTGCCCAGGCAGCGGATGGCGGGAAAATTCTCACGAATGAAAGTCACCAGCTCCGGGCTCACCCCCGGATTCTGGGTTAAATATCGCTCAGTATCCTGTTCCCGATATTTTCCAAAGCCAGTGCGGAAGAAAATACAGTCCAAACCCTCTAAATTAACTCTTCTGAGGTCGTCCCCAGTGATTAATTCATTATTCTCCTTGGGACAGTCCAGAATAAGGGGATGGGTGAAGATGAGTTCCTCAGGAGGGTAATCTCCAATCTTCTTACCCTCCGGGAGGAAGTGAGCTGGGGCGTCTACATGGGTCCCACTATGGTTTTCCACGTGTATCAAGTAACTGTTATAGTTTTTACCATCCTTTATTTGGCTATTAGGCTGAATGGACGGTTTTAAAAGTCCTTTATGCACAGGGGACTGGGGTGCCAATGGATAAGAAATGGTCTGATATTTCATAACTAATCTCCCGGTGAACCAAAATTCCGCTACTCTCCATTGATGGGGAAAATATTAAATGTAAATTTATTATAACTCTTAGATGGATTCCATCTTGTTAGAAACTATCTTTAACAGGGGACCATAAAAGTAAGTTTACATTTAATATTGTGTTGTAGGGTGAATTTATGAGTAACGATGATTCCAAGATAAATAAAGAACTTCAGAAACGTATGAAAGAGTTCAAAGCCGCCCTTAAAAACGAGGCCAAAAAACAGGAATTGCACGATAACATACCAGGTTCAGAAATCATGATTCGTGTGGAAGTATTTTTACCATCCCCTAACCCTGAAGAGTTTGTGGACGGTTTATTCCTGTACATGGGTGATACCGGGGGAATAGTCAACGCAGAGTACTACTTCCGGGATATGGCCGAAGTTGAACTCTGTTCTTTGTCTGACGAAGAGCTAGAAGTAGTTAAAGAACTCTTTAAAGATGACTTCGCCCTGGAAATCGAGTGATCGGTCTTTTAATTTCTTAATACTCAATCTATAAGCTACCCTACTGCCATCTTTTCTAAAAGAAGGCCATTGACATCTTTTAGATCACAAACGGTGGGGGCTTTGAAATTGAAACTTTTTGTGAAAATTAATATAGTCCAGAAGAATCATAAATAAAAATATATAAAATGGTCAGGAATTGAAAAATTAAATTATCCATACCAAGCAGATTCCACCACCTTTAACCTTCTTGGGTTTAATTGAGAGGTACTTCTTGAACAACCCGAAAGAGGAGTGGAAGTTACACCGATTTTTTTCAAGCCCTGGTTTTTATAACAATTACAACGATTGGAGTGATAAAAATGCGCAGTTTTGAGAGATTAAGCTCTCTAAAAGATTACATACCCTTAAAAAGGAGCGAGTCCGGGGGCAAAAATATCGGCCTCCTGGTGGACGGTCCAAACATGCTCCGCAAGGAATTCAGTCTTAACCTGGACTTGGTGCGGGATATCATTGCTGAATATGGAAACATGCGGGTGGGCAAGGTCCTTTTAAACCAGTACGCCTCCGACAAACTCATAGAAGCCATAGTTAACCAGGGTTTCACCCCCATCGTGGTTGCGGGAGACACCGACGTCTACATGGCTGTGGAGGCCATGGAACTTATTTATAATCCCAATATAGATGTCATCGCTCTCATGACCCGTGATGCTGATTTTTTACCCATAATTAACAAGGCCAAGGAAAACGGCAAGGAGACCATAGTAATTGGTGCCGAGCCAGGTTTCAGCGCCGCCCTGCAGAACTCAGCAGACAGTGCCATAGTTTTAACCCCTGAAAATGGTCGGAAAAGTCACAGGGGAAACTAGACTTATTTTAGGAGAAACCCTACATGCTGGTTAACTCCTCCCTGGATGAAGTTAAAAGACGGGAGACAGCCCTGCATTACATCGTCGACCTGGTTAAAGAAAAGGGTCGGGAAAACCTCTTTGACCTCACTGGCCTGGCTGGGGGCTTCCCCCTGAATCGGGATGATATTGCCCTCCTGGAGACCTACGCTGGTCCAGCCCTGTTTCAGGAGGATCTGGATATCTGGGGCAAGAAACACCTGGGCGGAGAAAAGTTACTGGCCCTTAACCGCACCAGCAGTGGAATACTGGCCTCGATACTGGCCCTGGTTACACCCGGCCAGAAAGTGGTTCATTACCTGCCGGAGAAACCATCCCATCCCTCCATACCTCTCAGTTGCCAGCTGGTAGGAGCATCTTACCGGGAGTTTGCCGTGGGGGAGGACCTGGAAATAGGGGATGGAACTTCCCTACTGGTCATCACTGGTTCTACCATGGACCACCAGGTCCTTAGCCAGGAAGAATTTGAAATGGCCATCCACGCTGCCCACCACCGGGAGGTGCCGGTTCTGGTGGATGATGCCTCCGGAGCCCGACTGCGCACTGTGATCTATGGCCAGCCCCGGGCCACTGACCTGGGTGCTGATCTGGTCATCACCAGCACGGACAAACTAATGGAAGGCCCCCGGGGAGGTTTGATGGCTGGAAAAACTTCTTTAATTGACCTTATTAAGATTAAGGCCCACCAGTTTGGCCTGGAAGCTCAGCCACCCCTCATGGCAGCCATGGCCCGGGCCCTGGAGAAATTCAACCCCCAACGTATCAAACGGGCCATGGAAAGGAAGGACCATCTTCACTCTGCTCTAGCCCCCTACTATCCCGGTCTGGAGAAAACACCCACCGGGGTGATGCTCACCCCCAACGCTTTAAGGGAAGATATAAATGTGGAAACCGCCCTGACCCCCCGGGACATGGCCATGCTACTGGCCATGTTGCTTTTAAAAGAGGAGAACATTTTAACCATCCCGGCTGTGGGGATGCCTGGAGCATCAGCCACCATACGCCTGGATCTGGCCTCAGCCGATGCCAACCGCCTGAGTGATGAGGCTATTGGACAAAGCTTACATAATGCCCGGCAGATTCTCCTTACCATGGCTGATGATATGGATGCCTGCCGTCGCCTGTTGTACCCTTAGAGAGGTTCCTGGTTCATTTTATTTCAATTATTTTAGGGGGATTAAAGATGATGGAGATTGACGGATCCTATGGTGAAGGAGGAGGAGCCCTGCTCCGGGTGGCCACTGCCCTGGCCGCAGTTACTGGCAAATCGATTCACATAGATCATATTAGGGCCAACCGGCCAAAACCCGGTCTCATGCCCCAGCACCTGCACGCGGTTAAGGCCGTCAGCCAGCTCTCCCAGGCACGAGTTAAAGGGCTGGAAATTGGCTCGGAGGATATAGAATTTCATCCCCAGAAACTGGAGGGACAGGACCTCACCGTGGATGTGAAAACCGCAGGCAGCATCAGCCTGGTGTTGCAGGCGGTTATGATCCCGGCTATGAGGGCCGAAAAACCCTTCAAAGTCACGGTGAGGGGAGGAACCGATGTGCGCTGGTCCCCCCTCTGGGACTATCTGAAAAATGTCACCCTACCCCTCCTGGGTCTTATGGGATACCAGGCCCATCTGGAGTTGGAAAGGAGAGGATACTATCCCCGGGGAGGGGGACTGGTACACCTGGAAATAACTCCTACTCCCCATCTGCAGGGTCTGAAACTCACCCATCTAAGGGTGAAACGTATCCGGGGAGTTTCCCATGCCACCTGCCTCCCCCGGCACGTGGCCCAGCGGCAGGCACACCGCGCCAGGCAAATACTCACCAAAATGGGTTATGATGTGGATATAAGAATAGAGGTCAGCCAGGATGCCCTGGGACCCGGCTCCGGCATCGTTTTATGGAGTGAAGGTGAAGGTCGGGTGGGGGGTAGTGCCCTGGGAGAACGGGGCAAGAGAGCAGAAAAGGTGGGAGAAGAGGCGGCCCAGGAGCTGTTGTTCCACCTGGATCAGGCAGCGCCCCTGGATCGCTATTTATCCGACCAGATCATACCATATCTTGCTCTGGCTGGTGATTCCCAGGTGAAGGTTGCCCAGATAACACCCCACACCCTTACCAACATCCACATCGCCCAGCTTTTAACCGGAGCCCGGTTCCACATCAACGATGGGGTCATACGGGTGGATTGAAATAAATAAATTATTTATTTTCAGTTTAGCAAGGTTGTTTTTTAGCCCCCCCCGGGGATGGCACAAACTATTTATACCACCTCCCCCCTAATATCAAATAGTCGATATCGGTAACTTGATAAATCTTGGAATGGGTGGATAAATGAATATAAAAAAATTTACAGCCTATTTTTAGTATCGAATTATCGATAGAAGGGAGGTTAGGTTAAGATGAATGATGAAAATATTCCAGAAGAACTACAACACAGAATAGAGATGGTATCTAAAATGCAGAAATTCGGTGGTTTAAGGATCATGATCCTCCACGTACTCGAGGATGGCCCTAAAAATGGTGTGGAAGTTATGGACGCCATCCAGAAACACCGCGAAGAACGATATAAAATGAGGCAGAAAAGTCACAAACATCACCATCACCATCGAATGAGGGTGCCAGGATCTAAACGGCCCTCACCGGGCTCAATATATCCCATGCTGAAAAAGATGGTGGATGAAGACCTGGTCAGTAAAGGTGAAGATGGACGTTATGAGTTGACTGCCAATGGACAGGACACGGCCCAGAAGATCTTTGGACACTTCCAGGGAGTGCATCGTAAACGTAAGGGTCCCCGGGTGTTCACCGTGGAAGACGCCTTGACCCAGATGGATAGCTACGTTTCATACCTGGAGGACATCAAGATCGAGAAGCTGGCATCTCATGAGGAACAGATGAAAGATCTGGGTGAAAGGTTCCAGAAAGTGATAAACACGCTCCAGGAAAATCAAGTTAAAAAATAGTCAAAGTAAGATCTTCCTGGTTTTTAATTCCTTTTTTACTTTTTTTTTATTTTGGTTACAATGGACGGTGCACACACTCTCCGGATATGACTTTTATCAGGGTGCCGTCTTCCTCTTCCAGTATCAGGGCTCCGTCCCGGTTAATGCCCACTGCTTCTCCCACCACCATATGGCCCTTTTTATGCACCTCCACCTGCCGGCCAATGGTCTTGGAGAGTCGGCGCCACTGGGCCAGTATGGCTGGGAATTGTCCCTTTTCAAATTCTTCATAGATCGCTTCGAAGTTTTCCAGGAACCTCTGCACCACTTCCACACCATAGATCTCCTGATCCAGCTCGTTTTTCAGGGAGGTGGCTCCTTCTTTCAAATCCCGGGGGAAGTCCTCCACATCCACGTTGAGGTCAATACCAATACCCAGGACCACGTAGTCCAGGGCACCTTTATTTTCAGAAACTTCGGTGAGTATGCCACAAACCTTCTTTTCACCGATCAGTATGTCGTTGGGCCATTTGATACCCACGTCCAGGCCACATCTGCTTTGCAGGGTCTCCGCCACGGCCACTCCGGTGACCAGGGTTAACAGGGGAGCTTTGACCAGGGCTATATCCGGGCGGAGGATGATGGTCATCCACACCCCTCCCTCGGGAGAAAGCCATCTTTTCCCCAGACGACCCTTACCCCGCCTTTGCACCTCGGCAATAACTATGGTTCCCTGGGAAGCGCCCTCCTCGGCCAGTTTTTTAGCCACCTCGTTGGTGGAATCCACCTCGGAGAAGTAGCGAATATCATGGCCAATGTAACTGGTATGGAGATCTTCCTGGATCTGGTAGGGTAAAAGACGATTGGGGATCTTAACCAGCCGGTATCCCTCATTAGAAGATTCAATAACGAAACCATCACCTATCAGGTCCTGAATTTCCTCCCGAAGTTCATCTGCGGTTATTCCTGCCTGGGAGGCTAGTTCTTCTTCTTCCCGGTATTCACCCCGAACCTGGTTGAGGCTTCTGAGAATCTTCTTTTTAACCATTCTAATCACTTGCCATTATCATTTTTTAGGGGCCACACTATGGGCCAGGTAACTGTTCACTGCGGCTGAAACCGCGGCCACCTTCTTTGAGGGGCGGAAGGTTGATTTCAAGCGTTCCACCCGGGCCCGGTCCTCAGCTATCACCTTCTCCATGTTGGCCATGATCTCCTTTTTGTACTCATCCACGAAGTGGGTGTGCAGCTTGGCTTCCTGGAAGTGGGGGCTGAGCATCATGGACTGGTGGAAGGGTATGGTGGTCTTCACCCCCAGGATAACGTACTCCGAAAGAGCCCTGCGCATCCGGTTTATGGCCTCTGGACGGCTGTTACCCCAGGCAATGAGTTTAGAGATCATGGAGTCGTAGTAGGGGGGTATGGTGTAGTTCATGTACACCCCACTATCCACCCGGACACCCAGGCCACCTGGGGAGCGATACCCCGTTATCTTCCCGGGATTGGGAGCGAAGTCAGTCAGGGGGTCCTCGGCGTTGATACGGCACTCGATGGCATGTCCCCGTACCACGATATCCTCCTGCCGCCAGTTTAGCTCCTGGCCCGCCGCGATTTTAAGCTGTTCCTTGACCAGATCCACCCCGGTGACCATCTCGGTGATGGGATGCTCCACTTGGATCCGGGTGTTCATCTCCAGGAAATAAAACTCCCCCTCTGAGTACAGGAATTCCACCGTACCGGCGTTGCTGTACCCAATGGATGCAGCGGCCTTAACTGCAGCAGAACCCATCTGGTCCCGTAACTCCGGGGTCATGATGGGTGAGGGTGATTCCTCGATTAACTTCTGATGCCGCCTCTGGATGGAGCACTCCCGGTCGGCCACGTGTATGGTCTGGCCCTGTTCATCGGCCAGGATCTGGAATTCTATGTGGCGGGGTTCCTCGATGTACTTCTCGATGAACACCGTGGAATCTCCGAAGGCCGATCCAGCCACTGATTGTGTGGATTCCAGGGCCCTCAGGAGTTCATCCTCCTCGTAGACGGTGCGCATTCCTATTCCGCCTCCACCCGCCGAGGCCTTAACAATCACCGGGTAGCCAATGGCACCGGCTATTTCCTGGGCTTCATCCGGGTCGTTAACCCCCCGGCTGGTCCCGGGGACTACTGGTACCCCGGCTTTTTCCATGAGCTTCCGGGAGATGATCTTGCTGCCCATGTCCCTGATAACCGAGCCTTTAGGACCGATGAGTTTCAGGCCATTCTTCTCACATTCCTCCCCAAACTGGGGGTTCTCAGCCAGGAAACCGTAACCGGGATGTATGGCTTCAGCTCCAGACTCCAGAGCAGCATCCATTATGTGGGGAATGTTCAGATAACTCTCGGCCGGGGAGGGCCCCCCGATATAGTAGGCTTCGTCGGCGTATTTAGCAAAGAGCGAGTTCTTATCGGCTTCAGAGTAGACGGCCACACTCTTGACGTCCAGTTCCTTGCAGGCGCGCATAACCCTGATGGCGATTTCGCCACGATTGGCAACCAAGACCTTGTTAAACATGATATCTTCCTTTCTAGCTTTGGCGGGTTTTAAAATCCACCAGTCAATCAATTAAATATAATATGGTTCTAACTATATTTGATTATGGATTTATACCTAACCCCCCAGTTCTTTAAACTCATAAAAAAGGTTAAAATAAAAAAATAAGGATTTTCATAGATGATCACTAAAAAACGTCACCTGGAGATGGCTTTACAGGACATACCCGCCCATCCTGATCCTGATCCGGATCGGGAGCAGTACCTGACCCCGGCTCCCATCGCTGCGGATCTGGTCTGGAACGCCACCACCCAGGGAGATGTGTCCGGACTTAAAGTGGTGGACCTGGGTTGTGGAACTGGAATCCTGGCCCTGGCCGCCGCCCTGATGGGAGCCCAGGAAGTGGTGGGGGTGGATGTGGATGAAAAGGCCATAAAATTAGCCATAAAACAGGCAGAACAGCTCCAGGTCCCGGCCCGTTTCCAGGCCATGGATGTGAATGAATTTAAAGAGAGGGGGGACACGGTTATCATGAATCCGCCCTTCGGTGCCCAGAAGGCCCAGCGCCGGGAGGCGGATCGTCGCTTCCTGGAGAAGGCCCTGGAGGTGGCACCGGTGGTGTACTCCTTCCACCTAAAAAAGACCGAAGAATTCCTGGAGAAACTGGTGAAGGCCCTGGATGCCACCATCACCCACCGCTTCCATTACTCCTTCACCCTGCCCCGGATCTACCACTTCCACCAGGAGGAGAAGCGTGCCGTGGAGGTGGTGGTGCTGCGGGTGGAGCGGAATTAATCATAGTACGAGTGTTAAATGTGGTTAAAGAGTTCCCGTTTTTTTAGAAAATTCCGGGTATTTATATATTATAATGCAATTTTTTTTCACTTCCACATAACTATATTACCTAATATATATAGACCTTAAAAGATGGAACGACGTGAGATTTCCATCTTTATACCTTCCTCATTCTTGGGAGAATCAAAAGATTTAAAAGTAAGAACCTACAAAGTAGGGCTGATTAGCAGATCAGCAGCCCTATTCCGCGTGAATCGCATCGTAATATACAGCGATGACCAGGACCGCAAAGGGACAAAGTTTATTAGTGATGTCCTCAATTATATGAATACACCCCAATACCTGCGTAAACAGGTATTTCCCATAACTCGGGAGTTGAGGAACGTGGGCATACTCCCACCACTACGAACTCCCCATCACCCCACAGGAGAACTTCACCAGGGTGATTACAGGCAGGGATTAACGGTAAAGAGGACAAAAAAAGGCACTATAGTCGATATTGGTGCCGACCGGCTGGCACTGTGTAAGGAAAAGCTCAGTGTAAACCGGGTCTTAAACTTTAAGGTAGAGAAGCTGGCGAAGGAGATCCTGATAACTCCCGATGAGCCGGATATTTACTGGGGTTACCAAACCCTGGCTACTTATCGGAATCTGCAGGACAGTTTAAAGGCGCTTAAGCCCAAACCAGACTTGGTAGTGGGCACCTCACGCCTTGGTCAGCCCATCACTTCTGTTTTCAACGAAGTAATAGGGGATTTAAAGGGCTCCAAACACTTAGCTATTTTGTTTGGTGGTCCTTATTCAGGCTTACATGATCTAAATGGGGAAACCAGGAAACTTGCTGACCTGGAGTTAAATACCATCCCCCATCAGGGAACCAAGACAGTAAGAACTGAAGAAGCGGTTTTAGCGACTTTATCCGTGTTTAACTTGCTCTTAGACCTGTGAAGCGCTTTAGTCCGGTTAAAAGAGTCAACTGACTATAAACGTAGGTTGGACTCTCTTTAAGTGAGATATTACTCTAATTGGAAAAGTATATTATTGGAAATTGGAATTTGTAAGGAGGTAAATTTAAATGGCTAGACATCATCAACCCCGAAAAGGATCAGTTGCATTCAGTCCTAGAAAAAGAGCGGTCAGGGAATCACCCCGTGTACATTCCTGGCCAGAAAGAGAAGAGCCGGGACTGTTGGGTTTCCCCGCCTATAAGGTGGGCATGACCCACGTCACCATGACCGACACGGCCAAGAACTCCCCCACAGAAGGTATGGAGATCTCCGCCCCGGTGACCATCCTGGAAGCACCACCGGTAGTGGTAATGGGCATCCGCGCCTACCGTAAAACTGACCGTGGAATTAAGGCCATGACCGATATTATGGCCCCGGAACTGGACGTGGAGCTTTCCCGTACAATAACCATACCCAAAGAAAGCAACGGCGAAGCACGCCTGGCAGAACTCAAAGAAAAACTGGATCAGGTAGTTGATATCCGGGTTCTAATACACACCACCCCTAAAAGTGCCAGTGTGCCCAAGAAGAAACCAGAACTCCTGGAATGTGGTGTGGGTGGAACCAGTGTAGAATCCAAACTGGAATACGCCGAAAGTGTGCTGGGTAAAGAAGTTAAACCCGAAAACGCCTTCTCTGACGGGGAACACGCCGATGCAGTGGCTGTTACTAAGGGGAAAGGATTTCAGGGTGTTATTAAAAGATGGGGAGTACGGATCCAGTACGGAAAAGCAGCTCGAAGTAGTAAAGGACGACACGTAGGTTCCATAGGTCCCTGGAGTCCGGAACGGACCATGTGGACGGTGCCCATGGCGGGACAGATGGGTTACCACCAGAGAACCGAGTACAACAAGAAGATACTCCGCATCGGAGACGCCAAGGATGCAGGGGACATCAACCCCGCCGGTGGCTTTGTCAAGTACGGACTGGTGAAAAACGATTTTATAATGGTTAAAGGTTCATTACCTGGACCATCCAAACGACTGGTCATGTTAAGAAAGGCAGTACGTCCTCATGGTAAACATGACGATGCTCCTGAAATATCATTCATCAGCACGGCATCCCAACAGGGGGCCTAATTTAGTAAATAAGGATTAAAGTGATTGGGATGAAGAAAGTTAAGGTATACTCATTAGAAGGTGATGTGGTAGACGAGATGGAGCTACCCGAGATTTTCACTGAAGAATACAGGCCCGACCTCATAAAGAGGGCAGTTTTATCTGCCCAAGCCGCACGCATCCAGCCCTGGGGAACCGATCCCATGGCCGGAAAGAGGACCACAGCCCAGTCCTACGGTGCCGGCCGGGGAGTGGCCATGGTTCCCAGGGTAAAGGGTTCCCGACACCCTGCCGGTTCCAAGGCGGCCTTCGTGCCCCAGGCCACCGGTGGTAGAAGAGCCCACCCTCCACGAGTGGCCAGGACCATAAACGAGAAAATCAACAAGAAAGAACGAAGACTGGCCATCCGCTCGGCAGTGGCAGCCACCGCTGACCAGGACATTGTGGAAGCCCGGGGACACCAGATAGAAAACGTGCCCCAGGTACCCCTGGTGGTGGATGATGATATCTGTAACATCCGCAAGACCAAGGAGACCCGGGAGATCTTCAAAAAACTGGGACTCATGGACGATGTGGTACGGGCCAAGAACGGAAAAAACATACGATCCGGAAGGGGAAAAACCCGGGGAAGAAAGTACAAAACCCCACGAGGACCTTTACTGGTGGTGGGTGAAGACAAAGGAATAAGCAAAGCCGCCAGAAACCACCCGGGAGTTGAAGTGGTGGTGGTGGACAACCTCAACGCCGAACTCCTGGCACCAGGAACCCACCCCGGAAGACTGACCCTGTACACCCGCTCCGCCGTAGAAAAATTAGGAGAACTATTTAAAAACAGGTAGGTGGCCCCATGGATCCTTACAGTATCATTATCAAACCACATTTAACTGAAAAAAGTATGAACGCCATTGACCAGAAAAACGAACTAACCTTCGTGATTCGGCGAACCGCAGAAAAAGGCCAGGTCAAAAGTGCCATCGAGCAAATGTACGAAGTGAAGGTGGAACGGGTTAACACCCAGATAACCTCCCGCGGTGTCAAACTGGCCTACGTAAAACTATCCGAGGAAGACAGCGCCGAGGACATCGCCATGAAGATGGGCGTATTCTAAGGAGGAATAAACAATGGGAAAAAGATTGATCATTCAAAGAAGGGGGAGAGGAACTCCCACCTACCGCAGTGCATCCCACCGTTTCAAGGGCAAAATCGCCTACCGTTCCTACGATGACGTGGAAAAAGAAGGCTGCCTCGTAGGAAAAGTGGCTGATATCATGCACGACCCGGGAAGAAGCGCTCCGGTGGCCCTGGTTAAATTTGAAAACGGCGAAAAACAACTCATTTTAGCACCAGAAAGTATACAAATTCATGATGAAATTTCCTGTGGAATATCCGCACCCATAAGCCCTGGAAACTCACTGCCCCTGGCACAGATTCCAGAAGGAACCCCGGTGTACAACCTGGAAAGATACCCCGGTGACGGGGGTAAATTCGTGCGATCCTCAGGTACTCATGCTTCTCTTATCACCCATGACGTGGGTAAGGCCGTAGTTGAGCTGCCATCCGGCGAGCTGAAGGCCTTCAACCCCCAGTGTAGAGCCACCATTGGAGTGGTAGCTGGGGGAGGACGTAGGGAGAAACCATTCCTCAAGGCCGGTAATAAGTATCACGCCACCAAGGCCAAGGGTAAGAAGAATGTTAGCGTGCGTGGTGTAGCAATGAACGCAGTGGACCACCCCCACGGTGGTGGAAACCGCCAGCATCCGGGACGACCTACCACTGTATCCAGACACGCCCCACCAGGTAGAAAGGTGGGTTCCATCGCCGCTCGTAGGACTGGTAAAAGGAGATAAACGACCTTAGATTACTTAAAATAAAAAAACAAGGGAACATAAAAGTTAGAAGGAGGAGGCCAATTGGCGAGGAAAGAATTCAAATATCGTGGTTACACCCTGGAAGAACTGCAAGAAATGCCGCTGGATAACGTTATCCAGCTCTTCCCATCCCGGCAAAGAAGATCCCTGCAGAAGGGATTCCTACCCCGGCAGAAAAAGGTACTAGAAAAGATTAGGAAGCTGAAAAAAGAGGGAGACACTGGAGGAAGGCCCAAAATAATCCGGACCCACTGTCGGGACATGATCGTCCTGCCAGAGATGGTGGGTATGACCTTCGGGATCTACAATGGAAAATCATTTGTGGATGTGCAGATACAGCCCGAGATGATCGGCTGCTACTTCGGAGAGTTCGCAGTCACCAGACAGAGGGTAACCCACGGGGACCCTGGTATGGGAGCAACCCGTTCATCCATGTTTGTACCCCTTAAATAAGGAGAAATTAAGATGGCTAAGAATAAATACGCTTACCAAGGTTCGGAGGGTACTGAAAAAACTGCCCGGGCTGCTGGCCGGTCCCTGCAGATATCACCCAAACACGCGGTGGAGATCTGCCGTGAAATCAGGGGAATGTACCTGGACGATGCCAAGGAATATCTGGAAGAAGTTATCCAGAAAAAAAGAGCAGTCCCCTTCCGGCGTCACAACAAAAAGGTTGGGCACCGTCGTGGACTCACCGGATGGCCATCCGGCCGGTATCCAGTTAAAGCCGCCGGCGAAGTACTACATGTCTTAGAAAACGCCGAGGCCAACGCAGAATACCGGGGCATGGATTCCGAAAACCTGAAAATCATCCACATATCCAGCCACCGGGGTTACATCATCCGGGGTTACATCCCCCGGGCATTTGGAAGGGCCACCCCCTTCAACACCCCCACCACCCACCTGCAAGTTGTACTAGCCGAGGCAGAGGAGAGCACATGATCGAGAAGGACTTTGTAACCGAGGGACTCAAAAGAACCAGGATCGACGAATTCCTGGAAAGTGAACTAGAACGAGCAGGATACGGTGGAATGGAAATCCAGGTAACACCCCTGGGTACCATGGTCGTCGTCTACGCGGAAAGACCAGGAATGGTAATTGGCCGAGGCGGTAAAACCGTACGGGCCATAACCAAAAGCCTCAAAGATAACTACGAACTGGAAAATCCCCAGGTAGAAGTTAAAGAGGTGGATATTCCTGAACTCAACCCCAAAATCATGGCCCACAAGATCGCGGCCATGCTGCAGAGGGGAATGCACTTCCGAAGAGTTGCCTACTCCACCCTGCGCAGGATCATGGGATCCGGAGCTCAGGGTGTGGAAGTAACCATCTCCGGTAAGATCCGGGGATCCCGTTCAGCCACCGCCAAGTTCTCTGACGGCTACATCAAAAAATGTGGAGAACCAGCCACCAAATACGTGAAAGAAGGATTTGCCACGGTACAGCTCAAACCAGGAGTACTGGGTATATTCGTACGTATCATGCCTCCCGGTGTGGTCCTGCCCGACAAGGTGGACATCATCAAACCCACCGTAGAGGAAGCTCCAGCTGTTGAAGCGGTAGAAACAGTAGAAGAGGAAGTCACCGAAGAATCTGCTGAGATCCTGGAGGAAATCATCGAGGAAGCTCCGGAAGAAGCCGAGGAAGTTCCTACTGAAGCGGAATTAGTTGAGGAACCAGCCGAAGAAGCTGCCCCAGAGGAAGCTGAAGAAGCCACTGAAACTGAATCTTTAGAAGAGAAAGTAGAAGCGGTTAAAGAGGCTGTAGAAGAAAAAGCCACGGAGCTTACCGATGCTGTTGAGGATAAAGTCGAAGAAGTGAAGGAGAAGGCCACTAAGGCTAAGTCTAAAGCTACTGAGGCTAAGGAGACAGCTGAGAAGAAGGCTGAGGAAGTGGTGGAAGCTGCTGAAGGAAAAGCTGAGGAAGTTAAAACCAAAGCTACTGAGGCTAAAGAGGCTGTAGAAGAAAAAGCCACTGAAGCAAAAGAAGAAGTAGCTGAAGTTAAAAAGAAGGCTGCTGAAGTTAAGGAAGCTGTAGAAGAGAAAACTGAAAAAGTTAAATCTAAAGCTGCTGAACTTTCAAAAAAGTCAGATAAATCTTAAATAAGATTTAATCCCTTCCTAAATCTGGATAAATTATAAAAGGTTGTAGCAAGATGGTAATATTAAGGAGCAAGGAAATACGGGATATGGACCTAGAGGACATCCAGAAAAAGCTGGATGAACTGCGGGCAGAGTACGCCCGGAACATATCCAAAAGTGCCGCGGCAGGTGTCTACGAGAATCCTGGGAAGATAAAGGAGCTCAAGAGAACCATTGCCCGGGTAATGACCATCATGAATGAAATCGAACAGGAGACATAAATGAAAGTCTGTGAGGTTTGTGGTCTTCCCGAAGAACTCTGCGTCTGTGAAGAGATTGCCAGGGAGATACAGAAGGTTAAAGTCTTTACGGTGAGGAGAAGATTCGGAAAACTGATGACCATCATCGAAGGAATTGATGAACACGACATTGACATCAGAGAACTCACCAAGGAACTCAAAAACCGCTGTGCCTGCGGAGGAACAGCAAAGAAAGGCCAAATAGAACTGCAGGGCGATCATAAACGGAGAGTCAAGCAAGTTCTCGCTGATCTGGGCTTCTCTACGGATGAAATCGAGATCCGTTAGGCGCTTAAAACGAGGGAATCTGCAAACCCTATACCCGCAGCCCTCAGGCTGCACGGGTTGGTAGGCATGATCACTCCACAAAACATCATGAGACACGAACTGGTGGGACTCTGGGTACGAGTGGCCCGGAGCACCCATCAGGGATTCACCGGACTGGAAGGAAAGGTTGTAAACGAGACCAGAAACACCCTCACCCTGGAAGATGGTGAGGGTAGGGAGAAGATGATCCCGAAAAAAACGTCAACCTTCCATTTTAAACTACCTGACGGTGGTACAGTCGAAATAGAGGGCAGAATAATAGTTTCACGCCCGGAAGACAGGATTAAAAAGAGATTCAAAAAGTATGGGTGATATTAATGGTTGGCATTGAAGTAACCGAACCAAAGGAAAAATGTGATGATCCCAACTGCCCCTTCCATGGTAACCTTAAGATAAGGGGCCAAATACTGGAAGGACTGGTTGCCAGTGACAAGGCAGAAAAAAGCATCACTGTAGAGCGAAGTTTCTACAAGTTCATAAGAAAATACGAAAGATACGAGAAAAGAAAGTCTAAGATCACCGTTCACAAACCGGACTGCATTCAGGTGAAAGTCGGAGATGCAGTGAAAATCGCGGAGTGCCGCCCTTTAAGTAAGACCAAGCACTTCGTGGTGGTGGAGGTTAAAGAGGAGAAATAATGAAGGCCATTACATCTAAAGTTACTAGATCACTCCCCATCGGTGCCAGACTCAGCTGTGTGGATAACACCGGAGCCCGAGAAGTGGAAATTGTAGCCGTAAAAGGATACAAGGGCGTCCGTCGAAGGCTGGGTAGCGCTGGAGTGGGAGACATGGTGGTCATCTCGGTGAAGAAGGGAACCGTAGACATGCGCCGGGAAGTTACCACTGCAGTTATCGTAAGACAGAAAAAGGAATACCGCCGGGCGGATGGCCTACGGGTTAAATTCGAGGACAACGCTGCGGTCATTATCAGTCCGGAAGGAGTCTTAAAGGGTTCCGAGATCCGGGGGCCAGTGGCTAAGGAAGCCGCTGACCGATGGCCATCGGTGGGAAGTGCCGCCAGCATTATCGTCTAAGGGTGATATTAATGTCTAAACAGCCAAGAAAACAGAGAAAATCATTCTACGGGGCACCACTACACCAGCGCCATAAGTCCATGAGCGTCACCCTCAGCCCGGAACTCCGGGAAGAACATGACCGACGCGCCCTCCCTGTTCGTAAGGGAGACACCGTGAAGGTCTTAAGGGGAGACTTCAAGGACCACGAGGGAAAGGTGGAAAAGGTGGACCTTAAAAATTACCGGCTCCTGGTAGAAGGAGCATCCGTACAGAAACCAGATGGAAACCAGGTGTACCACCCAGTGCATCCCTCCAACACCATGATAATGGAGCTCAGTCTGGATGATGAGGAACGGAACAAGATAATAGAGAGGAAGGGATAAATATGGCCAAAATGGGATCAAGAAAACACTTGAAAAGATACAAAGCACCAGTTCACTGGCCAATTCACCCCAAAGAGGACACTTGGACAGTAAAACCAAGCCCAGGACCTCACGCCATCGAAGATTCACTACCACTCCTACTGGTGGTCCGGGACATCCTGGAACTGGCCGACACCGCCCGGGAAGCCAAGATGATCATCAACCAGGGAGATATAATGGTGGATGGTACGGTGCGTAAGGACTACAAGTTCCCGGTGGGATTCATGGACGTAATCCAGATACCCAAAACCGGCAACACTTACCGGGTGCTCCCTGATGAGAAGGGACGACTGATCTTACACCCCATCAGTGAAGAGAACCAAGAGTTCAAACTGTGCCGGGTGCAAAACAAAACCACCATCCGGGGAGGGAAACAACAACTGAACCTCCACGATGGCCGTAACTGTCTGGTGGAAGGTGAATACAAAGCCGGAGACGTGGTGGTACTGCAGGTTCCTAAACAGGAAATAACCGATCACCTGAAAATGGAAGACGGTACCCTGGGACTCATCACCGGTGGAAAACACATCGGAGAGCTGGGAACCATCAAAGAAATCAACATCACCAAATCATCCATGCCAAACACGGTTTTAATGGAAACCAAGGATGGGAAAAGCTTCCAAACCCTGCAGGACTACGTGTTCGTTCTGGGTAAGGACCAACCCATCATCGCCCTACCAGGGGGTAAGTAGATGAACCCCATGCAGGAAGTGAAAATAGCCAAAGCCACCATCAACATCGGTGTTGGTGAGGCCGGTGAACAACTGGTCCGGGCTGAAAAGCTCCTGGAGACCATCACCCACCAGAAACCGGTGAGGACCTTCTCCAAAATCACCAACCCTGAGTTTGGAATCAGAAAGGGACAACCCGTGGCCTGTAAGGTCACCCTCCGTGACCAGAAGGCCCATGATGCCGTGAAGATGGTGTTGGATGGTGTGGGTAACAAGCTCCGCGCCAGCCAGTTTGACCGGAATGGAAATGTCTCCTTCGGAATTGAAGAACACATTGACATCCCTGGCATGCGTTACGACCCGGATATTGGAATATTCGGAATGAACGTTTCCATAACCTTTGAAAAACCGGGTTACCGGATTAAAAGACGGAAAATTCAACGGAAACAGATCCCCCCTAAACACCAGGTCACCGCCGAGGAGACCCAGGAGTACATGCGGGATAAATTCCAGGTGAAGATTAAATAAGGTGAAAACATGCCAAGGAAATACGGAAAGGCATCCAGAAAATGTAGAAGATGTGGGGATCACTCTGCCCTGGTACGCAGATACGGATTAATGCTCTGCCGCCAGTGCTTCCGGGAACTCGCACCTAAAATAGGATTTAAGAAGTACAATTGAGGTGTACCTATGACTCTTATGGATCCTCTAGCAAACGCCCTTACCAACATGCGTAACAATGAAATGCAGGGAAACAATCGGTGTACCATCCGACCTGCCTCTAAAATGATTGGCCATGTGTTAAGGACCATGCAAAAGGAAGGATACATCGGTGAATTTGAATACGTGGACGACGGCAAGGCCGGACAGTTCATGGTTGAACTAGAAGGAAATATAAACAAGTGTGGGGTTATAAAGCCCCGACATGCCGTTAAAAAAGATGAATTCGAGAAATTCGAAAAAAGGTACCTGCCATCCAAGAACTTCGGTATCATGATCATGACCACCTCCCAGGGTATAATGACCCACAATGAGGCTAAGGAACATGGTATCGGCGGCAGGTTACTGGTATATGTCTATTAGGTGATAATAATGGCTTTAGCAGTGGTTATGAGGGAGGAAATACCCATCCCTGAGGGCATAGAAGTCACCGTGGATGACATGGTGACCGTGAAAGGATCCCAGGGGGAGCTAAAGCGGAAGTTCAAACACCACAACGTAAAGATCAGTCAAGAAGACGGTTTAGTGGTGTTAGAAGTCCGTTTCCCCAAGAAGAAAGATAAAGCCATGCTGGGAACCATCAAAGCCCATATTACAAATATGATCGAAGGCCTGACCCAGGGCTTTACCTACCGGATGAAAATCGTTTACGCTCACTTTCCCATGACCGTCAAACTAACTGGCGGCAAGGTGGTTATTGAAAACTTCCTGGGGGAACGTTACCCCCGTACTGCCAAGGTGGTGGGAAGTGCCCAGGTAAATATACAGGGCGATGAGGTAACCGTCTCTGGAGTAAACAAAGAAGACGTGGGACAGACCATGGCCAACATTGAACAGGCCACTAAAATCAAGGGAAGAGACCCCCGGGTATTCCAGGATGGAATCTACCTGGTGGCTAAGGAGTGATCCTTAATGAACAAACCAAAATTCAGGAGACAGGAATGGTTCCGCTACAAGAAACTGGGAACCAAATGGAGAAAAGCCAGGGGAAAAACCAGCAAAACCCGCCGATACGAAGGCAGAAAACCGGCCATGCCCACGGTAGGATACCGAACCCCTCTAGAAACCCGGGGACTTCATCCTTCCGGATACCAGGACGTACTGGTGTCCAACCTAAAGGAACTGGAAGGACTGGACCCGGAGAAAGAGGCTGCTCGCATCAGTTCTACAGTCGGGGACCGGAAAAGGGAATTAATACTCAGCAAGGCCAAAGAGCTGGGATTGAAAATCCTGAACTAGAACCAGTTGTAAACAGACACCCCGGTAGGGGGCCTCTATTTACAAAAACGGGCCAACTAAGTAAAAACCAAGAAATGAAAAAAAAAGCGGATGCAAGGGACCATAACATTCGATAATAGCATCCCATCCCCCCTGATAATATCAGGGTGGATCTAGAAATTTTAACTCAACCCCCAATGCGAGGTTGAAGGGGAGGTTTCTTTATGAATCTTACAACTCAAAAGAGGCTAGCTGCAGATATCCTAAAAATAGGAGTTAACAGGGTATGGATCGACCCGGACCACTCAGAAGAGGTGTCCCAGGCCATCACCCGTGAAGGAGTTAAGAAACTCATAGCCGACGGCACCATCAAAGCCCGGCCCAAGAAGGGGATCAGCAGTTACCGCTCCAAGAAAATAGCAGAACAGAAAAGCAAAGGAAGAAGGAAAGGCCGAGGAAGCATCAAAGGTGCTAAAGGGGCCAGAAACCCCAAGAAAAAAGCCTGGATGACCACTATCAGGGCGCTGAGAACTGATTTGAAGGATATGAGGGATAACCGGGAGATAAACCGGACCACCTACCGTAAGCTGTACAAGATGGCCAAGGGTGGGGCATTCCGCAGTAAGTCCTACATGAAAACCTACGCCCGGGACCACGACCTACTAAGATAATGGGGGAATACAAGTGGCACACGGATCAAGATATAAAGTAGCATTCAAAAGACGAAGAGAAGGAAAAACTAATTACGGGGCCAGGTTAAAGCTCATCAGCCTAGACCAGTACCGACTGGTGGTTCGAACCAGCAGCCAACATACCCTGGTCCAGATCATCAAGGTAGCTCCGGAAGGAGACCACACCCTGGTGGCCGCCCACTCCCAGGAAATCAAGGGCCTGGGCTGGCTGGGCAGCGGAAAAAACACCTCCGCCGCCTACCTAACCGGATACCTGTGTGGTAAAAAAGCTCTAAAGGAGGGTATAGATGAGGCCGTTCTGGATTTGGGACTTAAGACTTCCCTGAACGGTTCTAAAATATACGCCGCCCTTAAAGGAGCAGTGGATGCCGGGATGAACATACCCCACAATGAGTCCATCCTACCCCCTGAGGAGAGGATAAGGGGAGAACACGTGGCAGCCTACGCCCAATCCCTGGAAAAAGAGGAGATGGAGAAAAGATTCTCCCAGTACCTGAAAAAGGGTTTAGCACCGGAAGAGTTACCGGATCACTTTGAATCCATAAAACAAAAAATAGAAGCCGAGGTAAAATTATGACAAACGGAGGCA
This sequence comes from Methanobacterium sp. CWC-01, assembly GCF_030323845.1. Taxonomy (NCBI): domain Archaea; kingdom Methanobacteriati; phylum Methanobacteriota; class Methanobacteria; order Methanobacteriales; family Methanobacteriaceae; genus Methanobacterium; species Methanobacterium aridiramus. Next base: position 1,707,636 of record NZ_CP040735.1, read on the forward strand.
ACAGAGGTAACCGTGGTGGAGGCAGTGGTAACCGTGGCGGAAGCGGACAAAACCGTGGAGGTCGCGGAGGCCGTGGAGGTCGCGGTGGCCGTAAACAAACTTATGAAAAACCAGAATGGGAACCCAAAACCAACCTGGGCCGCAAGGTAAAGGAAGGCAGCATCACATCCATTGATGAGATCTTCGACCGCGGACTACCCATCATGGAACTGGAAATCATAAACCACCTCCTGCCCGACCTGGAAGAAGAGGTCATGGATGTTAACCTGGTGCAGCGTATGCACAAATCAGGAAGAAAGGTTAACTTCCGAGTAATCGTGGCGGTGGGAAACAAGAACGGTTACGTGGGATTAGGACAGGGAAAAGCCAAAGAAGTAGGCCCTGCCATCAGAAAAGCAGTGGATAACGCTAAATTTAACATCATCAAAGTCCGAAGGGGCTGCGGTGACTGGGGATGCGTCTGCGGAAGGGAACACACCGTGCCCTTCAAGGTGGAAGGTAAAGCCGGCAGTGTACGCGTAACCCTCATACCCGCCCCAGGAGGAGTGGGACTGGCCATCGGAGATGTGGGTAAAACCATCCTGGGCCTGGCTGGAATAGACGATGTATGGAGCCAGACCAGTGGACAAACCCAGACCACCATCAACTTCGCCAACGCTGTATTCACCGCTTTAAAAGAGTTGAGCAAAGTTAAGGCCGCCTCCAAGGACCTTAAAAACCTAGGAGTATGTGTGTAATATGCTGGCAGCAGTACGAGTAAGGGGCCGGACCGGAATCAAGGGGGGCATCAGTGACACCCTGGACATGCTCCGCCTGACCCGTATCAATCACGCCGTCCTGGTACCGGAAACACCCAGCTACAGTGGAATGCTCCGGAAAGCTAAGGATTACATCACCTGGGGAAAGATCGACCAGGAAACCCTGGAAGAACTCCTGGAGAAAAGGGCCATGTTACCCGGCCGGGAGAAGGTCACCCTGGAATATCTGAAAGGAACCGAGTACAAATCCTTCCAGAAACTGGCCCAGGCCCTCCTGGATGAAAAAACCCAGCTGGAAGAGGTGGGTATAAAACCAGTCTTCCGACTACACCCACCCCGCAAGGGATATAAGGACACTAAAAAGGCCTTTAATGAGGGTGGAACCCTGGGATACCGGGGAGAAGAAATAAACCTCTTACTGAAACGGATGGCATAGAGCTATCTTTTAAATTTCTAAAAGGGTGAAGCTTATGATAAGAAAAAGTCGTAAAATAAACAAATTGCGAGGATCCCGAACCAACGGTGGGGGCTGCTCCAAGATGAGAAGGGGAGCCGGTCACCGTGGTGGAAGAGGAAACGCGGGACTGCATAAACACATGTGGTCCTGGGTGGTGAAATACGATCCCCAGCACTTTGGTAAGTACGGATTCAAAAGACCCCAGAAAACAGTGTTCAAATTCCAGACCGTGAACCTGGACTTTTTAGATGAAAAAGCCCAGGAACTCGTTAAAAATGGACAGGCCACTGAAGAAGGCGGTAAAATAGTAATCGATGTAACCGAGATGGGTTACAACAAGGTACTGGGCCGAGGGAAACTATCCCAGTCTTTGGTAATCAAATCTCCCCTGTTCTCCGAAAGCGCCCGGCGCAAAATCGAAGAAGCAGGCGGAGAAGTCGTAAACCTCTCTTAAAACGTACCATTTTATAAGAGATAGGAGTGAACATGAAGGAAATCTTCCAGCCCATCTTCTCCCTCCTGCCCCAGGTAAGGTCTCCCACCTACCGGGTGCCCTTCAAGGAGAAGCTTAAATGGACGGGTGTCATACTAATCCTCTACTTCATACTGGGACAGATAGCCCTTTTCGGGCTTAGCGCCACAGCAGTGGACCAGTTCGCCCAGTTAAGAGCAGTACTAGCCGGTGAATTCGGATCCATCATCACCCTGGGTATTGGACCCATAGTATCCGCCTCCATTATCCTGCAGCTACTGGTGGGTGGTGGAATACTGAAGCTGGATCTGTCCACCCACGAGGATAAGGCCTTCTTCCAGGGACTGCAGAAGACCCTGGCCATTGTGTTCACTTTATTCGAAGCCGCGGTACTGGTATTCACCGGCACCCTGGCTGCCTCCTCACCATCTCTGACCTGGCTGGTGATCCTCCAGATCTTCATCGGAGGAATACTCATCATCTTCCTGGACGAGGTGGTCTCCAAGTGGGGATTCGGAAGTGGGGTGGGACTGTTCATCGCCGCGGGAGTGGCCCAGCAGATCATAGTAGGATCCTTCAACTTCCTATCGGCACCCGGCCAACCGGGAGTGCCCTCCGGGGCCATACCCCAATTCTTCTACTCCCTGACCACCAGTCAACCGGATTTCTCCCTGTTACTGCCAGTTCTGGCTGTAATCGTGGTGTTCCTAATAGTGGTCTACGCCGAGAGTATGCGGGTGGAGATACCCCTTTCCTACGGGGGAGTCAAGGGAGCCCGGGGTAAATATCCTCTTAAATTCATATACGCCAGTAACATGCCGGTTATTCTAGCCAGTGCACTGTTATTAAACGTGCAATTATTCGCAGCCCTCTTTCAGAAGCTGGGCTTCCCCATCCTGGGAGAGGTGTCCAATGGCCAGGCCATCAGTGGTCTAGCCTACTACCTCACCGTCCCCAGTGGCCTGGGAGTGCTGTTCACCGACCCCCTGAAGGTGCTGGTGTACGGGGTGGTTTTCATATTGCTCTGTGTGGTATTCTCCTGGCTGTGGGTGGAACTATCTGGTATCGGCCCCAAACAGGTGGCCAAACAGTTACATGGTATGGGAATGCAGATACCCGGATTCCGTAGTAGCCGGGCCCAGTTCGAGCGCATACTCAAAAAGTACATCCCGGTGATCACGGTGATGGGAGGGGCCTTCGTCGGTTTACTGGCCTTCGGAGCAGACCTCACCGGAGCATTAGGTGGAGGTACCGGGGTACTCTTAACCGTGGGTATCGTTTATAAACTCTACGAGGAAATAGCCCAGGAACAGTTAATGGACATGCACCCCATGCTCCGAAACTTCTTAGGTGGTGATTAAAAGATGAAAGTCGTGGTAGTAGCAGGAATACCTGGATCAGGAAGTACAACCGTATTGGAAAACGCCCTGGAAGACCTGGACTACGTCCAGGTGAACTACGGGGATGTCATGCTGGAAATAGCCCAGGGCAAAGGCCTGGTGAAGCACCGGGACAGTATGCGTAAATTAGACCCCGACGTGCAGAAACAGGTGCAGATGGAAGCTGCCCAGGAGATACGGAAACGTTCCCGGGAAAATAACATCATCGTGGACACCCACTGCACCATAAAAACTCCCAACGGATTCCTGCCCGGATTACCCCGCTGGGTCCTGGAGGACCTGCAGCCCGACCAGTTCATACTCATCGAGGCCGATGGTGACGAGATACTAATGCGCCGGGTTAGTGACGTAACCCGCAGCCGGGACACCGAACGCCTGGAGGCCATCAACCTGCACCAGGAGATGAACCGGGCCACGGCCATGGCCTACGCCGTATTCACCGGGGCCACCGTCAAGATCATACCCAATCACAACCAGCGCCTGGATGAGGCGGTGGAGATGATGCGGGAAACTTTAAGTTATTGAGAATTATAAAAAAACCGAATTATAACTGGTTTGAGAGGAAGAAAAAAATGGTATTGGAATTCATAACCGACCCCATCTTCGGGGCCCTCAACGCGGCTTTAATGCCGGTGATAAATGTATTGGGACCCATTTTAACCATATTTCTAATAGCCGCGGTGGTGGCCTTCTTCATCACCCTGGCCAACAAGCTACTGGTGGACCAGGACCGTCTGGAAGCTATGCAGAAGGAGATGAAGAGCTACCAGGCCGAGATGGTGGCCGCCCAGAAATCAGGTGACCAGGCCGCCATGGAGAAGATGCAGAAAAAACAGAAAGAATTCATGAAACTGCAGCAGGAAATGATGGGTAACAGTTTCAAGCCCATGCTGGTGACCATGGTCCCCATCCTCCTGGTATTCTGGTGGATGGCCACGGTACCAGCCATAACCAACTTCTACATGGAAATCCCCACCATAACCTACTACACCCTGCTGGTGCCCCTCTTCCACATGTTCTACAAACCCTCCGCCTTCGTACCCGCCGGGGTGATGGCCATTGAATGGCTGGGATGGTACATCCTCTGTTCCTTTGCCTTTTCACTGGTCTGGAGGAAGTACATGGGACTTAAAGGGGGAATGTAGGTCCCAAACGGATTTAAGGTGGAATATAAAACCCAAAAATGATTTAAGGGGGAAGATAAACCCCCTATTAATTATTACACTCACCAATTATGACGAACAATAAAAAAAAATTAGGAAAGATATAAAATGCCACAGTTAAGACACAGGTCCAGATCATATAAGAGAACCTTTAAGAAAACCCCGGGAGGAAAAACTGTCCTCCACTACAAGAAGAAGAAGCCCTCCAAGCACGTTTGTGCCGAGTGCGGTGAACTGCTCCATGGAGTGCCACGGGGAAGACCATACCAGATCAGAAAATTAGCCAAATCCAAGAGAAGGCCCAACCGCCCCTACGGAGGAAACCTCTGCACGGAGTGCACCCGCAAGGTCTTCAAAGAAGCGGCCCGGTCCCAGGAGAAATGATAATCACCATCGGAGGATTGGCTGGAACTGGAACCAGCACCGTGGCCAGCATCCTGTCCCAGAACATGGGGATCCCCTACCTCTCCGCCGGAGACATATTCCGTCAGATGGCCGCCGAGAAGGGAATGGATGTACTGGATTTTAGCAAATTCGCCGAGGGCAACACTGATATTGACCGTGAAATAGACCAGCGCCAGGCCCAAGCGGCCCGGGAAAGTGAAGACCTCATTGTGGAGGGACGTTTATCCGCCTACTTCGTGGAAGCCCCCCTCAAAACATGGCTCACTGCCCCCCTGGATGTCCGCAGTGTGCGCATCAGCCACCGGGAGGACAAGCCAGTGGAACTGGTCCGAGAAGAAATATTAACCAGAGAAAAAAGCGAGGCCAAACGCTACCAGGAGATACATAACCTGGACATTGGGGATATGGAGGTTTACCACCTCATCATCAACACCGAAAGGTTCGATGCCCCGGGCGTGGCCCAGATCATAGAAAAAGCAGTAGAGGTGATATGATGCCAGCAATAGAAGTAGGAAGAGTATGCATCAAAACCGCCGGTAGAGAAGCCGGCCAGAAATGTGTGATAGTGGAGATCATCGATGAAAAATTCGTGGAAGTAGTGGGAGGTTCCATCAAGAACCGCCGGTGCAACATCAAGCACCTGGAGCCCACCACCCAGTCCCTGGAACTCAAATCTGATGATGCCGAAGAGATAGCCAAGCAACTGGAAGCCGAGGCTTAATTTTTTAAGCCAATATTTTGAGGACAATTCATGACTGAGCTTCTCCATAAGGCCTCCGCCGAAACCAACCCCAGCTACGGGTGCATCCCGGCAGAGCGGCCTATGGAGGAACACCTGCACAAGTCGGTTATCAACCTGGACAAGCCCATGGGGCCCACCAGTCACCAGGTGGACAGCTGGGTCAAGAACATACTCCACGTGGAGAAAACTGGACACGGCGGCACCCTGGACCCCCGGGTTACCGGAGTACTTCCGGTGGGGGTGGATGATGCCACCCGGGTCATCCAGCTACTCTTAGCAGCGCCCAAGGAGTACGTGTGTCTCATGCGCATCCACCAGCCACTTTCCGAGGCCCGGGTGCGTAAAGCCTTAGAGGAGTTCACCGGGAAAATATTCCAGACCCCACCCCTCCGCTCGGCAGTCAAAAGAGAACTGCGGGTACGTAACATTTACTACGTGCACATCCTGGAAATAGAAAAACAGGAGGTTCTCTTCCGCATCGGCTGTGAAGCCGGTACCTACATACGTAAGTACTGTCACGATGTGGGGGAGGCCCTGGGCGTGGGAGCCCACATGGCGGAACTGCGCCGCACCCAGGTGGGACCCTTCCAGGAGGATGACACCCTGCACACCCTGCAGGATGTGACCGATGCCTACGTGGCCTGGCAGGAGGGAGATGAAACACTTCTCCGGGAGTGCCTTCTGCCCATGGAGGCCGCCGCCGGGCACCTGCCACTCATGGTGGTCCGTGATTCGGCGGTGGATGCCCTGTGCCACGGTGCAGACCTGGCCGCCGGGGGTATCCTGTCCCTTTCATCGGATCTGAAGCAGGGGGACCTGGTGCGGGTGGAGACTTTGAAGGGAGAACTGGTGGCAGCGGGTCATACTTTACATTCCTCAGGGGAGATATACCGCGACTCCCAGGGAATCATGGTAGATATAAAAAAGGTTTTTATGGAACCTGGAACATACCCACCTATGTGGAAGTGAAAACCTGCTATTTCTACCATAACTAAAGATACATGTAAGCAATCTAAGGGTATTCTATTCACCATGCCGGGATAGTCTAGCCTGGTAAGGCGCAAGACTGGAAATCTTGTGGAGCATTGGCTCCGCCTGGGTTCAAATCCCAGTCCCGGCGTTTCTAAAACTACAAAACCCTTAATAAATTAAATTAGCAGGAAAATTGTACGATTTGGAAATATAAAAGAATCAGAGGTTTGGGTATAAAAGTTTCAGACCCCCACCCCGGATGGTGGAGGTACTGATGATCCGCCCACTGACCCCTGAACCATATTTGGAGGAAAATTCAATGGAAGAAGATTTCAAACATATGGTCCGGATCGCCCGTAAAGACGTAGACGGGAACAAAACCATAGTAAACGCAATAACAGGTATAAAGGGAGTTGGAAAAGCATTATCCGGTGCTTTATGCTCCATCATGGAATACGATCCCGAACAGAAAATCGGGTACCTGTCCGACGAAGAAGTTCTACAGCTGGAGGAAGTGATCCTCAACCCACAGAAACTGGAAAAACTACCCCGCTGGATGCTCAACCGCAGAAACGACTACGCATCTGGAGATGACTTTCACCTCATCGAATCTGACCTGGTGATGTGTCTCCGGGATGATCTGAACCGGATGAGGAAGATCAGAAGCTACAAAGGAAGAAGACACGAAGTGGGACTGCCAGTACGTGGCCAGCGCACCAAATCCACCTTCCGTAAAGGCTCCTCAGTGGGAGTTAGAAGGAGAAGAAGAGGATAGACTGGAGATGATCATATGGGACATCCAAGAAAATCAAGGAAAAACTACGACACACCCTCCCACCCCTGGAATGCGGACCGGATAAGAGATGAAAACCGACTGGTAACCAGATACGGACTTAGAAACAAGAAAGAAATCTGGAAGGCCGAAACCAAAATCCGCCGTTACCGGCGTGACGCCCGGGTACTCCTGGGTACCGAAAGCGAACAGAGCCATAAGGAGCGGGAACAGCTCCTGGGCAGCCTGATACGATCCGGAATTATGGGAGAATCCTCTAAACTGGAAGACGTGCTGGACCTGACGGTGGAGGATGTACTGCGCCGCAGATTACAGACCATGGTCCACAAACAGGGACTGGCCCACACCGTGAAACAGGCCCGTCTCATGGTGGTCCACGGACACATAGCCCTGCAGGGAAGGAAAATAAACTCCCCGGGCTACCTGGTGAAGCGTGGTGAAGAGGAGCTCATCGGATTTTACCCTGGCTCCCCCATGGAACAGCAGATAAAAAAACCCGCCAAAGAGGAAACGGGTGCAAAGGAATAAATCGGTGATATAAATGGCTGAAAGAAAAGAGAGAAAAGAGAAATGGGGAGTAGCCAACGTGTACTCATCCTTCAACAACACCATCATCACCATAACCGACCTCACCGGAGCCGAAACCATAACCCAGTGGTCCGGTGGTAAGGTGGTACGTGCCGACCGACAGGAATCATCACCATTCGCTGCCATGGAAGCAGCCAGTCGCGCTGCCGATGACGCTAAAGAAAAAGGATTCACAGGCTTACACATAAAAGTCCGAGCCCCTGGTGGTAACGGACCACGTACCCCAGGACCCGGAGCCCAGGCAACCATCAGGGCCCTGGCACGGGCTGGAATGAGGATAGGAAAAATTGAGGACGTGACCCCAGTACCCCACGATGGAACGGGACGACCCGGTGGTAAGCGGGGTAGAAGGGTCTAAATAATCGGGATGATGTGTCTAGAATGCAGATAGAAATCAAAAACCAGGACGACCAGGAACTGGTGTTCACGATTGAAGGGATAGATGTGTCCCTGGTCAATGCCCTCAGGAGGATCGCTACGGTGGAGGTACCCACCCTGGCCATCGAAACCGTGCTGTTTGTCAGAAATGATGCACGCATATTCGATGAAGCCCTGGCCCATCGGCTGGGAATGGTACCCCTCATCACCGACCTGGATGTAGTGCTATCCCGGGATGAATGCGACTGTGAAGACTACTGTTCCCGTTGCAGTGTATCCCTGACCCTGAAGGGTAAAGGACCTAAAATATTGTACTCAGGGGACCTGAAATCCTCTGATCCCAAGATCAAACCAGTCTTAGATACCATACCCCTGGTGAAACTCCAGGAAGGAGAAGAGTTGGAACTGGAAGCCATAGCCCAACTGGGAATTGGATCCGAACACGCCAAATGGCAACCCACCACCAGCTGCGCCTACAAGCACTACCCCCAGATCACCATTGATGTGGAAAAGTGTGAGGCCTGTGGACTGTGCGCCGACCAGTGCCCCCGCTCCGTGTACCTCTTAGATGAGAAGGAAAACCAGATAAAGGTGGTGGACCTGGAAAACTGTTCCATGTGCAACACCTGCTCCAAAGACTGTCCTAACCAGGCCATAACCGTGGAGGGAGTCCGGGATAAATTCATATTCCGTATCGAAAGTGACGGATCCATCCCACCCAAACAGATCCTCACCACCGCCTGTGATTTACTATCCCAAAAGGCAGACATGATCCTAGACTTTTTATAACCAAGGAGGAAGTTTAAAATGAACAAAACTAACCCTCAGATCACGCAAATCATACAGATCCTCAAGGAAAAATCATACCAGGAAGAGGCCCCCCTGTGGAAGGAAGTGGCCCGACGCCTGGAGAAGCCCACCCGCCAGAGTGCGGAAGTCAACATCAGCCGGATAAACCGGCACAGCTCCCTGGAGGAGACGGTGCTGGTACCTGGTAAGGTGCTGGGAAGCGGCTCCCTGGACCACAAGGTCCGGGTGGCGGCCCTGGACTTCTCCCAATCGGCAGCCCAAAAAATAATTGGAGCCGGAGGCGAATGCCTGGACATCAAACAACTCTTGGAAGAAAACCCCCAGGGAAATGGGGTAAGGATAATTGAATAAAGAAGGTGTATTTAAATGATTATCGATGGAGAAGGACTGATACTGGGCCGACTGGCCAGTATCGTCAGCAAGAAACTCCTGGATGGAGAGGAAATAACCATCCTCAACGCGGAGAAGATCATCATCTCCGGTACCAAGGACTGGGCCTACGCCAAGTACAAACAACGAATAGACCGGGCCAGCATCTCCAACCCCCGCCGTATGGGGCCTAAATACCCCCGCCGACCAGATGACATATTCCGTCGGACGGTCCGGGGCATGTTACCCTACAAACAGCCTAAGGGCCGGGATGCCTACAAGTCTCTAAAGGTCTACCTGGGCGTTCCCCAGGAGTTCGAGGGACAGGAACTGGTGCCGGTGGAAGAAGCAGTACCCCGCAACATCACCAAATCGGTGGAACTGGGAAAACTATCCCAACTACTGGGAGCCAAATTTTAAATTTAAAAGGTGTTAACCATGAAGAAGGTAATCCATACCAGTGGAAAAAGGAAAACAGCCATTGCCCGGGGCAAAGTCCGGGAAGGAAAAGGCCGGGTGCGTGTCAACAAGCGCCCCGTGGAGTTCTACGACCCCGAACTGGCCCGACTCAAGATCAAAGAACCCCTCACCCTAGCCGGTGACCTGGTGGACCAGGTGGACATCGACGTCCATGTGGTGGGTGGCGGAGTAATGGGACAGGCCGAAGCAGCCCGCATGGTAATTGCCAAGGGCCTGGTGCAGTGGACCGGGGACATGGACCTCAAGGAGAAGTTCAGCCAGTACGACCGGACCATGCTGGTGGGAGATCCCCGCCGGACTGAATCCAAAAAGTACGGTGGAAGGGGTGCCCGGGCACGTAAACAGAAGAGTTACCGATAGATTAAATAACCCCATTATTTTATACAAAATAAGAGGAAATAATGATTCCTATAAGATGCTTGAGCTGTGGTAAGGTGGTCTCCGCCTACTTCGACGAGTACCAGAAACGGGTCCAGGATGGAGAGGATTCCAAAAAAGTCCTGGACGATCTGGGCCTTAAACGTTACTGTTGCCGTCGAATGCTCATATCTCATGTAGAAGTGTGGTAGGGGCCGTAGGGTAGCTTGGTCCATCCTCCCAGCCATTGAAGAAAGTTTCTAGTTTCTTCGACTGGAACGGGGATGGTCAACACCGGAACGCTGGAGACCCGAGTTCAAATCTCGGCGGCCCCACTTAATATTCATCAGATGATAAAAAGAAATTCACCTACCCTTAGGAGAATGAAAAGAAAAATGACCAGCAATAAACTCACCCGCTTTGAGAGGGCAAGGATTATTGGTGCCAGGGCTTTACAGCTTTCCATGGGAGCCAGGCCAATGGTAGAAGTGACTGGTTCACTGGACCCCATTGACATCGCCATCCGGGAGCTTAAAGAGAATGTGTTACCCCTGGAAGTCCGACATACCCCTGATTAAGCCCCTTATTTAGCCGAAAAACCCCAAACAAACCAATTATTTTTATGAAAAGAGGTGTTTTTGTGGACAGCATTATTGAAGACATCCGGGTTAGAAAAATTTTAGACAGCAGAGGAAACCCCACCCTGGAAGTGGACGTCATCACCTGGAACGGATTTGGAAGGGCCGCCGCACCTAGTGGCGCCAGCACCGGATCCCGTGAAGTGGTGGCCTTCCCTGAAGGAGGGGTTGATAAGATACTAGGCGAATTAGAGGACGTCATATCCACGGAGCTCATTGGCATGGATGCCGAGGACCTCCGGGAGATCGACCTGGTTTTGAAGGAAATCGACGGCACCGAGGACCTATCCTCCCTGGGAGGAAACACCACCGTGGCCGTGTCCATGGCCACTGCCAAGGCCGCGGCATCCAGCTACAACCTACCCCTCTACCGGTTCCTGGGCGGAAACCTGCCCACCAGCATCCCCTACCCCCTGGGTAACATGATCAACGGAGGAGCCCACGCCGGGAAAAACGCCCCTGACATCCAGGAATTCCTGGTACTACCAGTAGGAGCCATGGACATCACTGAAGCAGTGTTCACCAACACCGCAGTCCACCGCCGTATCCGGGAGAAGATACAGGCCAAGGACCCACTCTTCACTGGTGGAAAGGGAGATGAAGGTGGATGGGCTCCGAATTTAACTAACCAGGAAGCCCTGGAGATACAGGCCACCTCCTGTGCCGAGGTGAGTGACGAGACCGGAGTACTGGTGAAGCCCTGCCTGGACATGGCAGCCAGCGAATTCTGGGACCCTGAAAAGGAGAAGTACATCTACACCAAGGAAGGTGTGGAACGGGACACCGGAGAACAGGTGGACTACGTGGCCGAGATCATAGACACCTACGGCATGTTCTTCGTGGAGGACCCCATCCGAGAAGGAGACATGCAGGGATTTGCGAGTCTGACCAGAAAATCCGGGGATCAGTGCATCATATGTGGAGATGACATCTTCGTGACCAACGCCGCCATCCTGGAGGAAGGGATAGAGGCCGGTGCTGGTAACGCCATCATCATCAAACCCAACCAGATCGGAACCCTCACCGACACTTACCAGACGGTGGAACTGGCCCGCACCCATGGCTACACCCCAGTGGTAAGCCACCGTTCCGGTGAAACCACCGACGAGACCATCGCCCACCTGGCCGTGGCCTTCGCCTGCCCCATCATCAAGACCGGGGCCCTGGGAGGGGAGCGCATCGCCAAACTGAACGAACTCATACGCATCGAAGAGGAACTTTCCAGCGCCCAGATGGCCGACCTGGAGTTTTTAAGATAACAAAGGAAGGTAAATTAAAGGAGTTAAGGATATTATGGTTAAAATCACCATTGACGAAGAAAAATGTGAAGGGGCGGACTGCGCCGAGTGTGTGGATGTGTGCCCCATGGAAGTGTTAATCCTGGAAGGCGATAAAATCGTAATCCAGAACGTGGAGGACTGCAGTCTGTGCGAAGTGTGCATGGATGTGTGTCCCAACGAAGCAGTGAACGTGGAAGAATAGAAAATCTTCCCATTTATATTTATTTGAGGTGTTAATTTGTCAGAACTACTAATCCCACTTGATAAGTACCTTGCAGCAGGACTGCACATTGGAACCCAACAGAAAACCAAGGACATGGAACGCTACATCTACCGGGTCCGGACCGACGGACTCTACGTTTTGGATGTGCGTGGAACTAACGACCGTATCATATCTGCCGCTAAATTCCTGGCTAAATACGAACCATCCGACATCCTGGTGGTATCCACCCGACAGTACGGACAGGCCCCGGTCCGTAAATTCGCAGAAGTAACCGGAGTAACCGCCATACCCGGCCGTTTCATACCCGGAACCCTCACCAACCCCCAGTACGCCAAGTTCCTGGAACCCAAGGTACTGGTGGTAACCGACCCCCGCAGCGACAACCAGGCCATAATCGAGGCCAAACAGGTTGGAATCCCAGTGGTGGCCCTGTGCGACACCGAAAACTTACTTGGCAACGTGGATATTGTGATACCCGTAAACAACAAGGGAAGAAAGGCCATAGCCCTGGTATACTGGCTACTGGCTCTGCAAATGTTACGGAGCAAGGGAACCCTGGCCGAGGATGAGGAACTGGACTTACCACCCACCGAATTCGAACTCAAGATCTAAATAACCAAAAAATATAGGGGGTTTTATATTTGTCCCAAACCCGCAAAGCAGCATGGGCCGGGGCCTTCTACGAGGCCAATCCCCGTGACCTGAAGCGGAGGATCCGCTGGTCCTACCAGCACCAGCTGGGCCCGGGCCAGCTACCCGAAACCCGGGGAAAGACCCGGACCATCAAGGGACTGGTGGCTCCCCACGCCGGTTACATGTACTCCGGACCGGTGGCCGCCCACAGCTACCTGGAACTGGCCCGGGACGGATTCCCGGAAACCATCATCATCCTAAGCCCCAACCACACTGGCTACGGTAGTTTGGTGTCAACCATGACCACCGGGGCCTGGGAAACACCTCTGGGACTGGTGGAAATCGACACCCCACTGGCCCGGGAACTAACCCGCACCAGCATCATCGATGATGACCCCACCGCCCACCTGCAGGAGCACAGCATCGAGGTGCAGCTACCCTTCCTCCAGTACCTGGAGCAGGACTTCCAACTGGTGCCCATCACCATGATGATGCAGGATTTGGAAACCTCCCGGGAAGTGGGGGAGGCCATACACCAGGCCATAAAGGCCACTGGCCGGGATGTGGTGGTAATAGCCAGCACCGATCTCACCCACTACAAGGCCCAGGAGGTGGCATCCCAGGAGGACCAGCAGGTCCTGAAGGCCCTGGAGACCCTGGATGAGGAGGCCATGCTGAAGGTGGTGGAAAGACACAACGTGAACATGTGTGGCTACGGACCAGTAGCCGCCACCCTAACCGCCACCAAGTTAATGGGAGCCACCCAGGCGGAGGTGCTTAAGTACGCCACCAGTGGGGAGACCAGCGGCAACTACCAGGAAGTGGTGGGATACGCCGCGGCGGTGATACGTTAAGGGGATGGTTAAACCATGAGAGCCGTGGCATCTGCACCAGGCAAGATCATTCTTTTTGGAGAACACGCCGTAGTCTTCGGTAAACCAGCCCTGGCCATGGCCGTGAACCGCCGGGCACGGGTGGAGATTAGAAAAGTCAGTGAGGATCACATATCCATCACCATCCCCGATCTGGATGTGGAAGGTGTGCTACAACCCCATGGGGGGCTGGAAAGCTCTGGAACTGGAAAGGTAGGCATACTACGCTACATCACCGAGGCCATTAAACTCCGGGAGGTGCCGGGTGGATTGGAGGTCCAGGTAAAGCTGGAGATACCCATCGGAGCCGGGATGGGATCCTCGGCGGCCATCACCGTGGCCACCCTGGCCGCCCTCACCCAACTACAGGGACAAGAACTGGATAAAAAGGCTCTGGCCCGTCAGGCCCACCAAGTAGAACTTAGAGTACAGGGAGCAGCCAGCCCCCTGGACACTGCAGTCTCCACCCACGGGGGAATGGTGCACCTCCACCCCGAGGGGAAGGTGGAGAACCTGGAAGTACCGGGCCAGCTGCCCCTGGTGGTGGCTTACACCAGTTACCGGGGAAACACCGGAGAACTGGTGGCCGGGGTCCGGCAGCGCCGGGAACACTACCCAGAAGTGGTGGATCCCATCCTGGACGCCATGGAAATGGTCACCCACCAAGCCCGCCAGGCCCTCCTGGACGGGGAGGAAAGGGCCCTGGGGGATCTGATGAACATCAACCACGGACTCCTGGATGCCCTGGGAGTTAACACCCCGGAACTATCCCGAATGGTGTACCAGGCCCGACTCGCCGGGGCCCTGGGCTCCAAGATCACCGGTGCCGGAGGAGGAGGCTCAATCATAGCCTACGCCCCGGGAAGGATGGAACCGGTGTTGGAGAAACTGCAACAAGAGGAGGAAGCCTTCCGGGTGGGACTGTCCCATTCGGGAGTGGAAGTGGAGTAGATGGGTATGATCATACTCAAACTGGGGGGCAGCGTCATCACCCGTAAAGAGGAGGATCATCCCACCCTCCACCAGGAGAACCTGGAACGGATCAGCCGGGAGATAGCCCACTCCGGAGTGAAGGAGTTACTGATCATCCACGGCGCCGGGTCCTACGGACACCCCCACGCCCACCACTACCAGATCGGAGCCCCCATCAGGGATGAGGAGGATCTACTCCGAAAGAGGGAGGGCTTCTGTGTAACCCACCAGTCGGTGCAGGAGCTTAACCTGGAAGTGTGCCGGGCCCTACTACAGGCGGGCATACCCGCAGTACCCTTATCACCATCATCATTCATTCACACTCATCATAAGAGAATCACAGAATTTAATACCGACTTAATAACCCAGTACCTGGATCTGGGACTGGTACCCGTACTCTACGGGGACGTGGTCCTGGACCAGGATTTGAAGATTAAAATGGCAGTGCTCTCGGGAGACCAGATACTCCAGCACCTGGCCCAGCGGCTAGGGGCGGAGCGGGTGATCCTGGGCACTGACGTTGACGGAATTTACAACAGGAACCCTAAAACCCACCCCAACGCCCAGCTCATACCCCTGGTAACCAGCCAGGATGACTTGAACTTCCTGGAGGGCGCCCACACCGTGGATGTCACTGGAGGTATGGGTGGAAAAGTGAAAGAACTCCTGCAATTAGCCGAGGAGAAGGTGGAGTCCCAGATAATCAACCTCTATAAGGAGGGACTCCTGGAAAGGGCGCTTATGGGGGACAAGGTACCGGGGACCTGGATAAAAAAAAGAAGATAGGAATAAGAGAATATGATTTCAGACAGAAAACTGGAGCACTTGCGCTTATGCTTGCACTCCGATGTGGAATACCACAAAAAAACCGGACTAGAGGATGTGGAACTGGTCCACCGGGCCCTGCCCGAGGTAGATTTGGGAGATATTGATCTCTCCTGCAGTCTGCTGGGCAAGGAAATGGACGCACCACTCATCATCACCGCCATCACCGGGGGACACCCTGAATCACAGGATGTGAACCGGAAACTGGCCCGGGCCGCCGCCCATCATGGCATCGGCATGGGACTGGGCAGTCAACGGGCCGGCATCGAAAACCCGGAGCTGGCCGCCACCTACACCGTGGCCCGGGAGGAAGCCCCGGAAGCCCTGCTTCTGGGTAACATCGGCACCGCCCAGCTGGACCTGGCCCCGGCCGCCATGGATATGATGGCCTTAGATGCCCTGGCCGTGCACCTCAACCCCTTACAGGAGGCCATCCAACCCGAAGGGGACCTGGATGCCCGGGGATACCTGGACCGTATCCGAGAAACCGCACAGTCCCTGGAGGTGCCCCTGATGGTTAAGGAAACCGGAGCCGGGATACGCAGCGAGGAAGCCCACCTCCTAGAACAGGCCGGAGTAGCCGCCCTGGATGTGGCGGGAGCGGGTGGAACCAGCTGGGCCGCAGTGGAGGCCTACCGTTCCCAGGAAAAGGGGATGGGAGAACTCTTCTGGGACTGGGGAATACCCACCGCCGCCTGCACCGTGGAGGTGGTGAACACCGTCACGATACCGGTAATATCATCCGGAGGGATACGCAGCGGATTAGACGCTGCCAAGGCCCTGGCATTAGGTGCCAGTGCCGTGGGAATAGCCCTACCAGCACTTAAGGCCTGCTACCAGGGTGAAGAGACCCTGGACAGCTACCTGGAACGTTTCCTCCAGGAACTGAAGGTGGCCATGTTCCTGGTGGGAGCCAGTAACTTGGAGGATTTAAGGAAGGCAGACCTGGTAATCCGGGGATACACCCGGGAATGGCTCAGCCAGCGGGGATATGAAACCCAGCACTACGCAAGGAGGTCATGGTTATGAGTGTGGAAGTAATAGCAGTAGGTGGATACGAAGAAGTGGGAAAGAACATGTCAGCAGTGAAGGTGGGTGAGGATGTCATCATCTTCGACATGGGCATCAACCTGGACCGCATCCACGTCCACGAGGACACGGTCATCGACCGGATGCACAGCCTGGATTTGATAGAACGGGGTGTGATCCCGGATGACACCCTGATGAAGGAAGTGGATGGAAAGGTCCGGGCCATAGTCTTCAGCCACGGCCACCTGGACCACATCGGAGCCGTGGCCAAACTGGCCCACCGCTACGAGGCACCCCTCATCGGAACCCCCTACACCCTGGGCCTGGTGGAACAACAGATCAAGGGGGAGAAGAAGTTCAAGGTCACCAATCCCCGTCAGGTCCTGAATCCCGGGGAGAAGTGCCAGATATCACCGGATATCACCCTGGAATTTGTGCGCACCACCCACAGTATACCCCAGACCGTCACCCCGGTCCTCCACACCTCGGAGGGTATCATCGTCTACGCCATGGACTTCAAATTCGACGATCACCAGATGATCTCCCCACCCCCAGATTACCAGCGTCTCCGGGAGCTGGGACGCCAGGGAGTGCTGGCCCTTATTGTGGAAACCACCCGGATGACCGATAACAAGGAGGAGAAAACCTACTCCGAGAAGATCGCCCGGGTGGCCCTGCGGGATATCATGAAGCAGCCCATGCGGGAGAAGAATGGACTCATCGTCACCACCTTTTCCAGTCACATTGAACGTATACAGGCCATCTGCAACATAGCCCAGGAAAGTGAACGGGAAATACTCCTCCTGGGAAGGAGCATGGAACGTTTCGGCAGTATCGCCGAGAAGATGGGTCTCCTGAAGTTGCCGGACAATGCTCATGTCTACGGCAGTCCCAAGGCCGTGAACCGGGCCCTGGCCCGGGTGGAGGACAAACGGGAAAACTTCATAATAGTGGCCACCGGCCACCAGGGAGAACCTGACGCCCTTCTGCCCCGGATCGCCAGTGGCAAGACCCAGTTCAATATCCAGCCCGATGACAACGTGGTGGTCTCGGCACCCATCATACCCAACCCCCTGAACGTGGCTAACCGCAGCTTCATGGAACGCCGACTTAAAGGCAGTGGAGCCAGGATTTATACCAACGCCCACGTTTCCGGACACGCCGGTCCCGAGGATCACCGGGACTTCATACGCATGCTCAGCCCCCAGCACATCATACCTGCCCACGGCCACCTGGAGATGATCTCCAAATACACGGAACTGGCCGAGGAGGAGGGTTACAAGCTGGGTAACGATATTCACATCCTGCGAAACGGGCAGGCACAGGTATTCAACGGGGGAATATAATGGAAGTAACGGAGATACTGGAAAAGTACTCAGAAAAGGTGCAACAGGAAATAAACACGGCCCTGTCCACTGTGGAACCGGAAGAACTGCAGGAATCATCCCTGCACCTGGTTAAAGCCGGGGGGAAGATGATCCGACCTAGCCTAGCCATCTTATCCGCCGAAGCTGTGGGTGGCCAGGCCCAGCATGCCCTTAAGGTCGCTGCGGCGGTGGAACTGATACACACCTTCAGCCTCATCCACGACGATATCATGGACCAGGATGAGAAGCGCCGGGGCCAGCCCTCGGTGCACATGATCTGGGGGGAGTCCATGGCCATCCTGGCCGGGGACACCCTGTTCTCCAAGGCCTTTGAAACCGTATTGTGGACGGAAACCGATGGAGTGGACTCCCAACTGGTGGTGGGGGCCCTGCAGACCGTGGTGGATAGCTGTGTTAAGATCTGCGAGGGACAGGCCCTGGACATGGGCTTCGCTGACCGTCTGGCCGTTTCTGAGGAGGAGTATCTCCATATGATCTACAAAAAAACCGCTGCTTTAATTGCGGCGGCCACCCGCTCCGGTGCCATACTGGGTGGGGGGAGTAAAGAACAGGTGGAGGCCCTGACCGAGTACGGGAAACTCATTGGACTGGCCTTCCAGATCCAGGATGATTACCTGGATGTGATAAGCGACGAGGACAACCTGGGAAAACCAGTGGGCAGTGACATCGCCGAGGGAAAACGAACCCTCCTGGTGGTGCACACCCTGGAAGCCGCCAACCCAGAGGACCGGGAGGAACTGATCCGCATCCTAAGGGAGGAAAGTGACCAGAACGTGCCCCGGGCCATTGAGATCTTTGAAGAGTACGGGAGTATAGACTACGCCCATGATATCGCCCGGGACAACGTGAAACAGGCCAAGGAATTACTGCTGACCCTGGAGGACACCCCCGCCCGGCAGGCCCTGATGATGCTGGCCGACTTCGTCCTGGAGAGGAGTCACTGAAAACTTCGCAAGAAGTCCACTTAACAAATTAATGATACCAGGGGGAGAAAACACCCCTATTATACTTAAAAGGATTCCCATTTATTTTGATAGTTACAAATCCAACCTAGGTGATCAAGATGGATAGCGTTAATTTACGGCAACTGGTCTGTAAGTACGCCCTGGTGAATGCCACCGGGCACTCTGGACAGGCCCAGAACGGGGCGGTGATGGGCATGATCATGGCCAACCACCCTGAGCTGCGCAGCCGGGGAAAGGAGATCGGCCCCCTCACCGGCCAGGTGGTAGCCCAGGTGAATAAGATGACCCTGGAAGCCCAACAACAGAAACTGGAAGAACTGGGAGGATACCAGGCCCCGGAGAGAAAAGAGGAGACCAAGGGATTGCCTGAACTCCCCAATACGGATAAGGGGGTGGTTCTTAGATTCGCACCCAACCCCTCAGGGCCCCTGCACATCGGCCACGCCCGGGCCGCGGTCCTTAACCAGGAGTACCAGGAACGCTACGGTGGTAAACTGATCCTGCGGGTGGAGGACACCGACCCCCGCCGGGTGTACCCCCCGGCCTACGATATGATCCGGGAGGACCTCACCTGGCTGGGAGTCAAGTGGCAGGAAGAGGTGGTGCAGAGCCAGCGCCTGGAAATATATTACCAGATGGCGGAGGAGGCCATCGGGAAGGGCGCAGCCTACATGTGCACCTGCCCTGGTGACCAGTTCAAGAAACTCAAAGATGCCGGGGAGGCCTGCCCCCACCGGGAGATGACCGTGGAGGAGAATTTATCCCTGTGGGAGAAGATGCCCACCCTGGCGGAGGGTGAAGTGGTGTTACGGGTTAAAACTGACCTTAAACATAAGAACCCGGCCATCCGGGACTGGGTGGCCATGCGCATCGTGGATTACCCCCACCCCCTACAGGGGGAGAAGTACCGGGTGTACCCCATGATGAACTTCTCGGTGGCGGTGGATGATCATCTCCTGGGGGTGACCCACGTCCTGCGGGGCAAGGACCACCTGGCCAACACCGAGAAACAGGGCTACCTCTACCGGCACCTGGGCTGGGAGGAACCCCACTACACCCACTACGGAAGACTGAAGATGGATGACGTGGCCCTCTCCACCTCCAGGGCCAAAGAGGGCATTGAGGAGGGGGACTACACCGGCTGGGATGATCCCCGCCTGGGCACCCTGCGGGCCATAGCTCGTCGGGGTATACAACCCGAAAGTATCCGGGAGTTGATGAACGAGATCGGAGTTAAGATCGCCGATTCCACCGTGACCTGGAAGAAGATCTACGGCTTGAATCGTGGCTTGTTAGAGGAGGTTAACCGCTACTTCCTGGCCATCCCTGGCCAGCGCATCAGAATAGAAGGACTCCCCGATGATCTGAAAAGACCAGTGGAAAGGCCACTGCACCCGGACCACCCTGAACGGGGCATGAGAACCCTGAACTTTGAAGAAAGACTCTACATCCCCTCAGCGGACCTGCCCCATGATCCGGAGAAGGTAATCAGACTCATCGATGCGGTGAACATCACCATCCAGGATGGAGAGGCCCACTACCACAGCACCAGCCACCAGGAAGCCCGGGAGATCGGAGCCCCGGCCATCCAGTGGGTTCCCATGCGGGATAAAAAACTGGTGGAACTAGTGATGCCCGACGGCACCATCCAGACCGGATACGCCGAGGCCGACACCTACCAAGAGGAAGTGGGGGATGTGGTCCAGTTCGAACGGCTGGGATTCGCCCGCCTGGATGAGAAGTACCTGGGCAAGATGACCTTCTACTTCGCCCATAAATAACCATTATTCATTATTAAAAACTAGAAAAATTAGAGGAGAAATTTGTAATGGCGGTAATAAACGAGAACTACCTGCTTTTAAAAAGCAGTTACATCTTTTCGGAAATAGCCCAAAGGGTTAATAAATTCGAAATAGAAAACCCGGAAGCCGATGTAATCAGGATGGGTATTGGAGACGTGACCCTACCCCTGCCCCAGGCTGTGGTGGATAGCTTCAAAGATGCTGTGGATGAAATGGCCGATAAGGAAAGCTTCAGGGGCTATGGTCCTGAGCAGGGTTACTCCTTTTTGATCGAGGACATCATCCAACACGAATACCAGCCCCTGGGAATCGAACTAACCCCGGAGGAGGTGTTCGTCAGTGACGGAGCCAAATGCGACACCGGCAACATCCAGGAGATCTTCGGCCTAGACAACACCGTAGCCGTCACAGACCCCGTCTATCCTGTGTACGTGGAGAGCAACGTCATGGCAGGCCGCACCGGCCCCATGGGAGAGGACGGACGCTACGGGAAACTGGTGTACCTGCCCTGTACCGCCGAGAACGATTTCATCCCCGAACTTCCCACGGAAGATGTGGATCTTATCTACCTGTGCTACCCCAACAACCCCACCGGCACCACCCTCACCCGGGACCAACTAAAAAGGTGGGTGGACTACGCCCGGCAGAACCAGGCGGTTATACTCTTCGACGCGGCCTACGAGGCCTACATCACCCAGGAGGACATACCCCGCAGTATATATGAGATAGAGGGGGCCAAGGAATGCGCCATCGAATTCCGGAGCTTCTCCAAAAATGCGGGATTCACGGGAACCCGCTGCGCCTACACCGTGGTACCCCGGGAACTGGTGGCCTACGATGCCCAGGGAGGGAAGCATGACCTTAACAGCCTCTGGAACCGCAGACAGACCACCAAGTTCAACGGAGTATCCTACCCCATCCAGAAGGCAGCCCAAGCCATCTACACCCCCCAGGGACAAAAGGAGATCCAGGCCAACATCAACTACTACATGACCAACGCCGGCATCATCCGGGAAGGTCTCAAGGCGATTGGTCTGGAGGTCTACGGTGGAGTGAACAGCCCCTACATCTGGATCAAAACCCCCGGCATGACCAGCTGGGAATTCTTCGACCTGCTCCTGAATGAGGTCCAAGTGGTGGGGACCCCGGGGGTGGGCTTCGGACCCAGCGGAGAGGGCTACTTCCGCATAACCGCCTTCAACACCCTGGAGAACACC
Organism: Methanobacterium sp. CWC-01; assembly: GCF_030323845.1. NCBI lineage: Archaea > Methanobacteriati > Methanobacteriota > Methanobacteria > Methanobacteriales > Methanobacteriaceae > Methanobacterium > Methanobacterium aridiramus. The sequence goes on from NZ_CP040735.1 coordinate 1,729,624, forward strand.
AGAGAGGCTGTGGCCCGGATTGGAAGGCTGGAATTTTAATATTTTTTTCTTAAAAATCTTTTTTTATTTTTTACAAGATCTACACAGTTCTATTTTTTCACTTCTTACCACATTTTTTGATCATGCCAGTGTCAGAGTGGATAAAACTCGGGGTCGATATAGTGCGGTAAATTTTGGCAGTAAAAAATTAAAATATAATACAATAATATTCCGGGTAATAGGGGGGGATTACCCATGAAAATAGTGGGAAAGTTAGTCATTGGATTATTACTAGTTTTGAGTTTATTGGTGGCAGTTTCAGCCAGCACATCATCCCCTAATTGGAGTTTTGGTTCTGGTGGTGCTCAGGCTGCGGATGTTTTAATTCCGGTCACTAAAACGGTGGAGGTCCTGAAGCCGGTTGGTTCCCAAGGGGTGAATCTTTGAAGTTCTGATCCGGGGGGTGCACCAGCTACCAATGCGTCTTTAGGTTCGGATCAGTGGAGTAAATCTGGCCCGGTTGGCGGTCCCTCTACTCCAGGGATTGCAAATTCAGATGGTTGGAGGCACATGAGAGTCGCATCTTCATAACCATTTTGGGCCACGGTTAACCTTGATGAATGGTGCCCTGTGGAAAAGGAGTCTTAAAGGGATATCTGCAAGTTAAAATTGAGGATGGACAGAGAATTCATGGTCATCATTCAAACTCTAATTACGACTGATAACTAATTACGACTGATAATAATTGATTAAAAAAAGTACTTCCTTATTTTAATAATTCTTAAAAAAAAATAGTGGCGGGATTATAGAAAATCCCTTTTAAACGCTTAACTTAGGAACTCTGCACCACCACTCCGTTCACGGAGTTGGAGGTAGCGTAGTAGGTCTGGGCGTATCCGTTGGCTTTGTAGTCGTAGTTCACCCATTCACCGTCACTGTATACCTGTACCGATCGGTGTCGGCTGGACTGACTGGTGGCGTACTGGATGATCCGGGCTTTGCTTCCGGATGAGGTCAGTTTACTGTAGAGGTAGGCACTGTTATCCCAGCAGTCTCCGGTTCCTTTACCGCCACTGTAACTGCGGTAAGCGGTTCGGAAGGATTTGGCGTAGGATCTTTTATTGGATACACTGGATTCTGATGATACACCTTGGCTTTCACTGTAGGCCTGGACCTGGGCCAGGTACTGGTCCCATTTTTCCATGGCCTTCTTGGTTTCGTCTCCAACTACACCGTCGACTTGTATTCCTGCTTCTTCCTGGAAGATTCGCACTGCTTTATCTGTGTCGTTACCGAAGTTTCCGTCCACGGATCCATTGTAGTATCCGAAGTCGTACAACCACTGCTGAACTTCTTTTACCTGGTCACCGGTGGCTCCCAGTTTCAGTTCCTGTGGGGTACTGTTGTTTCCCAGGATCTCCTCGGTGCTGGCACCGAAGGGTTTGTTTTCCTGGAGTAAGACTTTCACTTGGTTGGTTTCTGTCCCGGTTATATCCGGGTTAATTATTTCATTTGCGTTGTTTGCGTTTGTGTTTTGAATATTCTGGTCCTGAACAGCACCCGATAGGGGAATGGCTGTCAAGACTAAGGACAATGCAAATAGCATTGTAAGTAAGGGCTTTCGATTAATTCTACCGCCTCCGTGTCCCAAATCTTAAAATTAACCTGGGACTTGACTTACCTCTTTCACTTGATCTTCCCTTATAAAGGCTTCGGTTTCATTCCCGAAAAGGGAAGCAACTAGAACTTATTTTACAAAAATAAGCCTTATCTGAGCCTTTCGATGGGGGGTTAGCCGGATACCTTCTATCCGTGTTCAATTTGACTCTAACTCCATCCATCAATTCCCGATTTCTTAAATTGACTGAAAATATACCACATTCGGGCCGGGGTGTTGGGATCATGTGGGATATAAGGGGCATCTCCATCTTTTCTGGTTACTGGGAGGGGATAGTGCCCAGTTTTAAAGAATCTAGGTGGTAAACAGTCTTTTATGGTGCTAGAAACCTTAACCGTCCTTTTTTCGATCTGTTCTTAATTTTTTTAAGATAGCCGGTGGGGCTCCCTTATTATAAAATTGAATATTTGATAATAACTCCTTAAATCTGGATCAGCATCCTAAAATCAGCATATAAAATTTTCTATAATTCACCAAACACCAAATGATTTATATAGGGGCGTATTAATCTAATTATGAGGTAGGAGTGGAAAACCGGGGTTATTACAAACCAATATTATCATCCTACGTGGATGAGATTAAATCCTCCTGTGATACCCGTTGGTCACTGGCATCCCCGGCCAGGGCAACCCTTCCACCGTTTACCTGTGTATCAATTTCACCTCTCCCGTGTTAGAGGCCAGCATGGGGGCGAAGTAGGGTAAAACCTACCCATTCGCATATTATAAGTTGGGAACACATGCCCAACTTATCCCCATACTAATCCCCCCGACACCAGGATGTGATGACTAATTTTAAGGTACCTAACTCTTTAAAACCGGCTGATAATGATCAGGGATTTTTAATGGAAAATCTTTTATGAGGGGGGTTCCAATATATGAGAGGTTTAAGTTTCTTGTAAAAATTGAGAAGTATATGAGCGGTTTTAGTTTCTAGTAAAAATTGAGTGATACCATGACCTGTAACATATTAGTTGGTGGTAGCTGGGGAGATGAAGGCAAAGGAAAATGCATCACCTACCTGTGCTATAAAGACCAACCAGACATCATCGCCCGAGCCGGTGTGGGCCCTAACGCCGGCCATTCTGTTGAATTTCATGGGGATAAGTATGGCCTGCGCATGATACCCTCCGGTTTCGTCTACACCGGAGCACGCTTACTGATAGGTGCCGGGGTTCTGGTGGACCCCGAGGTGTTCCACTACGAACTGGACTACCTGAACAAGTACCAGGTGAAGGGACGTACCTTCGCCGATCTAAGGTGCAGTATCATCGAGCCCAAGCACAAAGAGCAGGACAAGGCCAACGAGTACCTGGCCAAGAAGATTGGCAGCACCGGCACTGGCTGCGGACCGGGTAACCGGGACCGGGTCATGCGGGTGGCCAAGCAGGCCCGGGACTGGGAGAGTATGGAGGGCTTCACCGCCGACGTGCCCCTGGAGGTTAACACCGCCCTGGATGAGGGTAAGGATGTTTTCATTGAAGGCAGTCAGGGCTATGGTTTATCCCTGTACTACGGTACCTATCCCTTCGTCACCAGCAAGGACACCACCGCCTCCACCGCCGCCGCGGACATCGGGGTGGGACCCACCCGCATCGATGAGGTGATGGTGGTCTTCAAATCCTACACCACCCGGGTGGGAGAGGGACCCTTCCCCACCGAGATCAAACAGGAAGAAGCCGAGAGCAGGGGCTTGGAGGAATACGGAACCGTCACCGGCCGAAGACGCCGGGTGGGTGAATTCGATATGGAGTTCGCCCGGGAAAGCTGCATGATCAACGGGGCCACCCAGATCGCCCTGACCTGCGTGGACCGTATCTACCCGGCCTGTGAACGGGTTAAAGATTACGCAGATCTCTCCGGTGAAGTTAAACGCTTCGTGGAGGATATCCAGGACGCCACCGGGGTGCCGGTTACCATCATCGGCACCGGACCGGACATGGAGGACACCATCGACCTCCGGGATGAACTGCTCTAGTGGGGGTATAGTATGCTGGAGATCACTGTGGAGGCCATCAAGGGCCGTTGCCCGGTCTACCGTAAGGGAGATCGGATGGTATTCGACGGTCCCGAGATCGTTTTAGAAGATACCGATGCCCTGTGCACCCATGCCCTGTCCACCATCCTGCACTACACCACCATCCTGGATGAGCACTGGATCCCCCTGGAGCTGGGACTGACCCGGGAGGGTGATGAGGAACACGCCTACCTGCAGTGCGCTGATCCCGGCCAGCCCTACACCGAGGGTGGTACGGTGATCTTCTGCTGCCGCCAAGTAAAAGGAGGCGATTAAAATTAGGGTATTCATTTTAACCAGTGGAAACTACGGCAGCCGGGTGGTTAACTACCTGGCGGACCAGGGCCTGGCCCAGAGTATAGTGGCCCTGGAGGAAATCCCCGAGGATTTACCGGAATTTATTGATGAGGTGGAGGAGTACCTGCCCGCCCATCTGCCCGAATCGGATCTGGTACTGGCGGTGGGACTCTATGGTGATATTAACCTGCTGGTGCCCCTCATCGCCCAGAAGACCGGGGCCCAGTCGGTGATGATACCCATCCACGACCCGGCCCAGCTGCCCCCGGGCCTCTTACGGGAGGTGGAGGAATCCGCCCCGGATATTAAGATGGTATTTCCCCGTCCCTTCTGCACCCTGCTACCGGTGGGTGACCCCTACATTGACGAATTCGCCGAAAGGTTCGGTAAACCAGAAGTGAAGGTGGAGGGTGATGATTACGTTAAGAAGATCATCGTCCTTCGAGGTGCGCCCTGTGGCTGCACCGATTACATCGCCCGGGAACTGGAAGGCTTCCCCCTGGAGGAGGCCGAACTGGAGGCGGGTAACAAGTTCCACAACTATCCCTGCCTGGCCAGTATGAAGGATGACACCATATCCGGAGACACCCTGATGCACATCGCCGGCTACCAGGCCAAAGAGGCCATTAAACGGTCCCTGGGATACGCCATCAAATCAGCCGTGGTGGACCCCGAGGACTGTGAGGGAGATGACTGTGAACATGCCTGCCTGGAGCACTGCCCCCAGGTGCGCAGTGGAATAGCCACCATCACCCTGGATGCTGATGGTAAGGCAGTTATCGACCCGGCCAGCTGTGGATTGTGCGAGATCTGCCTGCAGAAATGTCCCTACGGGGCCATAGAAATAGAAGAAGGACCCATCAAGTGGTAATCTTATGATCAACAGCAAAGCCCTCCGGGACCGTCAATACATCAGGGACAACAGTAAAAAGGGCCGGGTGGTGTTCATAGGCGCCGGACCCGGCGACCCGGAACTAGTAACCCGCAAGGGCTACCGTATCATCAAGGAAGCCGACGTCATCATCTACGCCGGGAGTTTAGTCAACCCCGAGGTCCTGGCTGAACATAAAAGGGATGCTGAAATCTTCAACAGTGCCCATATGAATCTGGAGGAGATGGTGGAGGTCATGGAAAAAGCCACCCAACAGGGACTGCTGGTGGCCCGGGTGCACACCGGCGACCCATCCATCTACGGGGCTCTGGCCGAACAGATACAGGCCCTGCGTAACCGGAATATTCTTTATGAGATCGTGCCTGGTGTGTCTTCTCTTTTCGCTGCGGCTGCGGCGGTGGAGGCTGAGCTAACCAGGCCAGAGGTTTCCCAGACGGTGATTATCACCCGGCCAGCGGGTCGGACCCCCAAACCGGAACGGGAGAGTATAAAGTACCTGGCCCAGCACCAGGCCACCATGTGCATCTTCCTGGGGGTGAACATGATCGAAAACGTGGTTCTGGAGTTAAAGGAGCACTACCCGGAGGATACTCCGGTGGCGGTGGTGAAACGGGCCAGCTGGCCTGACCAGGAAGTGCTACGGGGCACCCTGAAGGATATAACCGCTAAGGTGGAAGCAGCGGGTATCAAGAAGACGGCGCTGATCCTGGTGGGAGAGGCCCTCAGCGATGACCCGGTGGTGCCCAGTAAACTGTACCAGGCCGGCTTCAGCCACGAGTACCGGGACCAGTAGCATCAATCTTTTAGTAGGACTATATTGTGAAAAAGTAACAATATTATTTTAAGTAGAAGAAGTCACAATATAATAGAAGTTGAGGTAAAGGGGGTTTAAAGGATTACCGAAAGTCCCAGAATATTGATTGTAGAGGATGATGGACTGATAGCCCTGGATATCCAGAGGAGACTGGAATCCTGGGGTTACGAGGCCCTGGCCGTGGTGGACTCCAGTGAAGAGGCCGTGAAAAAGGCCCTGCTGCTACGTCCGGATCTGATTTTAATGGACATCGTGCTGCGGGGAGAAAAAGACGGCATCGAAGCAGTGGAGAACATCAAAAAACACGTGGATGTGCCGGTGATATACACCACCGCCTACGCCGATGCCAGTACCATGGAACGGGCCCGGGACACCCAGCCCGAGGCCTACATCATCAAGCCCTACGACTTCAAGAAGATGAAGGGATTCATCAACATGGCCCTGCAGAAAGGGGCCAGGATTAAAAGTCTTAAAAAAACCAACAACCAGTGCTGGGTACTTTTTGAAAAATCAGCCAACGGTATACTGCTTTTAGAGGTTATAACCGGCCCTGAGGGACACGTCATAGACTTCACCATCGAGGACGCCAACCCCGCCTTCCAGGCCATGATCCGCCTGAACCGGGAGTCCCTGCAGGGAGAAAGATACTCACAGGTCTTCCCCATAGAAGAAGAAGACATTCTCCTGGAGACCATGGCCTCCGCGGCCCTGCTGCGCAAATCCGAACAACTGGAATACTATTCTGAGGGACTTAAACGCTACTACGATGTCATGGTACTCTCCACTGGCAAGAAGGAATTAACGGTGCACTTCACCGACATCACTCGCATGAAAAGATGTGAAGAACTGCGAAGGGAGTCCCAGCTCAACTTCCGCCGCTTGATGGAGAATGCCGGGTGGGTGTTCTACCGGATATCCATCCCGGACGGCCAACTGGAGTACATGTCCCCCCACATGGAACAGCTCTCCGGATACACCGTGGAGGAGATCCTGCAACTACCCCTGCTTTTACAGGAGATAATACATCCGGACTGGCAGCAGGAGATGGACCAGAAGATGAAAGACGTCCTAGAGGGTAAGGAAGAGAAGACCTACAAGTACCCCATCATCACCAAGGACGGCCAGACCCGCTGGATCGAACAGAACCACCTGGTGGTCAAGGATGATGAAGGCAACCCGGTGGCCATCGAGGCGGTTATCCGGACTCCTGAGAAGTGATACTATCCATATATTCTTTTTTATATCATCGATTTTTTTCCTATAGTGTCCCTATACCGGCCATAATTAATATGAAGAATTTGTATGAGAATAGGAAAAATACTTATACTATAGATGACACAACAACATTGTCGAGTGTGAACAATTTGTCTTTGTTCACGATCGTGTTTATTATGAAATTTACCCATTGTAAAAGGAGGTGAAAAAGTGCAAAAAAACCTACAAAAAAAGTTAATACTTCTCTTAGTGACTGCAGCGTTTGTCTTCACCATTATGGGGGCGGCCAGCGCGGCAACTATTCCAACCGAAATGGATCTTGATGTCGCTTCAGACCCAGTTCATGTGGGGGACTCCGTTACGCTAACCGCGCATCTGGAAGCCAATCCAACCGGACCCAATAACAACTTCGACGTTTCGGGGGTTAACATAGCCTTTTACGATACCACATCCAGCCCGACTTACTTGGGTAGCAGTGTAACCGATGCCAATGGTGATGCCAGTTTCATTGTCACACCTTCAACTAGTGGAGACAAAGAATACGGGGCATACTATGCAGGGCGTTCTGATCCCAATCCCGCAGTGGATCCACCATATGGATACCAGTCCAGCTATGATCAGGAAGATCTGGAGGTCAGATCCCCGCCAAGCTTAACTGTGTCCAAAAGTGATAGTCCTGACCCAGTCACGGTAGGTAATACCCTGACCTACACCATGGTCGTTACCAACACCGGTTCTAGTAGGGCTTACAATGTGAACATCGCCGACATCGTACCTAGCGGACTGACTAACGTCCAGTACTCTACCGGCGGCGGATGGTCATCCTACACTTCCGGAACTCTGATTAGCCTGGGAAACATTAACGGCTACCAATCTAGAACCTTCTATGTTAGAGGAACCGTAAGCCCAAGCGCAGCAGGTACCCTCACCAACACCGCACGAGTCTACACTTGTAATACTCTAAGAGCTCAGGACACTGAAACCACCACTGTGGTTAGGCAGGCTGATCTGGGTATTACCAAGGTTGATAGTGTGGATCCAGTGATTGCAGGTAATGAGTTGACCTATACCATTACCGTGACCAACAGTGGTCCTTCCACCATCCAATCCAGTGACACCTTCTACGTAATTGACACCCTACCAGCTAACTTCCTGGCCATGTTTTACACGCCCAGTGCCGGTACATACGACAGTACTACTGGTGCCTGGACTGGTGTGACTCTGGCTCCGGGTCAGAGTGTGACCTTAACCATTGATGGTGATGTAAGTCAGTGGGCCACCGGTACCTTGACCAACACGGTAACGGTAACTCCGCCCACTGGGGTTACTGATCCATACCCTGCCAACAACACCGCCACAGCCACCACTACAGTGAACAATGAAGCCAATTTAGTGGTAACTAAATCGGACTCTCCAGATCCAGTGACTGCCGGTACTCAACTGGTATATGCCATGTCCATCACCAACAACGGCCCCTCAGTGGCCTATGCGGTGAGCTTTGAGGATGTGTTACCCGCCGCCTTAACTGGTGCGGAGTATTCCCTGGACAATTTAGTCTGGAATCCATACACCTCTGGACAGAACGTACTCCTGGGAGACATAGACCGGGCAGTAACAGTTAACTTCTGGATCAGGGGAATCATTGACCCTGCCACTATGCCGGGAGATATCTTGAACACCGTGAACGTGTTTAAAGGAGCAACCTCGGGAGGACAGGCCACCGCTGAAACCATAGTTACCAACCAGGCACCACTGACCATCACCAAAACCGCAGATAAAGCCCAGCCCAACGTTGGTGATGAAGTAACCTACACCATCACCGTCAGTAACGCTGGTCCCAGTACCGCCACCAACCTGGTGATAACCGACACCATCCCTGCTGGTATGGAATACGTGGGATCCAGTGATGGAGGATCATACAGTGCCGGTGTGGTTACCTGGAACGCAGGCAACCTGGCCGCTGGAGGTGAAGTTACCCGTACCGTCACCGTGAGGGTTCTACCCGCCGCTGCCGGTAAAAATGTAACTAACACTGCCTCCGCATTCCACGATGAATCCCTAACTGATCCAGTAACTGCTCAGGCCACGGTCTACGTGCCATCTGCCGACTTAGTACTTACTAAAACGGTGGATAAGACCACACCGACGGTGAAGGACACCGTTATATTCACCTTAATTGTGAACAACAACGGACCCGACACCGCCGTGGATGTAACTGTCAACGACAAGTTACCCGCCGGTCTGACCTACGTGTCCCATGTGGCTAACTTCGGAACCTACGACCCCGCTACTGGTCTGTGGACCATCGCCAGCTTACCTAACGGTGCATCTGCCGTCCTGACCATCACTGCCGTGGTGGAACAGTCCGGACAGATCGTCAACCAGGCCAACGTCACCGCCTTAACCTGGGACCCTAACCTGGATGATAACGCAGCCTCTGCTGCCATGAATGTCCAGGAACAACCAGGACCAGAACCAGTACCGGTAAATGGTAAGACGGTGGACATGGAGAAAACCGGAGCACCAATCTTTGCTCTACTGGTTGCATTCTTCATGCTCGTAGCAGGAATGGTACTACCACGACGCAAATAACTAAAAACCCAAATTTGGGGGATCTCCCTGGGAGATTCCCATTTTCTCTATTTTTTTTAAAATAACAAAACAAATATTTTCATCAATTCTACCGTTAAGACCATTTTTTTTGAATTTTCACCAATAACTCCTTCTTTTTTATCTAATTTGGATATTTAAAACTCTTTGTGGGAGTAATGGTAGAAACAATCAAATTTCGATGGAGATATCTGATGAGGAGAATTCTCTTTTTATATCCGTTTAAAGTCAAAGGGATCATTAGTACTTGATACCACAATTTAAGGTTGCGATAAAAATTATTATTATCCGGAGTTTTGAAAAAAAAATTCCATTTTACCTGTCCCGTGGTGTCGTCAATAGTTAACGGTGATTTCCTTTTTTCCTTATCTTGGAGGTAAAACCTGCAATATTTAGAGGATCTTACCCTAGAATGATCTTTTACCCCTCTGGAGTATGGTGTATCTCTGGTATAGATGTAGGCTGCTCCGGCGCTGGTAGGCCACCAGGCAGAAGATCAGGGTCTGGCCTGATAATATCAATAGGAGTGGGTCCAGGTTTAATCCGTAGGGAGTGTAGTTCAGGCTCAGGGCCACCAGGGGTGTGATGCCGATGGACAGGCCCACGGATAAGGCCATTCTCTCCAGACTGGCCAGCTGGTCTTTATGGGTGAAGATGGTGGCTACTAGGGAGAAGCCGGGTAAAAATAGGACCAAGACTATGCCTAGGATGGTTTTAAATAGATCCAGTTCTAATTGGGCGGTGAGGACCAGCCACATGCCTAAGAAGGATAGGATCCCAGCCAGTAGGAGGTCCAGGGGCAGGTAATTCTTTCTGCTATCTAGTTCTTCCTGTCGTTGAATCCAGGGCAACGTCAAGTCGGGTTTCAGCGGTGGAATTACCTTCACTTCTTTTTCTCTGGTTACCAGGGTCATTGACTTTATCTTTTCCTCAGGAGCTTTTTCAGGTTCTTTTCTCTCCGGATATTTTTCAGGGGGGGCCACTCTCTTTTCTTCTTTAACATCCGCCGGGGGCTCGGAGTGTTCCGGGATGATGACTTCCACTTCCTCATCACGGGGTATGAGGGGTCCCTTCACCTCTTCTTCCGGAGTATGATCCACGATGATCTCCTCCATCTCGGGAGGGTGTTTTAGGAGGGCTTCATCCTTTTCTTCTTCCTCAGCTTCATGGTCCACAATGATAATCTCAGGGGTTTTCTCTTCCTCCTCAGGAGGTTCTTCTGGTGTTGTGGCTTCCTGTTCGGCTGCTCGCAGAGTCTTGGCATCGTGTTCCACCAGAATTTCACCCTCTTTTATGGCTGGATCCTTTTCCAGGGATGGTTCCTCTTCAGGTGGTTTTCCCATTTCCACCTCCAGTTCCTCTGCTGGTTCCCTTTTTTTCACCGGAGGTTCTCCTCGCCATTCCTTCTCTGGTGGTGTTATTTTGCGGCTGAGGATATCTAGAATGAGCAGTCCTAGGGTGGTGATGCCCATCAGGTACAATAGGGTGAGGGGTGGGAAGATGATGAGGTTGGATAGCCATAACAATAGGGTGCATAGGAATAAGATGAGGCCTGCTAGGATGGCTGTTAACAGGGTGGTAGATACCTTCTGTTGGGGGAGGATGAATAGGAGGAGGGTGTAGATCAAAAGGACCAGGAGTACGAAGTAGGATGCTAAAACAAGGTTGGGTATGAAAAGGAGGATGGATAGGGATAGTCCGGTGAGTATCAGGGCCAGTACTAGGTCCCAGTAGCTTATCCCTTTTTTCTTCCCAGGTTTTCTGGCCTGGGTTCTATCCGGTGCTGAGTTCATACCTATCTATATTTCGTGTTTATGGGATATAAAAGTTTAGAGTCTCACCATAGGGATAATAAGCTTATCCCGGGTATAATAACATGAAATGGAGGTCTAAACAGCTCGATTTAAGATCTCAAGGGATTCATCGAGTATCCTCTTCATAGTTGAACTTCTCCCTGGCCCCTCACGACTTTCGGTGTAATTCAGGGTTAGGCTTAACCTCCCCTCCAGGGTCACCACTGCCACCCCAAAGTCCAGGAAGGGATAGGTGAGAATTGCCAAGTGCAGCCTTTTTAGTTTGAACTTCTCGTACTCCTGACGGGGTTTTAACCAGCCCATGTTAGACATCAACACGTTCGACATATGGTTCATCCGTTCCCGGGCCATTTCCAGGGCCAGGTTCTGGCTCTCCAGGAAGCTGGATATCTTCAGGTTACTGTCCGATGTCATCCCGTAGATGGCAAAGTTTATGGCCTCGTTGAGGGTAGGGCTGGTGTACTCGGCCAGTTTAAGGTGCTGTATTGGGTCCTCTTTTTTTTCTATTAGCACTTCCTGGTGGAAGCGCTGCACATTATCCCAGAATCCTTCCCCAGACTGATAGTCAAATTCCAGATTCAGGGATCCGACCATGAACCCGAAAAAGTCATACCTCGGCTTTCTCAGCTGGCTCCGGAGTTCCAGGGGGATGTTAACACTGGTCCGATCTTCCCCCTCCACCCGTTGTCGGGCGGATAGGAAAGCCACGGATAAGGCGGAGTTAACGCTAACCCCCTCCCGGCGGCAGGCAGATAGGAGGGATGATGTATCCTCCGGGCCCAGTACCGCGGATAGGATCCGGCCCTGGTACCTCTGGTTGTAGCTTTTATGCAGGTCCAGGTAGTCCTGATTAGTGAACAGAAACTGGTTTTTATTCCACCGGCGGTTGATCCGGTCTATGAAGAACTTATCCACCCGGAGCCGTAATTTCAAAGCCAAAGGTGGGGCTGGGAAGTTCCTGGACTGAAAGAGCACCGGCGGCACTTTTTCCAGTTCCTGCTCTTCCAATAGTTGCAGGAGGTCCTGGAGGAGGTTGAGGAGGGATATTCCATCCCCGATGGAGTGCTGGCAGATGATGATGAGATCCGAGACCTCCGGGGATTGGAGCAGGATGTACCTAATGAGGGGGCCTTCTTGGAAGTTGAAGGGCTCCTGGTATTCCTCCTCCACCACCCCCATCCATTGCTCGTTGCCATTCCTGGCCAGTACCTTCAGGATGGGGTCGGCGCAGTCCTGGGTGGTGAACCAGGCCTCCTGGTTTTCATCCACATCCACCCGCACTCCCAGAAGGGGATGTATCATGGTAGCCTTATGGATAGCTTCCTTTAAATCTTCTACTGGGAGGTATCCCTGGATGGTTGCCTTTAAGACCATCTTCTCCGGGATCCGGAAGTACTCCCGGGTGACTCCCATTTTACTTTTAAATCCCTCCATCCTCTGAACCCCTTCCATTAGTGGTAGGTTGTTTACTAATAACAAAAAAAATATGTACAATTAAACAAATATCAATTACTAATCTATACTCTGGGGGGGTGTAGTGGAAATCCTGATCATCAGCTATGCCGAGTGCAAGCACCGTTTAGTACCTGTAAGGCCATGTGGGAGGTGAACATCATATGACACTGAAAAATCCTCTCCAAATGAATGATTGGCCCATAAAACAATTTCTCTTACTCGTATTCTATTTTCAACTAGTCTGGCTCCTCTTGGTGGGATTGGATGTCCTGGACTTCCACTTGCCTCTCCTCCGGCCCCTGTTTAGTTTTATAGTTCTGAGCTTCCTCCCGGGTTATTTATTTCTGCGCATCCTACGGTTGCACCAGCTGGGCAGCGCCACCTCACTACTTTATGCTACTGGCCTGAGCATAGCCAGTTTAATGTTCATCGGTTTATTTCTCAGTGTGATAAGTCCCCTGTTCGGCATCAGCACCCCCATCTCACTGGTCCCCTTAACGGTGACTTTTAACCTGTTTATCTTATTTCTGGCTCTTCTGGCCTACCTGCGGGATAGGGACTTCCAGGCACCGGAGTTCCTCCACTTGGAGGAACTAACATCCCCGGTCCTGCTGTTTTTGTTCCTGTTGCCCATTATGGCCATTTTGGGCACCTATCTTTTGAATCTCTACGGGAACAACACCCTGCAGATGCTGCTTCTCCTGGTTCTGGCCATATTCCCCCTTCTCACCCTGAAGTGGGTGGAGGGGAAATTTTATCCCCTGGTGATTTTCGTCTTATCCCTTTCGGTCCTGTTACACACCAGTCTGGTCAGTTCCTATGTGTGGGGTCCGGATCTTAACGCGGAGTTAATCGTGGCCAACTTTGTAGTGAAAACCTCCCTGTGGAATTTCTCAATATTCGGGGATTATAATGCCATGCTGAGTGTGGTGCTCCTGGCCCCTATTTATTCCATACTATCCCAGCTGAGTCTGGTCTGGATTTTTAAAATAATATATCCCGTCCTATTCTCCTTGGTCCCGGTGGGATTGTATGTAGTGTACCATAAATTCACTGGCCAGCAGAGAGTAGCCTTTGTGGCTTGCATATTCTTCATAACCATTAACGCCTTCTTCAACACCTTGGCGGCCACTGCCCGGCAGGAGATAGCAGAAATATTTCTGGTGTTGATCCTGATGATGGTGTTGGAAGATAGGATCAAAAACTCCCAAACTTATCTATTGTTGCTTTTGATATTTGGATTTTCATTGGTGGTATCCCATTATGGGGTGACTTGGATCTTCCTGCTTATAATCGGCCTCTCCATTCCCATCCTGCTCATCTTAAACTATTTACCCGCCCGGTTCAGAATCAAACATCAAGGATTTAAAAACTTCAGAATCGTAAATTTGGTGTTTCCCCTATTTTTACTGTTTATAGCCTTAACCTGGTACATTTTAGTTACTGATTCATCCATATTCATAAATATTTCTTCTATGGTAATTAGTATCATTACCTCCATAACCGATATCATTACCCAGGACACTTCTCAGGGCTTATACTATCTACAGAGTAATCTACCCTACTTCCAATCCCTAGAAAGATACATGTACTTGTTGTGTGATGTGCTCATCACGGTAGGTATACTGCGGCTAATATGGGATCATGATCTGAAGTTAAACAGTGAATACAAAGCACTCTCCATGGCCAGCTTCTTGGTTCTGGTTTTGGGAATTGTTATGCCCTACTTTTCAGCGGCTCTGAACATAGATCGTCTGTTCCATATTAACCTGTTTTTCCTGGCAGTTTTTTTCGTCACCGGCTTTTTATACTCCATCAAAGGCTTGAACTGGCTTTTGAAAAAAATATCAGGCTCCCGGACTTGGTCTTTGAGTTTAAAAAATTCATTCTATCTCATCGCCGTTTTTCTGATGGTATTTTCTCTTTTCAACACTGCCTTCATCTACCAGGTCTTTGACCAACCCAAATTGGGTAGGTTTGCCTTGGATAATGGCCAGGATTTTTATGTGGTAAACAATCAGGAAATCGGTGCTACGGAGTGGTATAAAGAAAATAGTGATCCTCAGCTGAAGATCTACGCCGATAGTTATAAGAGCGTGTCCCTGGAGAACATGGTCTACTTAAACAGTACTCCTCCCGATTTCGTATTCCTGACCACTGCATATTCCTCCACTGATAGCCAGGTTATCGAAGCAACAGCGGTTCAGATCGAGGATCCTAACAGTATCTATGGTAACTCCTATTTCTTTTTGGGAACCTATGACCTGAAAAACAAGAAATTACTGGCGCGTGGAGATAACGACGTCCTGTACGTTCCATATCAGGAATTTACCAGCCAACTTATTAAACTCTATGATAACGGTGGTTCTTGGATACTAAAAGGTATTGGAGATTAAAAGAAAATGATTATCCACCACCGTATCGTTATTTTTAAAAGTAGAATATAATCGGGGTTAAATCTTTCCAAGGCTAAACGTATACCTATAGTTGTTTCCCTCGGCATAACCAGAGTTATGGTCATTCTCTACTTGGAATAATTTTTCTCCACCAGTTACTCTGGGAGTTTCCCCTTTAAGCTGGTATTTAAAGAGTGTGAGGGGTTTATTTTCATATTGGTATTCGAAAAAATCAGACTCAACCACCAGCTCCCCATGACAGTATTCTTCAATTTTTGGGATGGAATCATCCTGGGAGCCGTTATATACCAATAAAACGTCAAACTGGGGGTAGTATTTGATATGATGATTCTAAAACATTCCAGGGCATCCTCCCAACCATTCCAGTTAAGGATCACCACAGGCTTCATTTCTTAAAAACACCCCTAAATGTACCTTTTTGCCTTGTCATTGTCGAAATTACCATTCAAACCATCCAAATAAGCATGGGTTATGACCATGGCCTTTTTGTATTTATAATCATAAAAGAAAAGTATCAAGAATAGGGTTTTGAGGTAATTTACTAACAATTCTCCATAAAATTTTTTGCTGGTGTGGTAGGTTTTTCCAATCCATATAAAATTCCGGGTAGCGTAGTACTCCATCCAAAACTCATCTGACGGAATTTTCTCGATGGACCTTCCCAGAAAATTTATGGTAGATCCCCCCCTCGTGAGCAGGGGATGGTAAATGATGCTGGATGTAACCAGCAATATACGGCAAGCTCTTCTAATACGGATGCAGTATTCCACATCATCATGGATCATGAAAAATTCTTTTTTGGGAAAACCGGCACTGTCTATGGCTTTTTTATTTAATAAGATCCCTACAAATGATGCAAAATCTATTTCAACAACCTCTGATTCTTGGTAGTCTCGGGGGGTTAATGGTTTCGGGATATCGGGGAAAATATGGTTAAAATCAAAGTCGCCCCTGGTATCTTCCAGGATGTGATGGTCCACATCTTGCACCACACTGGCCAGGGCCGCCCTATCATCCTGGTGAAAATATTTGCTCAACTCCTCCAGGGCCTTCCTGTCAGGGAAAGCATCATCATCCATGAGCCACATCCACTGGCAGCCACTCTGGTGGGCCTTTTTAAGCCCTTCATAGTAGCCTCCCGCCCCCCCCAAATTTTCGGGCAATCTAATATAATTTATTCCAATCTGCTGATGGCGGTGGGTAACCTCAGCGACCATCTCCCCAGTTTCCGGTACTTCCTCCAAGTAACCCTTTTCATGTAGGAGCTGGCCTGTGCCGTCCTGGGAGTTGTTATCCACGATATAGATACAATTCAATGGCCGGGTCTGGTTTTTCAGGGCCTCTAAACATTCTATTAATAGTTCCCGGCGGTTGTAGGTTACCACCACCGCACAAACCCTATCATTCATGGGCTATTTTCTCCTGGAAGACCTGCAGTGCCTTGCTGGTCACATCACTCATGTTGTAGTACCGGTACTCCCCCAGACGTCCCAGGCAGATGAGGTTTCCGAATTCATCCGCCCGTGCCTGGTACCTCTGGTAAAGCTGATGATTCCTTTTTTGGGGGATGGGATAGTATGGTAGGTTCCGGTCCCGTTGATAGGCCTGGGGGTACTCCCTGACGATGGTGGTCCGGGGATGCTTTTGTCCAGTGAGGTGTTTGAATTCGGTGATCCGGGTGTAAAGATGATTATTGGGGTAGTTAACTGTCCCCGCTTCCTGGTAGAACTCCTGATCCAGGGTTTCAAACTTGAATCGCAGGGATCGGTAGGGAAGCTCCCCGTACTGGTAATTGAAAAGTTCATCGATCCTCCCGGTGTAGATCATCATACCCGTAAACTGTTCCCCCTCCAGGCGGATCTTCTTAGAATCAAAATCTATTTCTACCAGATCCTTATAATCAGTATTCAACCGTAGTTCTATAAGTGGGTTGGCCAGCATTTTACTAAAAATCGGTGTATAACCCTCCCTGGGCATCTTCTGATGGGAATCCTGGAAGTAACGGTCATCAAGGGATATATACACTGGCACCCTCCCGGTAACGGAGGGATCCAGTTCTTCAGGTAGGAAACCCCACTGCTTGATGGTGTAGTTTAAAAATACCTGTTCATATATGAAATCAGCCAGGGATGATAACTCCTCATCCTCCATCTCCTTCAACTCCAGGATGGGGATTCTAGCTCCGTACCCAAATTTCTCCACCAGCCGGGACTCCAACCTATTCGCGGTCTCGGTTGGGAAGAGTTGATGTAGAGACTGGAGATTGAAGGGAATGGGAACCTTTTCACCCTGCACCGAACCCAGCACCCGGTGCTGGTAGTCATGCCAGGATGTGAATTGGGAGAAATAATCCCAAACTTCCTCAGAATCAGTGTGGAAGATGTGGGGGCCGTACTTATGCACCAGGATACCCTCCTGGTTAAAGAAGTCATGGCAGTTCCCACCTACATGGCCCCTTTTTTCGATTAAAAGAACACTCTTAGAGAGGACATTGGCTATCCTCTCGGACATAACCGAACCTGCCAATCCTGCGCCTACCACGAGATAGTCAAACATATTTTATCAGGCTCCTATCATCTTTATGCCCTTACGTTGTAGAAATAGGAACATGGTCAAGGTGAGGAAGGTCTCTGCCGTTAAAAAGGATAGGGCCGTACCCACCTCTTGGAAGAGGGGGACCAGGACCAGGGCCAGGAGGATGTTGATGCCTCCCGCAGCCAGAACTATCCTGGAAAGTGCCCTTTCGTAGTTGAGGGGGATCATGGTCTGGATGCCGAACACGTTACTTAAACCCACAATTAATGGTAAAAAGGCCAGAATCCTTAAAACCATGATGGCTGGTGTGTACTGGTCTCCGAAGAGGATGTTCACTATTAAAGGCGAGAATACAAAGAGCAGTAGGGAGAGGCTGAGTCCAATCCCAATCATGATCTTAGTGATCTGCCGGAGGAACTGTACTCCTTTCTTATGAGACTCGTCCACCACCCGACTGATATGGGGAAACAGGGCCTGGCTGAGGGGGTTTAAAAGACCCAGAACAGCTAAGACTACTTTCTCCGCCACGGCGTAGTAACTGACTACAACGTTGTTAGTCAGAACACCCAGTATAAAGATGTTGGAGGTAGTGTACAGGGTCACCGCCGCGGATGACAGGAAGATATGCCAGCCCTCCTGGAGATGATGTTTAAAAAGCTCCCCATCCGGGATTTTCAGTTGGATATGGTAGTCTTTAAGGGCGATCCTTAAACCCAGAAGTCCAGCCACCAGGAACCCCACCGAGTTTATGAGGGGCACGTAGAGATAATCCGCCGTAGTCCTGATGAAGATAAAGACCGACACCGTGAAGATGGCCTGGGCCAGAACATTCAAGACGGTGATGTATTTCATCTTCTCTATCCCCTGGAAAAACCATACCGGGAATAGGACGTTGCCTACCACCATCCCAAAGCTGAAAAAGTACACCAACCACTCGGCTCGGAACTGTTCCACGCCCAGCACCACCACCGTCAAGATGAGAAAACTCAGAAGCATCAGCATGAACTTGATAAAAAGCACGGAACTGAATATTTCCGATACCTTGCCTGGATCCTCCCGACAGATGGAGATCTCCCGGGTGGCTGATAAATTAAAACCATAGTTGGTTAAAATAACAAAGTAAAAAACCAAGGCAGTGGCAAAGGCTATTAAACCATACCTTTCCGGCCCTAAAACCCGTACCAGGTAGGGTAGAGTTATGAGGGGGAGTAGGTAGCCGGCAATCTGCAGACTGGAAAGGGAGATAATATTCTCCAGCACCCTCCGGTATTCCTTTTTCCTCAGGATGTGTAGAATTTTATGTAGTTTCATTTTAGAATCATCACCCCCCCAGGTTCTAAAACTAATTATATGTTGATCTGTTACTTGTAGGTGTATTCACCTTGATAGTTTAAATTATTTGAGGTAATTGGTAGTTACTAGTAATGGGTGCAGGGTGGGGTATATTAACAGCATACCACTTGTATCTCCAGCGGCCCCGTTTCTTCGGCTCTATTTTTTGACTTTCATTAGTACTATCCAGGCTTGGATAGAATGCCAGGTCTGAACTGTATAGATACGATTCTAAACTTGTTAAAGCACAAGGAATTCATGATCTAAATAAGTAGCCAAGGTTATTAGCTCATGGTAAATGTTTAATGGCGGAAATGGTACTACCACGACGCGAATAACCCAAAGATTGGCATCCAACTGGGGAGATTCCCATTTTTTCCTATTTTTTTTATCAAAAAATTTTATACATTCTTCCTAGATGTGGAGAATGTTGACAAAAGAAATTATGATCTTTAATATCTGGCTCTAATATTTAATAGGTTTTATTTTCGTTCGATTTTTATTTTTAGAGGAGATTTGACTCCTTTTTTTCGGATGCCCCACCACACTAAGATAATTAAAATTATGAAAATGAGCCATACTGGAATTACAATTAGGGTGTTATTCGTTTGTAATGTTTGATTTTGGTCGAATCTTCCATATTTAATAGTAGTTTTGGCTTGGTATACTCCAAAATCTTCCAATCCAGGGGTCCAGTCGGTCATTAGATAATATTGGTCCCCAGGATACACTTCTCCTTCCATTTTTAAATTGTCATCTGTGAACCAGCCATCTAGTTGCACATTTCCGGTTATGTTAGCATAAACAGTCCCGTTATTCTTTAGCAAGTAGCTGAAAGAGCCGGGTATGAAAGTTAAAAGAATGTTGGGAACATCCTTTTTTTCTAAAACTAAAGATTCTATGATTGTACCGGGAAGGCCAACATCTATGGGGACTGCAATTTGTGGCACTTGTTGAACTTGTAAATTTGCTTGACCATTGTTTTGTACGTTCTGTTCGGTTTTTTGAGGGTAGCCAGAAATTAATAAGGCCCCCGCTGCGTCATAGTAATTAATATTGGTAGGAATTCTAACAGTGAATTTGACATTCTTTTTTTCTCCAGGGGATAATGTGAAATTAGCCGGGTCTACAGTTATCCAAGCAGCAATTCCTTCATCAGAGAACAATATATGAATGTTATCCTTTTGTATCCTTTTAGGTTCAATCTTAACTTCAAGCTGTTCGTTTCCAATGTTTTCCACAACCAAACTACTTTGATATGTTTGTGGAGCTTCCATAGAGATTTTAAATCCGCCGGGTGATGCTAAAAGTCCTGCAGCAAAACTTGCTCCTGAAAAACACACAATTAAACTGAGGATAATAATTAAAACGCTAATATTTCTAAATATTCTATGGAACATTGTGTTACACCATTTAGGATATTAAAAGATGAGGAATGTATGCAAGATGATCTATATAACCTTATTTAAAAAAAGACGCGAAAAAGAATTGAAAAAAAATTAAAAAAAATTAATTTGAGTTTCGATTGAGGTTATGGTCCAGTGTGTTGAGTTATAGTGTAAGTGATGGTGGTGCTATATGCTCCCGGGTCTGTTCCAACTGGGGCAGTTATGGTTAAAGCCACTGGAACTGCGGTAAAACCGTTTTTTGGAGCTTTAGCCACATTAGAAATTAATGTTTGACTACCTGTGGATAAAGAACCAGAATTACCTCCGGTTGCAACCCAAGTAAAGTCGCTTAATCCTAATGGATCTGAACCTGCTGGTGTGCTTAGTGCTGATGCAGTAATAGCCATATCCGTTTTAACATTAGAAAGTGACCTTACATTGAAATTTTGAGTAGATCCAAGGCCATTGGCATCTATATTGTATGTTAGAGCGTTGCTATCGACTGTAATAGCAATAGTTGGTGCAACGGTTACACTTACACTTTGGCTGGCAGTTGTAGCGGCGAATGCTGGAGTTGTAGCAAATAAGATCATAAATGCTACTGCCATCATTCCAAGTTTTTTACTTATCATATTTTTTACTCCTGTTTAACATGATAATATTGTTCGCTGTGAGCAATATTGGTTAATACAGAATTGTATTTAATGACATATAAATGTTTCTATCAAGACATAATTGTTTTCTGTGAGCAATATTGTAATTATATGATCAAATCTGTTTGGGGTTCAGCGTATTTAAAATCGAGCTTTAAACTTTCAACGGAAAAATAACGTCTAAAAATATGTAGAACGAGCTATTTAAAAGATTTTTTAGAATAAAATTGCTATTAATATTTTCAATCAAACTGCAGTATAATAAATAGTCACTGTGTAAGTTCCTGGTTCTGTACCACTAGGAACACGTAAATAATAATTTACAGGAACGGTATCACTTATAAAAAAGCCATTCCATGACTTAACTAAAACATCGCTAGTCGTAAATGAACGTTTAGTTAAACCACTATTCTTAAAGCCATCATACTGTAAATTGCTTAATGCAATATTATTAGCAGAATTTGTAGTGCTAATTAGATTTCCACTGGCTCTGACATA
This sequence comes from Methanobacterium sp. CWC-01, assembly GCF_030323845.1. Lineage (NCBI taxonomy): Archaea > Methanobacteriati > Methanobacteriota > Methanobacteria > Methanobacteriales > Methanobacteriaceae > Methanobacterium > Methanobacterium aridiramus. Next base: position 1,751,217 of record NZ_CP040735.1, read on the forward strand.
TAGATCTGTAGAACCCCAAGCAGTAATTGAAATAGTTGTCACACTGGGAAAACTATTTTCACTGTTATCAGGATATAATGTTCCTAAATTCACCGAATTTGGAGATGCGGAAAAACTCCAAATTATGATTGACATAGGTTTAACTGCTGCATTTTTAGAACTATCTTTTAAATCAGTGCTATCATTAGTGTTATTAAGCGTAGTATTATCAACCGCAAAAACATTAAACAGACTAATTACAATTATCAATAAGCATAATACCAGTTTTTCGAATTTTTCCATATTAATCCTCGTAATATTCTAATTTAGATTATTTAAATTCTGTGGAGTATAAATTTATCATACTAATTCGATACAAGATCTCTATAGAAGAATTTGCCACCAATATTCATTAAGGTCTGAAATAGAATCATTAGGACACTTGATACCACAATTGAAGGTCGCGATAGAAATTATTATAATCCGGAGCTTTGAAAAGCAAAAAATCCATTTTTTTCCGTCCCGTCATGTTGTCAATAAAGTTAACGGTGATTTTCTTTTCCTCCTTATCCTGGAGAGTAAAATCTTGCATTTTAATGATTGTATCATTTACCCGGATTATTAACTTATAACTAGTGGTAGCAGACTCACGATTAACAACTCCCACTATCACAGTGGCGTTCTGTTCCAATGTAAGGTTGGTGGGGTAATTACTGGCCTTGCCATCAGGCCCTAACAAGTAGAATTCGGTGAATTTATTATTATCTATAGATTGCATTACTAAGAATGCCACCAAACTAATGGCCAGTAAAATGACGAGGATGAGGATAAACTTCAGGATCCTATTTTTCCTTGGCCCCTCTTGAAAGAATTGTCCAAATGTTAATCCAAATTTTTCATTATTTGATAGACGATGTCTTCTTATGAAGGCAATTAGGCACAAGGATAGGGTGAATCCTGTCAAAGAGATTAAAATAGGATCCAAGTTTATACCCCAAGGTGTATAGTAAAGCGTTAAAGCAATTAGGGGAGTTATAGCAATGGATAGACCAAAAGATAAAGCCACCCTTTCAATATTATCCAGATCATCTCTGTGGGGAAAAATAACAGCAATTAATGAATAGCCAGATACGAAAATCACTAATAGGGTCCCCAAAACATATTTGATAGGAGTCTCATTTAGTGTAGGGATAAGTACGAAGGATGCCGTTAAAAGTGTTAAGATCACCACTAGGATGAGATCTGTGGGTCGGGTGCTTCTAATCCTCTTAGGGATGATGGGATGGGGCTTATCTTCATAGACGTGGGGAGAGGACTTTTCTTTTTGTCTTTCAATCCAGGGGAATACCATGCCCGGTTTTTCTTCAGACGGGGTTTCTAGGTTCTGGGGAGTTTCTTCAGATTTCATAGGTGCTTCCTTAGTCACTTCTAGTGTCTCAGCTTTTGTTTCTGGAGTTATTGATTGTTTTTCGGGTTCATATGGTTCTTCTGGCATGATTTTGGATTCTGTTTTATCGGTTTTTAGGGTGGATTCCTTCTTTTGGGATATTTCTTCTTCTGCTTGAGAAGCTGTGTGTTCTGGGATGATGACTTCCACCTCATCCTCGGCAAGTGGTTCTTCCATGGGAAGATTTTCATCTTCCTGTAAAACGTGTTTAAGATCAACAATTTCAGGTATGATGGCTTCCACATCTTCATCTTTGAGGGGCGGATTTACTTCCTCCTCCCGGTGCGGGGTTTGGTCCTGGCTGAGCACTTCATCTTCTTCTAACACCTGTTTTAGGGCGACTATTTCGGGTATGATGGTTTCTATGTCTTCATCTGGTTCTTCTTCCTGGAGGATGACGTGTTCCGGGATGATAACTGGTTCTTCCTCTGGTAATGCTTCTGCTTCTTCCCGGGCCTTTATAGCTTCCTGGTCATGATCGATGAGGATGTCTTCATAAGGAGGTTCTTCTTCTTTTTCCAACTCCTTCACAGCGGTTTTGCGTCTGAATATGGCCACAAATACTACCAAGACTATTAAAATCGCAATTGCATAGAAAAATGGTGCTGGGATGAAACTTAACAAGTTTAATGTATATAACAGGAAGGTCGCAGCGAATATTAAAATACCAATGATTATACTGGCTACCAACCGACTACCAATCCTTATCCTCTTAGGAACAGGATAGATAACAACAACCAAAACGTATCCAAACAGGAAGAGCATGGAAAGATAAGCTAAGAGGGAAGTGTGTAGTGGGTTAATGAACAAATCCATATTAAGGAAGGCTAGTGTCAGGGCCGTTAACAGTATCACCACGAACAAATCCCAGCAGCAGAAACCCTCCTCCGCTGGTACATCTTGCCTCCATAGGGGATGGGAAACCTCGGGTTTAGGCTTTTTATCCTCAAAACCATTCTGGAGATGCTCATCTCGGAGGGGCTTCACATCCTCCCGGACCATCTTCGGGGCTTCTCGGGCAGGTTCTGGTGGATGATCTTCCACTTCTTTTGGAGAAATATAGTCCAACTTTTGGTAGACTTCAGTGATGGCAGGCTCCTTTTCAGCGGGTTCCAATTCAAGTGGCTCCTCAGGGACCTTATTATCCTCATTAACAATGTTTCGCACCCGCTGGGCCCGTTCAATGGACTCGTAGAGGGTGAGCTGTCCCTTATCCTTTTCTGGTACGGATCTACTGCGGAGATAATGGGCCGAAGCCACTAAAATGCTGAAAACCAGAAGGAAACTGGGTAGGTAATCTATAATAATGTACAGTTCCAGTAAAATTATGATAAAGAAAATACCAACCAGAAGTGCCAGACTCAGAAAAAAACCACAAATCAGCCGGGACGGTAAACTCATACCTGGTTTTAAAAACAAAATCAAAGTATAACCAGGCAGTACCAACAGTAAAAGGTATGATAACAGGAATAGAGGAATACCACCCTGGAGGGGTACCCAGATAAAAGCCAACCCCACCAGACATAGAACCAGTACTAACAGTAGGTCCTTCTGAGATAAATCCATAAACAATTTTAGGCTTTATATGATATATAAGATTAGAGGGCAAAAGACAGTAAGTATATCTTTACTCAGAGAGTTTCTTAAAAGGAAAAGGTAAAACTCACCCTATCAACAATAGTACCGGTAGCATCGGAGGTGGTCTCCTGCGATCTGGCCGGAAGCTGCTATCCTCAATTTTAATACGAGTTCACTATGGATTAGACCCGGTCAGGGCTAATATTGAATTGATAAAAACCAGCAGTTCTCGAGGAAGTCGTTTAAATTGGAAGAAAGCGATGACGAAGGAAGAATGCCCTAAAGATACTTGGAACCTATGAACCAATTGGACTAGATGAATTAATTCTAAAATTGTTTAAAAAGAGACAGTTTACTGGTTTTCACGAAACAGAGATTTTCGGCTTAATTTGACGATTTATCTGCACTTATGCATGTATTTGGACGTTATCGATAGGAGATTTTAGATTAATATTTTTTTAGGATGATATAATTAAACTATTAGTTACTATAATCTTTTAGTATTATAATAGAACTATTTGGTTTACTTAGGTGATTTAGGAAGTATATGAGACATATTTAACTCCAATTCAACGAATTAAAAAAAATAAATTTAACTTCCCCCCCCCATATAATGAATCCGTAGGGGAGTACCGGATTCCTTAGTGGTTTTAAATTTCTATCTCTATTATGTTGAAAGCTACCACTGGTTTTTGGGTACCTTCTGGTCCTGCTACTAGTTTTAGTAGGCCTTCCTTTGCTAATCGGTGTACCTGGCTTTCAGTGTCCTGGCCCACTAATGTGGATAGTTCACCTATGGAGTGGGGGTTTTCTTTTTTGATGATCTGCAGTAGTTTCAGGTCCCAAAGTTGGAGGTCCTGGAGGTGGATGGTTTCTTTTTCCTCCACCACTCGGGGGGGATGTTTGAGGTGTTGTTGCCAGGTTTCCAGGTCCATCTGGTACAGGAAGTTTTCGGGGTCCTTCCTTAGGCGGTTTTTAAGATCATCCAGGGAGCCGTAGCGCTTCTCCAGGTTATGGAGAACTTCGCTGGTGGTCAGGTGGCGGACCAGTCTCAGCCTCATATAAATACTCCTATAATGGGTTTCAAGATCAAGTCAAGTATTATTCCAGAATCAGATTTCTCACGGAGCAACACCTGGATGCTCCGTAAGAAATGGAAGAGGTGTGCTATGTTCCTCTTTTTTTTATCCACTGTTTCCCCAGGGGATGGGAAGGGGGAACAATGATGGCAAAGGAAGAAGTTGGGTATGTTTTTCCTCGTCCAGATTTTATTTGGGGTCCTCCTCCCTATATAATACTTTCTATTTGATTCGTATTATTACCGGGGTGGTTAAAATCTTCTATTTTTTATTACTACTAGTCATCCCTCCACCATGATCAGCTTCCCGGTGGTGGGGTCCTGATAAACCGTTCCCTTCTCCACGAAGCCCTCCCCGGATCCGGACTCCGTCTGGGGAGTATCATTCAATTGTTTACCCATCTCCACTTCGGCCACCTGTTTCATGGCCTTCATGGTCTCTTGCCGTTCCTCAGGGGTCATGTCGGCGAAGATCACGTTTTGCATGTTCCAGGACATGACCAGGAAGATGAGAAAGCCCACCGACAGGACCAGCATGGCATCCACCAGGTTGGCCGATCCAGCCATGGGATCCTCCTCCTCTCTAGAAAGCATAGGGCGTCTGCGTCTGACCATGATCCATCACCTCCAGTACTGATTCGCAGAGGGCATCCAGGTTGGACAGGTACTCCTCGTACCATCTTCTCCGGATTTTGGATATGAAGTAGGCCACCCCACCGGCGGCCAGTCCCACCACCGTGGTGTCGAAGGCGATGATGATGGCCTGGGCCAGGGAGCCAATATCCCCGGATCCCAGGGCAGCCAGACCCGGCCCCATGGGTATCAACGTCCCCATCAACCCCAGGGTGGGGCCCAGACGGGTGACCATATCCGTTTTCTCCAGGCTCTTAGCGGCCCGGGCTTCTTCCTCTTCGATTAGTTTCCGGGCCAGGGCCTCCCGGGATTTGCGGCCCAGTTCCGGGTGGCTGGCGATCCTGGTGATGATCTCCCGGTAACGGGGGGGAAGGTTCTGGTTGTTTTCCATGACTTCCACTATTTTTTCGGGAGTACCGGGGTTGGAGATTGCACTGATTATTTCCTCGATCTGGTCGGTGGGGACTCTTATGCGGCCGGTGTATTCGGAGATCAGTCCCCCCAAGCTTACAATGGCGTAGAACATAAAGGCCAAGAGGCCCACAATCACCGGTATCAATAGGCTCTGGGCTATGACGTGCAGAGCCGAACCTAACATTTCACTGCCTGGAATCGCTACCATAATAGTATCACCTAATAAGAATCATTCACATCTAGAAATTTCAATTCACCCTCAACAGGGGACTATAACGACGGGTTAAGTAAAATCCGGCTGCCAACAGTATGACCAGGGTTAAGAGGGCATATACCAACATCCAGAAATCAGGGATGACCAGGGGACTCATTTGCTGGCTGGAAAGGGTGTTGATATTGGGAATTACCAGGGCCGAGGCTAGAAAGTAGAAACCAGCCACCAACGTGAAGTTACCCAGCAGAACCGGGGGGTGCTGGTTCAGGCGGGAGCTGCCGAGGTAACAGGTGGTCAGGACCACCATGAGAAACAGGACCCCGTACCCACCCATCACCAGGGCCGATGTCACCAGGAGGGGTGAGGCCAGGAGGATGGCCGCCACACTGCACAGGCTGGTGGTGCTGGTTTTCCTGTCCCTCAGGGTGCGGAATCCGGTGTACAGGAGGATGGTGGCCAGGATGATCCCCAGAGCCGAGCTGTAATCCTGGATGAATCCCGAAAGTTGGTCTACCACACCACTGGCCAGGTAGGTTACTGGGAGTAATCCGCCTCCCAGGCCCAGGATCACTGCTGCGGCTTTTTTCCGGGACAGGCCGGTGAATCCCATCATCAGGCCGATTTGGACTCCCAATATCAGTAGCACCGGGAGCATCCACAGTAATTCCGTCATGTAATACACAATTTCAACCAGTCACTTTATAATACTTTCTATTTAATTTGTATTATTACTTCTGGGGTGAAAATAAAGGATTTTGTAATACCTTATAGAAATTTAATACTATTCATCCGGATTATTTTAAAACCGGTAATAACCAACAAAACTTTCCCAGCTCACACCTTCCGCACCAGAACCGAGCTTAGATTAACCTTCCCCGAGAAGAGGCACTGGTCCATGGCTTGGAAGCCGGAGACATCCTCCGGGCTTAACTGCGAGTTTAGAAGGCCCGCGTAGGCGCGGCAGACTATTTTGGCCTCGGCCGGGGCAGAGGCGTGCAGGTGGGTGAAGACCCGCTTTCTAGGCTGGGCCTGAGCATCCACTATGAAGCCCTCAAATTCAATCTCCGCCAGGAGGGTTTCATCCCCCGGGATGACATGGATATGGGAACTAAGATCCAACTTTTGCAGAACCTTCCGGGATATGGCCGCCAGTTCCGGGTCCTTCTCGATACTAACTCCCCGGATCCCAAAAAGCTGCTGGTAGAGTATCAACGACAGGGGCAGGGCACCTCCCCCTATATAGGCCAGGCGCTCATAGGGGGCGAATCCGGCCATTTCCTGCTCCCTGGTTATGAGACTGTGGTAGTCTTTGTAGAAGTAATAGTTTCGTAACCAGGGCCAGGGTTTGCTGGCAGCAAGGATCTTCTGGGCCTGCTCCATTTCCATCTTAACTGTTAATTGACGGTGAAAATCACGGATAACCGGTGATGCGCCGGGGCTCTTCTTAGAAACAGCTGGTTCAGCATCCATCTTTTCATCCCGGGCTGTCTCTTCCAGGATCTGGAGAAATGGTAGAAGCTCTTCTAGGGGCGTATCTGTAATTTTTTCGGCGGAGTAGTCCTGCAGCGACTGGGCCAGTTCCAATATCTTTTCCAGGTGTAGTTTACTCATCTTATTCAGGGCCTCCTTTATCCATTGCATTGTATTCATCACCCAAGGGGGATAACCCACTAGGCAAAAATTTTATTTAAAGACCGAACCGGTCCCCCCTGTAGTACACGCCCACCGCACCTAGAACTGCAGCCACACCAAACAGGGCCGCCATGGGCCAGGAGGAATTGATATCTTCAGAATCTCCAGGATATATGTCCACTTCACCAGAATTCTCAGTTCCAGTATCAGCACTGGAGGATGTAGCGGTCTCAGTGGGAGCTGAAGCTGTCCCGGTAGATCCGCTACCCGTCGAGGTGGTAGTACTGGAGGTAGTGGTGTCCGAGGTGGAGGTGTCAGTGGTTCCCGTGTCTGGTTCAGTTGGTTCTGCTGGTTCGGATGGAACCTCTATAGGTTCACCATGCCCCGGATGGGCACTTACCCCACCGGCAGAGATTAGAACCGATACTAGGGCCAGTATTAGAATGATTATTTTTCTGTTCATGTTCTATACGCCTCAATTTTTATATCCTTAAAAAAAGAAAAAAGGGGGAAATTGTTTTATCTTCCCAGGAATCCGCTTTTGAAGAGGAATCCAAAGGCACCTAATGCTAGAACAGCCATTACTCCCACCGCAGCAGCGGTGCCCCAGGGTGAGTCACCAGAAGCGTCAGAGCCGGGTTGGGTTACCTCGTAGGCTTTTCCCGTTTCACCGGCTTCGCCTACGGTGATAGCAGCACTGACTGCTACTCCAGAATCACCTACTGATCCACTGGAGAGGCTACCGGATCCATCAGAAGATCCATTAGCAGATCCGTTGGATTCAGTTCCCTGGTTGCTTGAACCACCTGTCTGGGAACCTCCCTGGATTTTTAATAGGTCCTGCTGGGTACGTACTGGTAGGCCCTTAATGTATTCCAGGGCGTTAAGTGATCCATCTCCACCGGCTATGATCTTAGCCCACTCTTCCTCGGTTACCCAGGTATCTGCAGTTATGGAAATTACTGGTGCAGATTTCAGGTTGGGTGAGGAATAGTCACCCCAGTACAACTTTATGTATTCTTCATAAGAGTTGTAAGTCCCCTGGAAGGTGGGGTTTTTCCAGTTTATGATGGTTACTCTTCTGGTGTTGGTTTTGCTGTCGTAGACACTCAAGATTAGGATATCGCTGCCGGTGGTAGCACTGGTCATTCTCTGGCTGAAGTAGGTTCCTGCTCCGGGGGAAATCCCCAATAGATAGGAGTAGATGTCGTCTCGGCAGCTGATGGAATTACCGATTAAGGCGTAACTTTCGTCTTCTCCGAGGGGGAAGTTCTGGTAGATGTAGTTGGTAATCAGGTATCCTGGTGAGCTGCCTCCACAGACGTGGTTGTGCCATAACCAGGCCATCAGTGCATCATAGGGTGGATCGTAGAGTATCACCTGGTCTATGATACAGGCCGATTGATTTTTACTAGTTAATGCTCCGGTTTCTGGATCGTAGTAGATGGTTTTACTGGTCACGGTTCCGTTGGGATTTTCGTAGCTGAACTGGAAGTACAGGGGATTGTAGCGGGCATTGTGCACTGGTAGTAGAGTGGCTCTGGAGAGTCGGGATCCCAGGATTTCATATATTCCATCCATGGTCATGTCCATTACCTGTCCCTGGACCCGTACGTAACCAGCCGTGGTGAAGACGGTGAGGATAGGGTCATCCTTCTCCAGATTAACACCCTCGGCTGCAAACAGGGCAATGGCCAGGTTGGCGGCGTCTATTCCGATCTGTTTGATCTGGTCCGCGGTTAGGTTTCCAGATTCGTAGTTGGTGGCCACTCTCTGGCTGGCAACGTTAGGAAGTCCCAGGCCCAGTATGTAATCCATGTCCAGTCCCCGGGCATCGGTAACCACTACCTTGGATTCCACTCCTCCGGTGAGGTTGTTGTGCACCTCTGCGGTTATATTGTCGAATACGTACAGTATCTCCACTAAAGAGTCGGGGTCGTTTTCCAGTTTGTCTATTAACCAGGAGTTGAAGCGCAGCTCCCCGGCGATACCGGTATAGGCGGCTAGGCCGGTTTCCTTTTTGTACAACTGGAGCACGGCGTCTTCGTTGAACCTCATGATGATGAGGGTGCCCTGCTTACTGGTGTCACTCCAGCGGATGAAGCCCACCATGTTGTCCTCAGCGGTGGAGTATCCCACGTAGGAACGTTTCCCGGTGGTTAAATCCAGTGAATAGACGTAGGCATCGTCATCTGAGTTTCCGGGGACACCGATGGCCCGGTAGCTGGTGGCTTCCAGTTCTCCGGTATTGCCATACACCCCTGGTGGGTAGTATTTCAAAAGCAGACTTACCATGGCCTGTCCACTGATGGTTCCCAGACACACGTGCCCATGGTAGGCGGCCTGTCGGAGTATGTCGGTGGATAATCCTTCCTTCCAGGCATTGGCCAGACTCACATAGCCGAAGGCCTTATCACCAAAGGTGGGTTTGATGGTCTTATCCCACAGGGTCTGGTCGATGGCCGAGAAGGTGCCCTGATAAGCGGGGGTCAGTGAACCGTTCTTAAAGAACACTGACGTTAACACACTTCCTCGTCTGGTTATGAAGGCAAAATCCACCGGGTCGGTTCGTATGGATTGGAAGGTTAACAGGTTACCCTGCCCATAGCTGATCTCACCATGGGATCCATTCAATATCCCTTCTAAACAATCTTCGGTGGTGGTACCATTCCGGTAAGCCAATCCCGCCGTGGTGATGCACAGCACATCGTCGGCGGTGGCGAAGTTCAAGATTTGGTCTGCCTTCTTGGTGACTTCCCGGCCCAGCTGGTAGTTGCTGGTGGCCTTCATGTTAAAGGCTGCGTTTCCATAAAACTCTGGATCAGAGCCGGCCTGATTAACCGCCACGTTCTGAGACTGGGTGGTGTAGCCGGGGGCGCTGACGGTCACCTTAAAGAGCATACCGTTGGTAACGCCAGGATAGGTGAAGTTCAACTTGTAGAGGGTGTTGGAATATGCTACCTTATCAAAGTCCATACTGGCATTGTTAGAGTCTTTGATCTCAATGCCGGGATTAATAACATCATCCGGGTATTCGTAGTTAACCGTTACCCACAGGGTGGGATCCACAGCTGGTTCAGAAGCATTACCTTCACCTAGTACATCCACCTCTGTGGTAGATGAATCCGCGGCGGATACTGCTCCACAGAGCAGGACCGCCATCACCGCGACTAGAACTAGTATTATTCCTTGTTTTTTCATCCTTTTTCACCTCCTTTAAATTTTTGTGACTTTTTAGAAGTCGAACCCCACTGTGTAGTAATACTATATATAACATTTGTGTTATTACAGGGGAGGTGGTATCCAGGCCGTCGCGTAATACTAACTGGAAAATTAATACCCTGGGCCGGGATTCCCCACAATTGAGTAATACTCTTTGGGGATAAAATAGTAAAGGTTATATCTGGAAAACTCGATTTCTAGTTAGATTGGAAACCTACCCCACAACCCGGAGTAATAACCTGGCCGGTATGGATAGTTGAAGAAGCCGGTTATGACTAGTTGAAGAATATAGAATAAATTATGGCTACTTAAGAACTTAAATACTAATAAAAGAGGTCATTATCTTGCATTTACCAGACGGATTAATACCACTCTCCCACGCCCTTATCTACTGGATCATCACCCTTATCTTCATAGCCCTGTACCTGTTCAAACTTTCCCGGATAGAACACCGGGAAAAAAATGTGGTGTACACCTCCATCTTCGCCGCGGCCACGGTGGCCACCTCCTCCATCTCCATACCCTCACCCCTGGGAGTTCCCATTCACTTCTTCCTGATACCCCTGGTGGCCATTCTATTAGGCCCCCTGAGTGGTATCATAGTGGCCCTCCTGTGCCTGGTCATCCAGTACTTCTTAATGGGAATGGGAGGACTAACCACCCTGGGTGCCAACACCCTGGCCATGGGAGTTGTCATCAGTCTGTCCACCTACCTCTTCTACCGGATAACCCGGGACCTGAACTTGCGGTTTAGCATTTTCACCGGAACCTTCCTGGGCATAATGATGGCCACCCTGGTCCAGGTCCTCATGCTGTATCTGGCCAGAATCGCCACCCTGGATGTGCTCCTGGCCACCATGGTACCCTTCTATCTGTTGGTAGCCATCCTGGAAGGACTGGCCAACGTGCTGATCATCTCTTTCCTGGGCAAAGTCAAACCCGAACTGTTAACCCTGCATAAAATCTAGACGGAGAGAAAAAGAACATGATGAAGAATAAATCCACCACCCTGCTCTTGCTGGTTATACTGGGGTTGATGGCCCCGGTCAGTGCACATGGAATACATGTCACCCCGGATTCGGCCACTTCAATTGTCATCGCCGATAACTCCACAGGATCAACTGCTAAAGGGGTGGTTGATGCTATGGGTATGAACGTGACCGTGTACAGCTTCCAATCCACTGAGGATGTGCAGCACGAACTGGAACACCTGCTCACCAATCCTCAAAAAAAAGTATTAGCCGTAGCCTACCTGGAAACCGTTAACCAGTTTCTGGCTTGCCATCCCGAGGTTTCAGACCGGATCATCATATGTAACCCGGATTCAGAGACCATCCGGAAGGGCCTGAATCGTTTGAACTCCACCAGCACCGAAACCAGCTACGGTTTTTTAACCCCCTTCCTCATGGGCATTCTCATGGGGGCCTTAACTGGACTGGGTCTGGGAGCTTACCTCATGAAAAGAAAACTAAGCTAAAAAACTATTTTTTTATAAATTTTTTTTTAAACATACTATTTTAAAAGAAAGAGACATTTTCCCTATTTTACAGAAATCAACATGGGCCTAACCTGGAAGTAGGGTTTTAAAATGGCGTTGAGCCCTACTTCCAGAAAGGAGGGTTAATGGATAACCAGTAGACAGGGCACCTTTCTAGAGGCACAAGTTTGAGCTGTAACTTTAATTATCTTTTAGATGCCCTGTACTTAGATAGTGGGGATCGACTCCTGGAGGAGTTTCCCTACGGGGATTTATGTCACGTGGTTGACATCTAGAACTTGTAACTACCCCTATAAATACTTTTTTCTAATTTAGTATTACTTTTTTCTTAAATATATTCAAATTTTTATTACTGAACCGGGAATGGGGACCTGATTTGTCTTAGACCGATGATCCCCCTAAAAAAATGGGCTATTTAATAATCATCACCAGCTGCTGGTACCCTTAGAATATAATCAACTCAAGTATCCTTCCCCTCAAGCCACCGACCCACCATATAAACCACCAGGGCCGTAATCAACGCCACCAGGGTGATCAGGTAGTCATCGTTGGCCACCACATCCAGGTGGAAGGCCATCCAGCTCAAGGGATACAGCAGGTAGATACCCCCACTCACTTGCAAGAGGAGCAGATCCAGTGCAAAGTGGGTTAAGATTCCCAGACCGAAAAACAGAAAAGTCTTTTTCTCGTTTTCGAAAAATAACGAGGCCAAACCCGCCACCAGGAAGGAACCCAGGGGCTGGTGCAATGCGTAGATGTAGTTCCACCAGTCATGGCCCAAGAGGTTGAACAACATCACCACCTTAACCACATCCGGCATCAACGCCCCCACCATCACCAGGATCGTATTGGATGTGTCAAACTGGGGGTACTTGAACCTCAACAACCGGCACAGGGTCCAGGCCACGGCCACGTGCACCACCCAGTCCGGCATACTCTAGCGCCTCCTGAACACGAATCTTTTAGAATCGAAGGACCAGTAGCGGTGGAAGATGAAGATCAGAAAGAGTAAAACCAGGAAGGAACGCAGGATCAGGAAGTAGTACTTCCACATCTGGTTGACGTAGATCTTCTGGATATTACTCACCGTATTATCCGGCCCCAGCACCCCCAACAGGTCCACCCTATCCCCCAGAGCCACCGGAGACCCGGTAACGATCTGCACACTCACCAGCTGGTCCTGGTAGATCTGCTGGATCTCATATCCACCCGGATAGTTTCTAACCACGGTGCCGTAGACCCGGACCACCTCACCCTGGGGATAGTCACTTAAGATGGCCCGGTAGCTGGGATGCTCCAGGTGGTTCTCATACTCAGAGGCGTAGTAGGTGCACAGGGTTACTATTAGGGTTAGGATTAGTATTCCGATGAGTATTCTGGTTGTGAGGTTCATGGCTATCTTGGCCTTTGAAAAGTTTAAAGTCTGCTGCGGATGCTATTCTTTTATTCGGTGCAAATGATTAAAATATACCATATCGACAGAATAAACGATTACTTTAGGAGTAAGAAAAATGTCAGATAAGACTGGATCAGTTCCCTCTAATGGCCACCGCATCCGGGGCCGATCATCGGAATCTTTTATAGACGCTCTTGAGGTACTTTCAAGGCTAAACCTCAAGGGAGATGAAGTGTTCATGGATGCCGGTTGTGGTGATGGGCATGTGGCCCTCCTGGCCCATGAGTTGCTGGATGATGATGCCGTCATCTATGCCCTGGATAGTTTCGAGCCTTCCATTGAGGACCTGGAAAACCATGTAAAAGCCAAGGGGATAACCAACATCATACCCATCCAGGGGGATATAGCCGGAGATATCCCCCTAACAGATGACATGGTGGATGTGTGCCTTTTGATCAATGTTTTCCACCATTTCGTAGCCCAAGAAAACACCGACGAAGCCATATCGGAGCTTAAAAGGATCATAAAACCTGGTGGTAGAGTAGCGGTGATGGACTACAAAAAGATGGACACCGGTTATGGCCCTCCCCTGAAGTACAAGCGGAGTCCGGAAGAACTGCAGGAGATGTTCACCAGGCACGGCTTTAAGATGGTCCAGCTGGATACCGAGGTGGGGGAAGACCTGGAAGGTGGAGTTAAATCTCATTATCTGGTAGTATTCCAAAGGTAAGTAGGATTAACTTCGGTTTAGAGCAAAAAACCCCCATACCTTAATCATGTTACGGGGAGGGATAGGATCCATTCATCTACCTGACTATCACCGTAAATCTCGGTGGGAGGTATACTGATAAAGAGTTCCAAGTTTCTGGGAGCTAAACCATGAACTCTATGCCAACCTGCTATCTCTTTTTCAGGCCAGTATAAAACTACTACATCAGTGATCAGCCGATAGCCTCTGATATTTTCTCCCCAGTTACCCATATACACTTTTTGAACTTTAACTGGAACGAAGAAGGTGATAGTGATGTTACAGGGGAATTTATTAGGGTCCAGGAAGGTACTGGGATATTCGTCTTTAAGCGAAGTACCGGTAGAACTATAAAACAAACTTTCTGAACTCGAAAAAGAGCTGGGATCTACTTTTTCCGGATCAACTGCAGTTATATTATCTGATGGATCTGACTCCAATAAATATTCTAGATCAAGCACCAGAACTTTCCCCTTAATGGGAATTATGGGAGTATCCTCCTGTTTTGAAGTATCGTAGTTGATTATAACCGGATAGCTTTCCTCATAAACCACACTGGCCGATATCTCATCATCAGAACCATCAAAAAGGCATCCTGATGTACCAACTACTAAAACTAATACGGCAATCAATCCCAGGGACAGTTTCTTCAATTTAACTCACATATTTTTGTTATTATTCCTCTAAAACTGAAGACAAAAAAAATTCTTTTTCTAGCATATTATTTAGGAAGAGACTGTAAGAAATTAGGGGAGGATAGGGTGGGCCACCATTTATTTATTTGGTGGATAGGAGAACCCAGATTTTAGTAGGAATGTTATGGATCTTCTTTTAAATTGATTTTTCTTGTTCATCAAGGTAGGTTATACTTATTATTTCGGCTCCGATGTCGTGTAGACTTTTTAACATCTCATCAGATTCCATATAGTTCTGTGCGTTTTCCCTACTATCCCATTCAAATACAATCACAGCTTCATTCTGGTCATCGGAGTTACGGAAAAGATGGGCCTCTTTAGAGCCACTTTCTTTGCGTATAGCTGATCTTTCATCAAAAAGAGGCTTCCACTTATCATAACTCTCGAGTTTTAACCGTCCAAGCACATAAACCATTATTCACACCCCCCATATGCTTCATATTATGTTATTTGTATCCTATACATTTTCGCAAAAATTAACTACCGGTATTTTACTCTGATCTGGCCTGGTTTCCAGTTTCAACAGTCCTAATGGGCTAATCGGTGCACCTGGTGTGGGATGGTCTCTGGATCAGGAGTAGAGGACAGGTTCCTTAGGCTGGTGGGTTTCTCATTTTTCTGATTACCTCCACTACTTTCAGATCCCACAGGGTCTATTGACGCGTCCTGGAGGAAGATAGTGTTTCCCATTTTCCACCCCTTATCGAGTAGTATTCCAAAAAAAGTAGGTACCTTTAACACTCTTTAACTTATATATTCCCCAAAAAAAGGAAAAAGGGGGGAGGTATTAAAGGAGGATCAGGGACATCGTGGTGAATTTGGAAACGTAGGCCTGGTTGGGGCTGCCGGCCAGGTCGGTGACTGCTCCGGTGTGGAGGAGCACCTGGTAGGTGGTGGCGGTGTTCAGGGTGATGGTGGGGGTTAGGGTGAGGGTGTTCCGGTAGATGCTGGTGGTGAAGGCTACTGGTTTCCCGGTTTTGGTGTTGATTAGTTCGATCCACATGGAGCCGGCTTTAATGGACCGGTTGAAGGTGAGGGTGATCTTCTTGTTGAGGGCCACCCTTACCGCGTTGTTGGCAGGGTCGATGGTGGATACCGCCAGTGGCGGTACGGTGGTGAATTTAGTGACCTTGGAGGCAGTGGGGCTGCCGGCCAGGTCGGTGACTGCTCCGGTGTGGAGGAGTACCTGGTAGATGGTGGAGGTGGCCAGGAGCTTGGTGGGTGTCAGGGTCAGTACTTTACCACTGATGCTGCTGGTGAAGCCTTCCGTTTTCCCGGTTTTGGTGTTGATTAGTTCGATCCACATGGAGCCGGCTTTTATCTCCCGGTTGAAGGTGAGGGTGATCTTCTTGTTGAGGGCTACGTTAACGGCGTTGTTGGCCGGGTCCAGGGTGGATACCGATAGTGGGGCTACGGTGGTGAATTTACTGACCAGGGATGGGCAGGGGGTTCCAGCCTGACCATTGACGGCCCCGGTGTGGATGAGCACCAGGTAGAGGGTGGAGGGTGATAGTAGTTTGGTGGGGGTTAGGTTGAGGGTGTTACCGCTGATTTTAATGTTCACTGTTTCTGTTTTCCCGGTTTTGGTGTTGACCAGTTCGATCCAGTTGGTTCCCGGGCTTATTTCCTGGTTGTAGGTGATTTGAATTATTTGGTTGAGGACCACGTTGGTGGCCTGGTTAATGGGTTCCACTCTGTAAACTAACCAGAAGGGTTTCATGAGGGGCAGGTAATCTGAATCAGTAGCATAATCCCCGGTGAAGGTGTAGGGGGTGTCTCCGAATCCGTCATTATTAGCATCCACTCCCAGGTAGTTGCTCCAGTAGTTTCCTCCCGTGGGCTGGGGCTGGTTGAAGTTACTGTCATTGTACACCACTAAAGCCTGATCCAGGTTGTACAGGAAGTTGTTGTTGTAGACGTTGCAGTTGTGACCGTCTATAGCTAGGCCCCGCTGGTTGTTGGCGATGGTGTTGCCCAGGATGGTGATGTTGTCGCTCTGGATGTTGAGGGCACTACTACCACTGTAGGTTAAAATGTTGTAGGCAATGGTGGTATTGGTTGACCAGGGAATGTAAATGGCGTTGTTTTCGCATCCAGTTACTCGGTTACCCATGATTATGATATTGAAAGCATCAGTGACACGAATCCCAAAATTACAGTTTGAAATGTAGTTATTGAGGGCTGATCCATCAATCAGGTTGGGATTACCATCAGATGCAATGGCTTCAAAGCTGATACCATTGTAGAAGTTGGTGATGTTGTTCTGCAGCATGGTGTTCCACTGGTCCTGGATAGATATACCGGAACCTCTATCACTGGAGATTCCCACCAGCTGGTTATTTTCAAGGAGGTTATTCTGACCACTCTGCAGCAGAATACCACCATCGGTATCATTCCCGTAGATGGTGTTGGCGTAGATCTTGTTGGAGCTGGAGTTCGTCATTCTAATTCCATACCCGTCTCCGCTTCGGTAACTGATGGTGTTATCCATGATCACGGTGCCGTCGGCATCGATGAGGTTGATCCCGCCTTTGTTGTTGAAGAGGAAGTTGTTCAGGATGTAGGTGGTTCCACCGGCTGCGTGGTACAGGTCCAGTTCGATGCCGTAGTTATTGGTGGCACCGGTGATTCTGAATCCCTGGAGGGTGGACCCACCGCCACTGGAGAGTACCTTCACGGCAGGGTTCAGGGTGGAGGTGGCGTTGATGGTCACATTACCGGAGGAGGTTAAGTTAACCTTTTTATAGATATTAATACTCCCCTGGTAAGTGTAGGGCACCCCCCCAGAATCGTGGACGATTATTTTGTCATTGGCGGATGCGGAGTCTATGGTATCCTGTATGGAGTCACCCGGATAAACATCCCAGTCCGTCGCCGACGCGGTTCCCAGTATGGCTAGACAAAAAAATAATCCCAAAAGTAATTTCTTGTACATTTTCTAAACTCCCCTATAAAATTGTTAATAGAAAATATTGTTAGTAATTAATATCAATATTTCTATTACTCAATCGAAAAATAATAATATCAAGCTATAATAGGAAAATTCTTCGGAAAAATCATAAATCCAAATAGTCCCTGGCGGAGTCGAACCGCCGTCGAAAGGTCCAGAGCCTTACAGGATTACCACTACCCCAAGGGACTAAAAAATTGTATCACTAATTCATGGTATTATAGCTTTTCGGTATCCAAGAAAAAAAGAGAGTGGGTAGGGGTCTTAAGACCCCCTTTTCATCCCCAGCATTTTAGCATCTCCCCCAGGATGTAAAAACCATTAAACCGTGGTGAATCTGAGTACAGTGGCACTTACCGGGTTACCGTAGAGGTCCTTCACCGCTCCGGTGTGGATGAGGATGTAGTAGGTGGTGGCGGTGTTCAGGGTGCTGGTGGGGGTTATGGTTAATGTTTTTCCGTTGATGCTGGTGGTGATGGCTTCGAATTGGTTGGTTTTGGTGTTGAGTAGTTCGATCCAGTCGGTTCCGGCTTGTAGGTCCTGGTTGAAGGTGATCTGTATCACTTTGTTCAGGGGTACGTTCACCGCCTTGTTGGCCGGGTCCGAGGAACTAACCGCCAGTACCGGCATGGTGGTGAACTGGCTGAGGTAGGCGCTGACCAGATTCCCGGACAGATCCTTCACCGCCCCGGTATGGATAACCACCAGGTAGGGGACTGCGTTGGACAGGAGCTTGGTGGGAGTCAGGGTCAGTACTTTACCACTAATGCTGGTGGTGATGGCCTCACCCTTCCCGGTTTTGGTGTTGAGTAACTCGATCCAGTTACTACCAGCCTGAATATCCTGGTTGAAGGTGACCTGTATAATCTTGTTCAAGGCTACGTTGGTGGCCTTGTGGGCCGGGTCAGTGCTGGACACCGTTAATGGGGGCATGGTGGTGAACTGGCTTACGTAGGCACTCACCGGATTCCCGGAAAGATCGGTGACGGTCCCGGAGTGGAGGAGCACCTGGTAGAGGGTGCCGGAGGCTAGAAGGTTGGTGGGGATTATGGAGAGGGTGGCACCATTGATGCTGGTGCTGAACGGCTCCATTATCCCGGTTTTGGTGTTTTTTAGCTCGATCTGGTTGTTCCCGGATTTTATGTCCTGGTTGAAGGTGACCTGTATAACCTTATTAAGAGCCACGTTCACGGTATTGTTAGCAGGATCCACACTGCTGACCGCCAGGGGCAGGGTCCCGATGTTGATGGTGGCAGATACCGTTTGCCCATCCACGGTGGCACTGACGCTGCTGGTACCAGCCGAGCCAGCGGTGAAGGTGGTGGTTGCTACCCCATTTTGGGTGGTGTCGCTGAGGGGGCTGACGGTTCCAGTAAAGGTCACTCCCAGGTTGTCTGGCAGATATCCTCCGCTGAGGAGATTCCCATTGTTATCATGATTCAAGTCGGCGGTGATGGTGGCTGTTTCCCCGGGGGCCACTGTCGATGGGGAGCTGATCTTTAAAACTATCCAGGGATTGTATGTCACGCTACCTCCGATTATACTGGATAGACTGGGATTGTTGTTACCCCACCAGTTTTTAGTGGCATCTACCGTACCTGATTCACTGTAGATGACTTGGTTACCATAATTTAGGATGCGGTTAAAGTTGGCCGTCACGCCATTACTGCTTCCGCTGTAGATGAATTCGCCAAACTGAGCGTTGTTGTTGGAGACGGTGCATTTGTTGACACTTACCGAACCACCCCAGTTGTAAACAACCCCTCCATTCACAGTGGCCGTGTTACTGGTCATGGTGCATCGATTGAATGTGGTGCTACCATAGTTACACAGCACTCCACCATACTCACTGGCGGTGTTGCCAGTAAAGGTGCAATCGGTGAAGATTGTGGTTCCATAGTTAGCTATTGCTCCTCCCCTGGTTCCTATGTTGCCAGTGAAGATGCAGTTAATGATCTCCCAATAATTTAGGTCATTAAGGGCTCCGCCTTCGGTTCCTTTGTTGCCGCTAAAGGTGGAACCGGTGATGGTACAGTACGTGCCCTCATTTTTTATAGCCCCACCGTAGGTGGTGGCCTGGTTATTGGTGAAGATGCAGTCAGTGATGCCGAGCACACCACCGAAGTCATTATAGATGGCTCCACCCCACAGGGCTTTGTTGCCAGTGAATTTGCACTTCTGGATGGTGGTTTCGCCTTTGGTATGCACTGCTCCACCGTAGGTGCCACTGGGTGCTTGGCCATTAATGATCTGTAAATTTTTCAGGGTCACCGTAGTTCCAGCCATGATCTGGAATACCCTGCCCTTGTCCTGGCCGTCGATAATTGCGGTGGGATCACCACTTACTTCTGGTCCTTGGATGACCAGGTTCTTATTCACCACCAGGTTGTAATCATTATAGGTCCCTGCGGATAGATTCAGGGTATCCCCATTCTGGGCACTGGCCAGGGCAGTTTTTATGGTGTCTGTCCCGGGACTGACGTTTATCGTAGCGGCGGTGGCTGATCCACAGAAGATGAGAGCCAAGAGAATAACTAATCCTAATATTACGTGCTTCTTATTTATGAAAATCAAACAAATTCCCCCCACTATTTACATGGTATTTACCCATAAAAATAAATTTCTATTTAAATTTCAATATTCCCACTGCCAGTCAATTTATTATTATAACATCAAAAACAGCCATCATGGCCACCGGTTCCGGGTGTAAGCCAGGGCAGTGGCAGATATCTTACGGTAAGCCCATTCCAAGCCATAGCGGTAGTAGGGTCTCCACAGCCTCTCCAGCACCACCAGTCCCAGGCTGGTTCCCATAAAAAGGAGCAGATTGACAGCTACCGCCGAAGAGAACTGGAAGCTGCCCAGGACCAGGAAGCTGATGTAGGTTAAATAGTAGCTGGTGAAGGATATTCTGCCCAAATTCTCCAGGGGCCGCAGCCACCTTCGCAGTCCACCATCCAGTTCCACCACCCGCACCAGCACCAGCGCCAAGAGGAGGAGTAGACTGGCCACCATCAAGAGCAGGGGAGTGTAACCCCGTAACTCGCCCACCAGGGGGTAGGGGAAGGCCAGGTACACCGCCAGGTTCAGCATGAAAAACAGCAGCCCATAGAACAGGAGAACCTGGTTATCGTACCGGTTGAAATTGTCCTGTTTATAGGCCTTACTGGCGATCTGGCCGAAGAAGAAAAAGCACAGGTAGGGCAGGATACTCACCTGCAAGCCCTGAACATCCCCGGCCAAAAAGGCCAGGGCCTGTACCTGGTAGGCACGGATCACCAGATCCAGGACCAGGATCAGGATAACGGCCAGGATCTGCCCCCGGAAGCTCCGGCGCAAGAGGAACCCCACCAGGAAGCCGGTGCTGATGATGAAGAAGATGTTGGAAAACACACTGCCACCCCATCCCACCAGGTTAGCGGTCCAGGTGATGAGGCTGGTTAAAAAAAACAGGGTCATGGCCCTCCAGAAAACCTCCCGGAAGATATCCCGGGTGCTGGAGCCCCGGCTCTCCCGGTTCCTTAAAAAGAGCTGGAAGCTCAACCCCGCCACCAACAAAAAAGCAGGAGCAGCAAAGGTAACGGCCAGGTCCGAGAAGAAGGGTATGATGATGGCGATGTGGGCCTCCACCATAAAAAGAACCGCCAGTCCCCGGAGAATGTCCACAGAGGACAGTCTAGTGGTGGTGGATTTTCTATTCAACACCATTTTACCCCGGGTTCTCAGCTTGATGATTGGCCCCCTGCAATTTCTATTAAAGTATCATGGATAACTCCACTATTTATTATATGGCGGGCTGGGGTTGATAAATCCCTATTAAAAAAAAAATTTATTAATCCCGGTAGGCTGATCCCCTCTTCTTTATATTGTCCCGGATCACCTGGTGCTCCTCCTTCTGGAGACCGCCTTCCACGCACTCCCGGCGCAGTAACTCCAGGATCTGGTTGGTGGGTATCTCCAGGGGACACTCCCGGGTGCAGTTACCGCAGAGGGTGCATTTGAAAAGGCCCGAGTCAGTGCAGGTCTGGTCATCTTCGAGGTAGCGGCTCAGCACCACCCCCCGGCCGCCCAGATGCCGGCGGTAACCGAAATCCGGGCCGGAGACCCTGTACACGGGACAGTTAACGATGCAACTACCGCAACCAATGCACGTCAAACTCTCCCCCCCTTCCTCCAGGACCTTCCGGCGGCCGTTGTCCAGAAAGACCACCACCACTCTTCTAGCCCCATACATATCCTTCAACAATTCCTGCTCGATATCAGCGGTCTTGGAGGGGGAGGATACCACGTTCATATAGGCGGGGGTCTTCTTACCAGTGGCGTAGATGGTCTCCAGCTTCACCACCGACACCGCATCCTCCAGGGTGGCCACCACCTTATCGATCCCCACCAAGATGATGTGCACATCCAAGAGGGACAGCATACTGATGTTACCCTCATTGTGCACCATGAGTAGGGCCCCGTCCTGGGCAGCCACCGAGTTAGCCCCGGTGATGCCCACCCGGATATCCGGTAGCCTAGTCAGGATGTCCTCCTTCACCGCCTCCAGGATGCTGCGGGGCTGGCTTTCCACCTCTTTTCCGAGGTAACTGGACACGATCTCGGCGATCATCTCCAGGTCCAGGTGGGCGGCGGGTCCGATGGGATGGGAGGGCCGGCTTTCCTGGTGCATCTGCACGATACGATCCCCCAGGTCAGTCTCCAGGACCTCCACTCCCTCCTCCTCCAGGTACTCGGTGAGGAGGATCTCCCCGGCGGTGTTGGATTTGGACTTGGCCACTACCACTTCTCCCTCCAGCTGGTCCTGGATAGCCTCCCGTGCCTGCAGACCAGCAGGGGCCATGATCACTTCTACCCCGTTCTCCTCCAGGTTAGAGGCCGCCTCCTCCAGGAGTTCCTCCAAGTGGTCCACTGCGTACTCCCGGATGTCCTGCACCCTTTTTTTCAGCTTCAGGGTCTCCGGGTCCTTTAGCAGCCTAGCCCTCCTCTCGTCTAGCACGGTGAAGGACCGGTTCATGATGTTGAGGTGGGATTTCTTCATGAATCCCCCTCTTCTATGGACTTTTTCATGACCCTTCCTCCCCTAACAGGAACTCGACTAGATCCCGGACCTTGATCTTCCCCACCGACTCCAGGTTCAGGACACAGAAGGGGCAGCAGGTGACCAGTAACTCCGCCCCGGTCTTCCGGGCCTCCTCCACCCGGCGCTCCGCCATACTCTGAGATAACTCGGGGTAGGCGGATTTAACTCCCCCTCCGGAGCCGCAGCACCGGGCTTCCTCCCGGTTCTTATCCATCTCCACCAATTCTCCCCTCCTTTCCAGGACCCGGCGGGGGCTTTCATACTCTTCCAGATGCCGGCCCAGATGGCAGGGGTCATGGTAGGTGACCTTCACTTCTTCCCGGTCCAGTTGGAGCTTACCCTCGGATAGTAACTCCTCCAGGAGTTGGGAGATGTGTATCACATCCACCTTTCCCACCATTAGGGGGTAGTCCTCCCGGAAGGTGCGGTAGCAGCCGGCGCAGCTGACCACCACCCTCTCTCCCTGCAGCTTGTCATAGGTTTTCTGCATGGCCTCCCGGGCATCCTCGGTGAAGCCGGTCCTTAAGAGCACCGAGCCACAGCACTCCTCATCATCCAGTACCGTGTATTCCACTCCGGCCTGGTCCAGCAATTCCTGGGTGGATTTTGAAATTCTTGTAAGCTTTTCTCGGGCAGTGCAGCCCTGGAAGTAGATCATGATTGTGGTTCACCTGATTAGTTTTTATAATCTTAAGTAGGGAGGAACTCCTTAATAACCAAAAATAAAACTGATTTTTTATGGTGATTGGATGGCCTTCAATTACACCGCAATTACTCCCTATTCATCTGTACTCCCTGGAGACTTGCCAATGGAGGGTTGGTTTATAAACGAATACTGATAAATCATTAATATCAATAAATTTCTGATTAGACGAGGTTTATATGGGTCAATTACAGACGATAGCCAAGAATAGTACAGCGCTGTTTGTTTCACAGATATTGTCCTACATTTTAGTATTTTTCTACATCCTGTACATGGCCCGGTATCTGGGAGCTGAAGGTTTTGGAATACTTTCCCTGGCCATTTCCCTGACTGGAATTTTTGGAATTTTAGTGGATATGGGTCTCAGCACCTTGATGATCAGAGAGCTTGCCCGGGATAGGTCCAGGACCAGTAAATTCATATCTAACACCGTCCTGATGAAAATAATCTTAACTTTCCTGGTATGGGGACTGTTATCCATATTTGTTAACCTGGCGGGATATCCGGAACTGGTGAAAAACGTAGTGTATTTGGTTTATTTATCCGTCATCGTAAACTCCTTCAGCCTAATATTCAGCGCGCTTATGCAGGCTGAAGAAAAAATGGAGTATGTATCCCTATCTTCCATACTTACCAGTGTGGTAATGTTATCCGGAACATTAGTGGGGATATATTATGCTCTGGATATCCTTTACTTTGCAGCATTGTATATTATCGCCAACAGCCTGAACTTCCTCTACCTATTTCTGGTTTATCTTTGGAAGTTTAACATTCCCAAAATAGAAGTGGATTTCAGCTTCTGGAAGCCAACCCTAAAAGAAGCATGGCCCTTTGGATTCACAGGACTCAGTGGCTCATTGTATACCTACGTGGATTCCATTATTCTCTCCTTGATTCAGGGAAACCTGGTGGTTGGTTGGTACAGTGCGGCTTATCGTCTCATTTTGATAACTTTATTCATTCCCAACGCGGTTAATATGTCCATATTCCCTGTGATGTCCCGTCTTTATGAGTCCTCCCATGATTCACTGATGCTGATTTATGAGAGATACTTCAAGTACATGCTTATCCTGGGAATTCCACTGGGCTTTGGTACCACCCTTCTTGCTAAACAAATAATTTCACTGGTATTCGGAGCAGATTTCGCACCGGCGGTGATTGCACTGCAAATTTTGATATGGACCATAGTTTTTACTTTTGCCGGGGCCACATTCGTCCAGATCCTGCAGTCTATCAACAGACAGCTACTCATAACTAAAATATCCGTTATGTGCCTCATAATCAATGTGATCCTTAACCTAATTTTAATTCCCAGATACAGCTATGTGGGGGCCAGTGTAGCCACGGTTATCACCGAAATAGTGCTGGTTTCCTATATAGTTCATACCACTTTCCAGCTGGGCTACACCGTCGATTCTAAAAAATTCATGAAGATCATCCTTAAGGTACTGATAGGTAGCTTAGTTATGAGTGCCTTCTTATGGTATTTCCCGGGGTTAAATCTTCTTCTACTTGTCATCCTAGCTTCTTCACTCTATCTGGTGGTTATATATCTATTGAAAACATTTGACGAAGTTGATAAGAAACTATTACGGCAGTTATTAGGAAAATCGGAGGAGGCCCCCTAACTTTACTGCTGGCTATGGTGAAGGGTGGAAGACCATAAAAAATTATCAGCATATACAACAAAAGAAAATTAAAAAAAATGGGATTGAAATAAATTGAAAAAGAATGAGATCTTCAGGAATACCCCCGAATGGTATCTTGATCATGAAAATTATGTTTCTCCCCCCTTGATAGACTTTGCAGCATCTAATGCTGGGAAAGTAATCCTGGATCTGGGCTGTGCTACAGGTGAATACTGCCTCCAGTTAGAAAAACTAGGATTCCAGTGCACGGGGGCTGATGTTAACCCTCACTACGTTGAAAAGGCGCGAAAAAATGGGGTGAATGCCATAGTTACCAGTGGTGACTATTTAGATTTTGAAGATGATTCTTTTGACACGGTTTTACTTTTTGAGGTTTTAGAACACCTTGAAAACCCACTTAGTTTACTAAAAGAAGCCAAAAGAGTGGTTCGGAAAAATGTGCTTATCACCGTTCCTAACTGCGGCCAGTTATCCCAGCTTAGCCAGTTCAGCTTAACGTACGAGCACCTCCTTGAAGAAGACCATGTTAATTATTTTACCAAAGAAGATCTGGAGAACCTAATTGGCCAGGAGTTTGCTAGATTCAATGTAGAAGAGGGGGATGAAGTCCAATTAGGTGCCTTTGGGTTACCTCTGCCCTTGAAAGCTTTGGTTTTAGGACTTTATAAAATTAAAATTATTAAATCTCACATTTATTTCCGCCTTTACGCCGTGGCCGAGGTTTAAACTATGATTTCAGTGGTGTGCGTCTTTAATAACCGGAAGATTCTGGATGAATGCCTGCTTAAAAGTCTGGAGGACCAGGAAGTTGAATATGAACTGATCCTGGTGGATAACACTCAGAACCGGTATAAATCTGCAGCAGAAGCCCTGAATTATGGGGGTGGGAAAGCCCAGGGCGAATATATCATGTTCGCCCACCAGGATGTGGATTTGTGCTCATCCAGTTTTATCCGTGAATTGGAGGAGTGTCTGGATTCCTTACCGGGCCTGGGCCTGGCTGGTGTGGCGGGGATGCCCTTTGACCAGGCTGATGTCATAACTAACATGCTGCACGGTGATCCGCCCAAAGAAGTATCACCATACAACCTCAAGCGGCCAACCAGGGTACAGACCGTGGATGAATGCCTGTTCGTAATCCCCTCCGCCCGGTTCACACAACTATCATTCGACCCGGAGGTAACCCCGGGGTGGCACCTGTACGCCGTGGATTACAGTCTGAGTATCATCACACAGGGCTTTGCTGTTTATGTCCTCCCCTTCACCATCTACCACAAATCCATTGGCTACTCCATCTCCCGGGAATATTACCAGACTGTGGTCCAGTTACTGGAAAAGCACGGAGACCATCATCCACAGATACACACCACCATGGGTCACTGGGATGCCAGAAAACCCATGTTCACCCAGAAAATCAAGCAACAACTGGACTGGAACATTAGTAAGCTGAAGGAATTCTTGAACCGGGAATGAACCGCCATGAACTCGCCACGGGTAGCCATCATCATCCTGAACTGGAACAACTGGACCGACACCCTGCAGTGTCTGGAATCCCTACACCAGATCACCTATCCCCATTACCAGGTGATAGTGGTGGACAATGGCTCCCAGGATGACTCTCTACCACGGATCAGGGAGCAGGCCCCGGAGGATCTGATCCTCCTGGAAAACCTGGAAAACCTGGGCTTTTCCGGGGGTAACAATGTGGCCCTGGAGTTTGCCCGGGAAGAACTGGAAGCAGACTACTTTTTACTCCTGAACAACGACACCCTGGTGCACCCCCACTTCCTGGATTTCCTGGTGGATTATGCCGAGCAGGATGAATCCATTGGGGTGGTGGGCCCCACGGTGTACTACCACCAGGAACCACATAAAATAGCCTTCCTGGGGGGTTACATCAATCCCTGCACCGGTGAAATAACACACCACCACCTTGATGAAGAGGATCATGGCCTTCTGGCTCCCCAGGAGTTGGATTTCATTTCTGGTTGCAGCATGCTCCTGAAAAGGGAGGCAGTGGAGCGGGTGGGACTTCTGGATCCGGAATATTTCCTGTACAGTGAGGATGTGGACTGGTGTTTAAGGGCTAAAAAGGCGGGGTACCGGGTCTGTCTGGTTCCTGAAGCACGGATCTGGCACAAGGTTTCCGAATCGGTGGAGGCCCTGATCCCCATCTACTACGGGACCCGTAACCAGTTCCTCCTGGCCCGGAAACACTGCCCCACCCGGGAAAGGTACCAGTTCTACCTGCGCTTCACCCTGGCCCGGCTGCTGGCCTCCCTGGAATATCTCTTTAAGGGCCGGGGAAGGGAATCCCAGACAGTTCTCAGGGGAGTTAGGGATGGCTGGACCGGGAAGTACGGATTTCGAGATCTAAAATAAGGGTTTACTGATGTACTCTTTTTTTTTACTTCCGGGGATAGTGGCTAACACTTCACTCCAGTTCCTCGAGTTCCTGGTACACCTGCCGGGTCAGGGCCGCGGAGTGCTCCCAGGTGAATAGCTGGGAACGTTTCAGACCCTTCTTTATCAGCTTCTTCTGCAGGTTCTGGTAGCTTAACACCTCGTAGAGTTTGGTGACCAGTTCATCCACCCGGTGGGGGTTAAACATCAAACCGGCATCCCCCACCACCTCCGGCAGGCTGGTGGTGTTGGAGGTGACCACCGGGGTGCCGCAGGCCATGGCCTCCAGGGGTGGCAGACCAAAACCAGCATATAGGCAGGGATAGACCACCACATCCGCTGCGGCGTACCAGCCGGGCAGCTCCTCCTCCGGCAGGTAGCCCAGGAAGAGAACCTCCTGGTTAAGGTTCAGCTCATTCACCCGGCGCAGCAACTCCTCCCGGGCCCCGTATACCTGGGCCTCCCCTATCTTGAGCAGCCGGACCTGGGGTATCAGATTCTTCAGTTTAGCCAGGGCCTGCAGGAGCAGGTCCAGGTTCATGCGGGGAGTTTCCGAACCCACATACAGCAGGTACTTGTATCCCTCCTCCAGGGTGGGTTTCTCCACCTGGGGGTGGTAGCGCTGGTGGTCCACGGCATCGTAGATGACGTGCACATCCTCCTCCGGGTAGTGGAGGTGCTTCACGATCTCATCCCGGGAGAACTGTGACACGGTTATCATTTTCCGGGCCTTAACCAAACCCCGCATGTTGTTCTTCCACCAGCGGGATCTTTCCTGGTCGTAGACCCAGGGGATGAGGTCGTGACAGTTGATCACCGTCTTCCGGGTGGGGATGGTGTTTAAAAGAAAGCCCAACTCCTGGAGAGTTAGGTGTTTGATGTTATCCTTCCTGATGGCCCTTTTAACCATCAACTGGTAACGGTAACTGTCCAGGTGACGTCCACTGCTCCGGGCCAGGTTCACCATCTTCTCCACCAGGGGATGGGGTGGGGATGGGGCCGGGCCTTGATACTTCTCCGGGGAGGTTTCCTGACTGGAGAAAAGTTGGGGGTACCGGTTCTCCAGGGCGGTGCGCAGGGGCAGGTAGTCGATCCGGTTAAACTGCACATCCGTGATCCTTCTATTAATCTCCTGTTCGTACTTGGCCATGCCGAAGAGCCGGTCGGTGCGGTGGCCGCATATGTAATCCACTTCCATCCTATTCACCACCTTCTAGGAGTTCCTGGTAGATCTTCTCGGTTTCCCCGGCGATCTTCATCCAGGAGTAATCCTCCACCATCTGATGGCCAGCCCGGCCCATCCTCCTCCGCTCGTCCGGGTTCTCCACCAGGAAGCGCAGGGCCCGGGTTAGTTCCTCCACCTTACCGGGCTCGAAGAGGAGGCCGTTCTCTTTCTCCCGGACGATGTCGGGGATGCCCCCCAGATGGGAGGCCACGATGGGCAGGGCACTGGCCATGGCCTCCAGGTTGACGATGCCAAAGGCCTCAGCCCGGTTCACCGAGGGCAGACAGAATATATCCGCGGCCTGGTAGTAGAGGGCTTTCTCCTGGTCACTCACGTACCCCGCAAACATCACATCCTCCCCCACCTTAAGTTCCCGGGATAAATTCTGCAACTCACCCCGCAGGGGACCCCGGCCTGCGTAGAGGAGCAACACCTCCTTATAATCCTCATGAACTTCTTCAAAAGCCCTTAACAGTACCTCCGGTCCCTTGTAGGGGACCAGGTTGCCGAAAAAGAGTATGATCACCCTATCCTGGGGGAGACCCAGCCGCTCCCGGCACTCACTCTTAGGGAGGGTGGTCTGGAATTCCTCCAGGTTTATACCGTTGGGCACCACCCTGATCTTCTCCCGGTGACTATCCAGATAGGGGGATTCCTCCATGTAGGACTGGGAAGTAGTGATGATGATATCCGCCTCCTCCAGGACCCGGGGTAGCAGGTGCCGGTTGTAGAAGCTCTGCAGCCCGTTTCTCAGGAAACTCCCTCCACTGTCGGGGGCGTCGGCGTGGTAGGTTAAAACCAGGGGCACCCCCCTCTTACGGGCGTAGAGTAGAGCCGAGTAATCAGCGTAGGGCATGTTGTAGTGGGCGTGGGCCAGGTCCACCCCTACCTTCTGGGGTCCCCGGAGCAGTCCCCAGCTGAAGTTGGCACTGGCCACCCGGAACTGGGTGGCGTAGCGGTGAATGTTCACCCGGTCCAGTTCCACCACACTTCGACTGTCCTGGGCGGTGGTGAACACCTCCACCTGGTGGCCCCGTCGTTCCATCTCCTGGGCCAAGTGGTAGGCGGCCAGTTCGGTGCCGCCATGGGCGTACTCTGCCGCGTACCCGGGCTGATCCACCCGGTCCGGGTAGAGGTAGTGGCTTACGAAGTAACCGATCTTCATGTTAAACCTGTAAAAATAGTTCTAGTCCTCATCATCCTCTTTCTCGCCACTTTCCCCTCCCTGGAGGGCTAACTCCCTGATGAGGTAGTTCATCTGTTCCTCCAAGTTCTCCATCATGTTGAATATCCGGAACAATAGATAGTAGCAGCCGATGAGGCCCAGTATAAGTATGACATCCAGTCCCCGGCCGATACCCGTGGCCAGGGCCAATTGGGAGGTGGCATCGGGGTTGAGGGAGACCAGGATGATGATGATCCACACCCCACTCCACAGGGCCAGCATCCCCAGGGACATTTTACCCTTCCGGAACCGGGACAGGGTGAAGAGGAAGGCCACTACCCCCACCAGGATCCCCAGATATTGATACAAGTGAAACTCCATTTTACTCACCTTACCTTGTTATTTGAACACATCTCTTATTAGTTTAATCAGTATTTTCAGGCCAATCTTGGTGTCAGTACCCTTGGACAGGGAGTAGTCAGTGAAGATGGTAGTTATGGGCACCTCCTCCAGGCGCAGATCATGCCGGAATACTTCGCCCACCATCTCCGAGCAGATGCCGTAGCCACTGCTGTGCAGATCCATCATCCGGACGGCCTGGGGGGTGAAGGCCCGGAAGCCGGACTGGGAGTCCACCACCTGGTGGCCGTAGAAGATGAGGGTGATGAGGTTCATCACCGTGTTCCCGAACTTCTTGTGCAGGGGCATCTTCCTGAAATCCCGGATACCAATCACTGCATCGGCCTGGCCCTCCACCACCGGCCGCACCACCCCGTACAGGTCCTGGGCATGGTGCTGGCCATCGGCGTCGAAGGTCACCAGGGCCCGGGGCCTTAATAAGAGGGCGGCCTGGAGTCCGGTCTGCAGGGTGGCTCCCACTCCCCGGTTCAAAAGATGCCGGTAGAGGTGCACCCGCCCGGGATAGTTCTTCACATATTCCTGGACGATGCGGTGGGTGTCATCCTGGCTGCCGTCATTTACCACCACCAGCTGCACCCCCAGCCGCAACAGATCATCCAGGACCCCGCTTATGGTCTGGTCCTCATTGTAGGCCGGCAGCACCACCACGATGCCCGGGCCGTGTTCCTGGAAGAAAGCATCTGCTGGTGTGGTCCCCTTTTTGGTATCGGTTCTCAACTCAGAATTCACTCCCTATTATTATCAACTCAGAATTCACTCCTTAATATATATAGAATCTCCACTTACCCTCTACCCCTAATACACTTTAATAAATTCACACCCTCCTCTGGGGGGTGAGGAAGTTGTAGATCACCCCACCGGCATAGGCCAAATGCTGCAGGGGCATGAGCAGGAATACCAGAAATGAGTAAATCGTCCGGGTGCGGATTAGAACCTCACCCCAGGCCAGGATGGCATATGCCAGGTACAGTAGGAACGGAATTAAGGATAGATTGCCCAGGAGGAGGTAGAGGGGTAAGAGAAGCACCAGGTAGAGGAGCATGGTCAGGGTTAACAGCACCTTCACCTTAAAGAAGCGGCGGTGCTTGCGCAGGAGGCTGGTCATGTTGAATCCGTAGCGGAACATGTTCCGGGTGAACTGCCCCACCGAGTCGGTTTCCCGGTGGTAAACCCGGGCCTCTGGCACGTATTTGAAGAGATACCCGGCCTGGTGCAGACGGTAGTTGAGTTCATGATCATCGCTGATGACCAGGCTCTCATCGTAGCGGAATTTTTTAATGAGACCCTTCTTGTAGATGGCGTTGTAGTTGGGTATGCTCTCCAGGTAGGGCACCTCCCGCTGGCTGAAGGCCGGGTTACCACCCGAGGCCACCAGGGAGGTGATGAAGGCGTTTATAACCAGTTCCTTCTTATTCTCAGTGGGGGCGATGAGCCGGGGACCCCCGGCACCAGCCACATCCTCCCCACTATCCTCCACGGCCTGGTAGAGGGTGCGCAGCCAATCTGGGGCCACCACACAGTCGGCGTCGGTGTAGGCTATGTACCGGGCCTGAGGGTCGCTGTTATCAATCACCAGGTTCCGGGCGAAGCACAGGCCACTGGAACCGTAGTCCTTCTCATTGTAAACTGCATGTTGCAGGCCGGACTCCTCCAGCACCTGGCGGGCCACCTCCCGGCTCCGGTCCTGGCTGTCACCATCCACCACCAGGATCTCGTACTCCTCCCGGGGGAAGTCCTGATCCACCAGGCTCTTCAGGGTATTGGCCAGATACTCCTCCTCATTACGGGCCACGATACCCACCGTTACACGCATGGTCATGATACTCGGCACTCTCTTTTCTATCGTTCTAGAAGCCGGGCCAGCTCCGCCACCCGGCGTCCCAGGTTCCGGCTGGTCTCCAGACCCGGGTCATCAGATTCAGTGTCCCCCACCGGTCCCCCCATCCCGGCACCACCGTAATGGGCCAGGGGATCCCCATCCCCCACCAGGATGGCGTCCTGTATGAGCAGGTAGTGATGGATGGCCTGGATAGTGGTTTCCTGACCACCATTACGGGAGGCACCCACGGCCAGGGCCCCGCATACCTTATTTTTCAGTTTGAACTCCCTCCGGAGGGGACGGCTGCGGTCCATAAGTATCTTCAACTGACCGGTGACGTTTCCAAAGTACACCGGACTGCCGATGATGATGGCATCGGCTTCCACCATCCTCTCCAGCACCCCGGGCACATCATCGTAGATGGCGCACTCCCCGGTCTCCCGGCAGATGTCACAGGCAATGCAGGGTTCCATCTCCTTATCATGTAAAGTTAAAAGCTCCGTAGCTGCACCTGCCTCCTGGGCAGCTTCCAGGGCTACTTCCACCAGTTTCTGGGTGTTCCCACCAGCGCGGGGGCTGCCCACCATTCCCATGACCTTAACCATTCATCATCACATCCTAACCTAGTTCTTTTATTTAATAATTTTATTAAGGGGTTTATATATAGAGAGACCCAGGATCATGGGATCTAGGACCCACTCTCCCCATCCATTGATTGGAGTTTGATTTTATATGTCCACCGAGTTTTACCCTGCCATCACCCCTCCCCCCCGGGTCCTGGAAGCACTGGCCCACTACTTCCAGGAGGAACGGGAGGGAGACCCCACCGCCCGCCAACGTGCCCAGGTCTTTCTCAGGGACTTTCTGGTGGAAACTGCTGACGGATCCTACACCCTGCCCTCCCAGAGGATAAATGACCAGCAGGAGCACATGCACAGCATCCACGGGGCGGTTACTGAGGCCCGGGAGAAATTCGCCGTCCCCTCTGGATTAGAAGGTCAGGATGAAGTCCGGGTCCTGGACCTGTGCAGTGGCCTGGGCTACAACGCCGCCGCCCTCCTGGAACAGCAGCCGGGCCGGGTGGAAGTGGACCTGGTGGAGTACTCCCCGGAGACCCTGGCTGCCGCCCTCCTCCTGCCGGAGCCCATGCCCAGCCACCAGCTGGTGAAACGGGCCATTGAAGACCACCTGCGGGGGGTGGGATACCTCCGCTACCAGACCCAGCCTCCCCTCCCCGGGAACATTAAGATCAGGGTGCACATCGGCGACGCCCGCCAGCTACTCCCGGAGTTGACACCACCCTACCAGGCGGTGTTCCTGGACCCCTTCAGCCCCAGTAAATCCCCGGAACTGTACAGTGCCGAGTTCCTAGAGCAACTGTCACAACTCCTATCCCCGACGGGCCGTATCCTGACCTACACCTCCGCGGCACCGGTGCGGATGGCCCTGGTTATGGCGGGCCTGGAGCTGGGAGAAGGACCCCGGGTGGGCCGGCGGGGCGGTACCATTGCCTCCCCCACCCGGAGTAAATTGAACCCCCTAAGTGATGATGATGAGCGGATGGTGGCCCTGTCCGATGCCGGAGTACCCTACCGGGATCCGGAGTTACAGGACCACCCCCAGAATATCCTGGAAAGGAGAAAAGAAGAAAGAAAAAGAGCCCGGAACACCAGCCGCCTGGCCTCCACGGTACGTACCCCCCTGTACCTTAACCGGGAGGTGAAGAATCCTAAACTGAAAAGAAGAATAGAAAAACAGATAAACAATGTGGGGCTGGCTGGTCTTAACTCTGAGGAGGCCCGCTACCTGGTTTGCCCCCAGTATGAGCTGTGCATCTGCCACTGTGGCCAGGGAAGGTATCCTGGCTCCCGGGGGAGGATAGTGGAGATGCAACGCCGCCTGGAAGAATTACTCACAGACAGGTAACCTCAACATTTATATGGATTGAATACCCATTTTCTACTGATGTTACGGATTTATTTGAAAATTAAGAAATAAAATCTAATTAATAAGGAAATATAAATTCATATCAAGATTTTTTTTCCATGAAAAAACTTATAAAACCCTGATTTTTATTGACTCACAACTCAGGTGACACGTGTATGAACTTCGAGATTAAGTACAAGGATGCCCGGGCCCGGGTGGGAATCCTCACCACGGACCATGGTAAGATCAGAACCCCGGCCCTGATGCCGGTGGTGCACCCCGGCCGGCAGACCCTGCCGGTAAAGGATTACGGGGCGGAGATAGTAATCACCAACGCCTACCTCATCTACAAGAACGATGAACTCCGAGAACAGGCCTTAAAGGAGGGAGTGCATGGTTTAATTGACTTCCCCGGTCCCATCGTAACCGACAGTGGCTCCTTCCAGCTATCCACCTACGGGGAGGTGGAAGTCACCAACCCGGAGATCATCCAGTTCCAGGAGGCCATCGGCACCGACATCGGCACCAGCCTGGACATCCCCACACCCCCTGACGTCCCCAGGGAAAGGGCGGAACGGGACCTGGAGGTAACCCTGGAACGGGCCCGGGAGTCTCTCCAGGTACGGGAGGATCTGATGATGAACTCGGTGGTGCAGGGCTCCACCTACCCTGATCTGAGAAGCAAGTGTGCCCAGGAATTGGCCGGGATGGACTTCCAGGTACATCCCATCGGGGCGGTGGTCCCCCTCATGGAGTCCTACCGCTACCGGGAACTGGTGGAGGTGGTCATGGCCTCGGTGGAGCACCTGCCTGACTCCCGGCCCCGGCACCTCATGGGCGCCGGCCACCCCATGGTCTTTGCCCTGGCGGTGGCCATGGGCTGTGACCTGTTCGACTCCGCCGCTTACATCCTGTACGCCCAGGATGACCGGTTACTAATGCCCAATGGCACCCATAAACTGGAGAACCTGGTGGAGATGCCCTGCAGCTGCCCGGTGTGCACCGCATACACCCCCACGGATCTGAGGAGCATGGATGGGGAGGAGCGCACCCTGCTATTGGCCCAGCATAACCTGGCCATCAGCTTCGCTGAGATCCGCCAGATCCGCCAGGCCATAGTGGAGGGCAGCCTGTGGGAGCTGGTGGAACAGCGTTGCCGGGCCCATCCCTACCTGTTAGATGCCCTGCGGAGACTGGGAACTTATTCTCCTCTGATAGAGAAGTATGATCCTCCCTACAAGAAGTCAGCCTTCTTCTACTCCGGCACCGAGTCCCTCCGCCGTCCCGAGGTCTACCGCCACTGGGAGAAGGTTAAGAAACTGCCCCGGAAGGAGGCGGTGCTGTTGTTAGCCCCGGTTACCAAGCCCTACTCCCAGAACCTCACCCACTACCTGGGGGTTGGTTACCGGAAGGGAGACTGTGGAGGTGTCATCCAGGGAAAGGTACCCCTGCAACTGGCGGTGGTGGACGTTCCCTTCGGGGTGATACCCCTGGAATTGGATCAGGTCTATCCCCTGGCCCAGAACGAGACCCCCACCATCATGGACCAGGAGGCCCGCCATCAGGTTAAGATGATGGTGGAGGAGTACCTGAAGGGCTTTGAAACCGCACTGGTAGATTGTAAACTGGTTAAAAAGTATCAACTGGACCTGGAGGAACAGGTTACCGTGGTGGATCCTCTATCCCTGGATACGGATGACCTGGAGCGGGTGCGGATGATAGCCGACTACCAGTTCCTGCCTGGAGCCGGAGTGGCCCTCTTTAATGGACCGGTACGGGTGGTGAAGAGTCGTAAAACCGGCAAGATCCGGCACCTCTACCAGGGGGAGGATTTAATCGCCACCCTGCGAGCCAGTGATGGGGTTCTGGTACTGGCGGCCCTGGGGGCCCGGAAACTCCATCAACACCTTCCCTACCCGGTTAACCGGGTAGTGGTTAATGAAGAGGCCGAGCCCTTCGCCCGGGAAGGAAAAAGTATATTTGCTAAATTTGTAATAAATTGTGACATAGATATCCATGCACAGGAAGAAGTGTTAATCGTCAACAGTGAGGATGAACTACTGGCCTTTGGTAAGTCCATTTTAAACGGCCGGGAGATCACCGACTTCCAAACCGGTCAAGCAGTTAAGACGAGAAAAGGAGGACTTTAATGTTACCAGGAGCAGGGATGAACCCTAAACAGATGAAGCAGATGCAGCGGGCCATGAAGCAGATGGGAATGGACATGAAGGATATGAAGGGCGTGGAGGAAGTGGTGATACGCCTGAAGGATAAGGAACTGGTTATTAAAAACCCCAAAGTCAATGTCATGAACTTCATGGGTCAGAACACCTACCAGGTAACTGGTAAGACCAAGGAGCAACTGTTAGAGAAGGAACTGGTCATACCCGATGATGATGTGGACATGGTAGCCACCCAGACCGGAGTCACTAAAGAAGAGGCTCGCCAGGCACTGGAAGAAACCCAGGGCGACCTGGCCGAGGCCATCATGAAGCTGAGTTCCTGAGAGGTTAACCGAACATGGCCTACCTTGCCCATATATCCGATCTGCACGTGGGGTCGGTGGATTTCCGGGAGGAACTACTCCTCCAGGTGGTGGATGATATCAACAGCAGCAACCCCGATGCCACCATCGTCACTGGAGACTTAACCGAGAATGGCTATTACTCCGAGTTCCTGATGGCCGCCGAGTACCTGGACATGATAAACAGTCCCATGCTGGTGGTTCCTGGTAACCACGACGCCCGGCACGTAGGGGACCAAACCTTCCGGGAACTCATCCGGGGCCGGTACAGCACCCTCATACGGGGTATGTACAGCACCCTCCACGTTAAAAGTCAGGATTTGCAGGTTATAGGTCTGGATAGCAGTGAACCAGACCTGGATAATGGTAAGGTAGGAAGAACCCAGGAGAAATGGATGATAGAAGAGTTACACAAGGCCAACGATAGGGGCCTGTACCGGATCATTGCCCTTCACCATCACATCATCCCGGTGCCCCACACCGGAAGGGAGAGAAACGTTTTAAGCGATGCCGGTGACATACTACTATCCATGTGTAGGAATCATGCCAACCTGGTTCTATCCGGCCATAAACACATACCCCACGTGTGGATGGTGGAGGACACCGCCTTCGCCACGGCTGGCACAGTTTCCTCCCTGAAGTTAAGGGGTAAGCAACTGTCCTCCTACAACACGGTGGACATAGATGATGATTATATCGAGATACTGTTGAACAGCGCCGATGGGGAGGTTACCTCCCTGGCCAAGTATGAAAACACGTGCAGGTGATTTATTGCAGGTTATTGTAGACGCAGCTAACGTGGCCCATCACGGGAAGATGGAGGGTAAGCCCAGCCTAGACCGTATACTGCAGGCGGTGGGAGCCCTGGAGAAGATGGGCTTTCAGCCGGTTCTCATAGCCGATGCCTCCCTGAGACACGAGATTGACCAGAAGGATGATTATCTGAAACTGGTGGAGGAAGGTAAGATCCAGGAGGTGCCCTCGGGGACCACGGCTGACCACCATATCCTGAAGAGGGCCGAGGAGGAGGATGCCAAGATCCTATCCAACGACGTCTTCCGGGAGTACAACGATGAATTCCAGGATATACAGAGCCGCCGGATACCCTTCACCTTCAAGGGGGACAACATACTGGTGGGCTCCGCTGCCAAGCCCAAGAAGATCAAGAACATCCTGCAGAAGATATCCACCCAGACCCTGAATGAATTCGAGAAGAAGGGTTATGACTCTTACCGATTGAAGAAGAATAAGAAACTTTCAGGGATAGCGGTGGCCAAGGAGGCCATTGACCGCATCACCAAAACCCGGGAGGAGGGTATTGACTCCAAACTGGAGAACGTGTTCATGAAGATACCCTTCTTTGAAAAGGTCCTGCACATGGTGGAGGATGCCGAGACCACCAGTGACTTCATCATCTTCGTCTTAGTCAGCCCCCGGGACTACCGGGATGCGGTGCGTAACGCGGGTAACATCGCCGTTACCGTGGGGGACCGACTGAAGATGGACCACGCACCCCTGGTGGCGGTGCGTAACGACCTGTTCACCAAGCCCGGCTCCTTTGAACTGAACATCATCTACTCCGATGAGATACTGGAGGAATCACCCTACCATGTGAACATCACCATCAACGACCATGATTATCCCTTCATTAAGAAAAACTCCCGAAACATAGCCAGCACGGTGGCCGCCCGGCTGGGCACCTGGAAGTTCCCCATAGTCTCGGTTAAGCCCAGTATGCTGATGGAAAAACCTGGAAACTTTGAAATCCACCTCGAAAAGGGAGGACGGGACTAAATGGCCCAAGACTATTTTTTAAAGGCTATATTCAGTTTCCTCGTGAAGCACCGGGTGCTGTCCATCGGTACCAAGTACTACCCCACCAATGACCGGGAACGGGAGTACGTGGAGATGGTTAACTTCACCCGCACCATGCTCCTGGAGGTGGAAGCAGCTAACATCAACACGGAGAACATCCTCCAGAACGTCCTGAAGGAGGTGGGGCGGGGTAACATCCCGGACAACCGTCGCTTCATGGAGATCGAGCCTGCCCAGAATGAGGTTAACGAGTACGCCCTCCTGTCCAACATC
This sequence comes from Methanobacterium sp. CWC-01, assembly GCF_030323845.1. Lineage (NCBI taxonomy): Archaea > Methanobacteriati > Methanobacteriota > Methanobacteria > Methanobacteriales > Methanobacteriaceae > Methanobacterium > Methanobacterium aridiramus. The sequence goes on from NZ_CP040735.1 coordinate 1,789,706, forward strand.
ATCATGGGCAGTGACCGCTTCCTCTACGCCGAGGTATTCGGAGGGGACCGCCGGATCATCGGGGACTTTGTGAACCTCATACGGGGAGAGAAGGGTATCATCGTGGAGAAAAGTACCACCGAAGTGGTGGCCCGTTTGTTATCCAAAAATGATGCCATACGGGTGGGTATCGCCCTGATCCGTATGGGTATGGAGCGAGCCATCGACGTCCGGGTGGCAGTGGGCATGACTGGTGCCGCGGCCATCGAGAGGTCCATAAATCTTAACAAGCAGATCGGTAATACCAGTGGGGTGGGATTCACCAAACTGGGCGGGGAATTCGCCATAACCTTCTCGGACCGGTTGGGCCGGCTGGAGGGAACCCCGGCGGTCTATGACAACTACCTGTTCATCGATGTCTTTGACTCCACCGGCTTCATCGACCAGCAGGGCCGGGACAGGCTGGTGGAGATCATGAACGAGATCAAGAACTTCATAGAAACCGACTGTGAAGGCCGGATCGAGGGTTACCGGGAGGGAGGAGATGACCTCATCGCCAACCTGCCCACTAAGGACGCTGCCCTACGGGCCGGTATCGAGAGCGCCTGGCACGGACTTAACAACGGAGTACGTCTCCGGGTGGGTATTGGTAAAAGCCGCCGGGAAGCCGGGGAAAGGGCTCAGCTGGCCGATGAGATCAAGATCTGGAACAACACTCCGGTGATGGTCTTCGACGTGGCGGATGGAGTGTACGCCTACTACATACCCTCCGAGTTCACCCGGGCTGTTTCAGAGTTCATACAGGAAAAATATTTCCAAGTAGCAGTAATATTCATACTGGTGTTCCTGGCCACCTTCATTGGCTGGAACGTGGGCCAGTGGGAGCTGGGCCTGGTGGCCATAGTCCTGGCCATGCTGTACGCCATCGTCAGCTGAATTGATAATTTTTTACTATAAACTAAGGTGAGATACTTATGAAACCCGAAACCAAGGCCCGAGCCGTGGTGTCCCTTATTATATCCTTACTGGCCTTCACCATGGCCAGTGGAGTGGGAGCATTCCTGGGACTGGGCAACAGTACCACTGAACTGCCTGATCTGAACCTGACTCAGTCCGGGGAGTTACCCACCATCTGGAATTCCAACAACGCCACCACCACGGTAGAGAGCAATACCACGGTGCCGAATACTCAGCAACCCCAGGAGGAAGTTTACCAGGAACCATCCACCAATCCCACTGATACCGATAACGGTGACGATGATACTTCCACTGGAAACAGCACCCAGAATTGATGTGAACTAATTCGTTATAAGAAAAATTATTATTAATTATAAAGCGGGGGATAAAGCAATGAGAGTGATAAAAGGAGGAATATGTGCTGTGGAGGGAGTTAAGGCCTCTGGAGCGTGTGAGGAAAACTATGGGGTGGGACTCATCCACTACCCGGGCTCCACCGCCGCAGCAGTGTACACCTCCAACCAGGTGCAGGCAGCCCCCATCACCGTAACCCGGGAGGCCCTTAAAAATGGTAGTCTGTCGGCGGTGGTGGCTAACAGTGGCAACGCCAACTGCTACACTGGTAAGCAGGGATTGCAGGATGCCCGGGAGATGGCGGATCAGGTGGCCATCAGTCTGGACCTGCCCACCAGTGAGGTGGCGGTGGCCTCCACCGGGATCATCGGACGGCAGATGCCCATGGACACCATTCAGGCCCTGATCAAGGATGCCCTGCGCCGACTGGATCACTCGGCCCAGGCTAGCCGTAACGCCGCCGAGGCTATCATGACCACCGACACCTACCCCAAGGAGCACGCCCTGGAAACCACCCTGGAAAATGGCCAGACCATACGCTTAGGAGGCATAACCAAGGGTTCAGGCATGATCGCCCCGAACATGGGGACCATGCTGGCCTTCCTGGCCACCGACCTGGCGGCCTCCCCGGAGGAGCTGGAGGCTGCCCTTAAACTGGCTGTGGAGAAGTCCTTCAACATGGTGGATATTGATAAGGATGTCAGCACCAACGACACCGTGATCCTCCTGGCCCGGCCTGGGGAGGGAAACCTGGATGAAAAGTTCCAGGCCGCACTGGATGAGCTTTGCATCCAGCTGGCCCGGATGATGGCCCGGGATGGTGAGGGTGCTACCAAGTACATGGAAGTCACCGTTAAAGGGGCTGAAACCATTGAAGACGCCCGGAGGGCGGCTAAGGCAGTGGTGGGATCATCCCTGGTTAAGACCGCCTTTTTCGGCGCCGATCCCAACTGGGGAAGGATCCTGGCGGCGGTAGGATACTCCGGGGCCCGTATAAAACCGGATAGTATCAGTGTCTCCCTGGTCTCTGGCCAGCGCCGGGTGGACATCGTTAAAAGGGGGATGGTCCAGGCCTTCGAGGGCAGCGAGGAGCTGGTACTGGCCGAGAGTATCATGGAGCAGGATGAAATCCTGGTGGAGGTGGACCTGGATCTGGGAGGATACCAGGCCACGGCCTTTGGCTGCGACCTCAGCTACGACTACGTGCGCATCAACTCCGAGTACAGCACCTAAAATCCCCTATAGAGAAATCTTTAAAATCCTATTGAAATAAAAAAAAGTCAAAAAAAAGGTTGTTAACATGAAAGTATTGATTATTGGCGCAGAGGGAATGTTGGGACACGACCTGGAGGCGGTTCTGGGAGTGGAGCATGAAATCAGCACCACCACCATCCACACCCTGGACATCACCGACCTGGAAAAGACGGTTAAAACCATAGGGGAGATCAACCCCCAGGTGGTGGTCCATGCCGCGGCCTTCACCGACGTGGATGGCAGTGAAGAACGGGCGGACCTGGCTTACCAGGTGAACGTCCTGGGAACACGTAACGTGGCGGTGGCCTGTCAGAAGACCGACAGTGCCCTGGTGTACATCTCTACCGACTACGTCTTCGACGGTACCAAGGACGGTTCCTACCAGGAGTATGACCAGACCAACCCCCTGGGCATGTACGGGAAGACTAAATATCTGGGTGAGGTGCAGGTACGGGACCTTCTGGACCAGTTCTACATCGTGCGCACCAGCTGGCTCTACGGCTACCACGGCCCCAACTTCGTGGCCACCATGCTGGGCCTGGCTGAGAAGCTGGACCAGATCCAGGTGGTGTCCGACCAGATCGGTTCCCCCACCTACACCGTGGACCTGGCCCAGGCCATCAACCAATTGATAAAAACACCGGCCTACGGCATCTACCACGTTACCAACAGTGACCACTGCTCCTGGTACCAGTACGCCCAGCTCATCTTCCAGATGAAGGGGGTGGAGGTGGAGCTGGTGCCGGTCACCACCGAGGAATTCGGCAGCCCGGCACCTCGGCCCAAGTACTCCGTCCTGGATAACTACCACTGGCGGATGCAGGGACATCCACCACTCCGCAGTTACAAAGAGGCCTTGAAGGATTACCTGGAGTTATTAGAATAAACTCCCACCCTCTCCTGGGCTAAAAATCCCACCCTTTGGGTTAAAAAAGAGTAACTATGGAAAAATCCACATATTTAAAATAAATGAATCAGTTTCAATTTAAAAATTGTCCAGATTCTTCTTCATCACCACCCGCAGGTAGCAGCGTTCCTGGTCCCCGGCGTTGAACTCCACCGTCTGGAAGAAGTTGGCCAACTCATCGTACATCTTCCACAGGGTGTCATCATCTGCGTACACACAGTAGGTGGACTCCGCCTCATATAAAACTTCCACCACCCCGGGATAATGCTCCTGTAGATCCTTCAAGATATCCTGAACCGTTATTTGCTCCATTTCGTACATTCCTAGACCCCCCCATACCATTAGATTTCTTACCCATTTTTGAAAGACTGATACCAATTATTTTATTATAAGCAATTAATATAGATATTAGGAGAAAAAAGCAACTAGAAGTATGAATTTATTATCCATAACCCGCTCTTTAACCTAAACCTCATAAATATAACCTTAAAAAGTATGGTGTTCACCATGGAAACCGTTAACATTCTAATCGAGGCCCTGCCCTACATCAAGAAGTTCCATCAGCAGAAGATCATGATTAAGTACGGAGGCCACGCCATGATCGACCAGGCGGCCAAGAGCAGCACCGCCCGGGACACGGTGCTCTTGAAGTACGTGGGCATGCAGCCCATGGTGGTCCATGGCGGGGGACCGGAGATATCCCGCTCCATGAGCAAGATCGGTAAAAAGCCCAAGTTCATTGGGGGCCTGCGGGTCACCGACCAGGAGACCATGGACATCGTGAAGATGGTCCTGGTGGGTAAGATCAACACCGAGATCGTGGCCAACATCGGACTCCACGGGGGTAAGGGGGTGGGTCTGTCTGGCAAGGACAACCTGCTATTAAAGGCCCGGAAACGTTCACCCCAGGTGGTGGTGGACCAGGAGACCGGGGAGGAGACCATGGTGGACCTGGGATTGGTGGGGGAGATCGAAGCCATCCACCCTGAAATCCTGGATGTCCTGACCCACAACGATTACATCCCGGTCATCAGCCCCATCGGGGTGGATGAAAATGCCAAGACTCTGAACCTCAACGCCGATACCGTGGCCGGGGAGGTGGCCGCCGAGGTGGGGGCGGAGAAGCTCATCATCCTCACCGACGTGCCCGGCATCCTCACCGACCCCTCGGACCCCGAGAGCCTCATCAAGAAGGCCGACATCGGGGAGGTCCTGGACCTCATTGACCAGGGCATAGTCAAGGATGGGATGCTGCCCAAGGTGGCTACCTGTGTCAGCGCCCTGGAGAAGGGGGTTAAATCAGCCCATATCATCGACGGCCGGGTGAAGCACTCCATACTCCTGGAGATATTCACCAAGAAGGGTATCGGGACCATGATCACCCTGTAGGGCTGATTGAACTTCTTTTTTTTTATTTTTATTTTTTTTTAGACAGTTAAGTGTCCAGCACCCTGGAAAGATTTAAGTACCACCATCACCAAACAATCCATAAACTTGGATTTATTGATTTATTCTTGGTGTGATCATGGAAGAAAAAAAAGTCAAAGAGTACGTTAAGAAACGCTACGGAGAGATAGCTAAAGAAAATACCACTTGTTCCTGTTGTGGGGGCGGTGACACCATGGAACAGGCCCAGCAGGTAGGTTACACTGCAGAGGAACTGGCTGAACTACCAGAAGAGGCGGTTCTGGGGTTAGGTTGTGGAAATCCAACGGCCCTGGCCGGATTAAAAGAAGGTGAAGTGGTACTGGATCTGGGCTCCGGTGGTGGTATCGACGTATTTTTAGCCTCCAACCGGGTTGGCTCATCTGGAAGGGTGATAGGATTGGATATGACTGAGGAGATGATCCGGAGAGCCCAGAAAACAGCAGAAGAGGGTGGCTACACCAACGTGGAGTTCCACCTGGGTGAAATAGAAGACATGCCCCTGGAGGATGAGATGGTGGATGTCATCATCAGTAACTGTGTCATCAACCTCACCACCGACAAGTTAAAAGCCTTCCAGGAGGCCTTCCGGGTCCTTAAACCTGGGGGTCGGATGATGATATCGGACATGGTTACCGAGGGTGAACTGGACCCTGAGATAAAAAAGAGTCTCGGGGCCTGGTCGGCATGCATAGCCGGTGCCCTGGACAAACAGGAATACCTGAGCACCATTTTTTTAGCTGGATTTGAGATGGTGGAGATCCTCACCGAAACCAGTTACCAGGAACCGGACCTGGATCCCCGGCTGGAGGGCCGGATAAAGAGCATCCAGGTCAAGGCCGTTAAGGGGAATTGTTCCTGCTGCACTGGTTGTGGATAAAACTATCCAATATTGAAGATTCTTTAAGAGATTTTAGTTTCATCTGAAATGGAATGGGGAAAATGGAATGGCTCAAAAAATTAACGGCAAGTGCCGGCCCGACCCGGAGCAAATAAGCAGACTGCAGAATATTTTATCAAGCATACCCTCGGAGGAAGAATTTTACCAGAATTCAGAGATCCTTAAAGCACTTTCAGATCCCACCCGCCTGAAAATAATTTACCTTTTACAGGAAGGAGAGTTGTGCGTCTGTGAGATCATGCATGCCCTGGAAAAACCACAATCCACAGTATCCCATCATCTGAACATCCTGAAAAATGCCGGTTTCATAAAGTGGCGCAAAGCGGGGATCTGGATCCATTACCAGCTCTCCTGCCCGGAGATATTGGAACACATCCAAGAAATCACAACCATGATGAAATAGCGCTGACTTTAAACCTTTAAAAAGCGTGTGTAACTCCTTCCAGTCTAAATTCACTCCTAAATTCTAACTAAAAGAGGCAAAAGAACATGGCCGATATATTACAGGAGCTGGTTAACTACCTGACCTATGTACTGATGGGTTTGGATCCCGCCTCCCACCTGGGTAGTGCCGTTAACTTCTTTATCTACGACACCATCAAAATCCTTATACTTTTAACCGTGATAATATTTGCTATATCCTTCTTCAGAAGTTATATATCGCCCTTTAAAGTCAGAAAAGCGTTAAGTAAAAGAAATGAGTATGTGGGAAATGTGGGGGCTGCTTTGGTAGGTATTATCACCCCCTTCTGTTCATGTTCCGCGGTGCCTCTGTTTATAGGCTTCGTTGAATCAGGAGTACCCCTGGGTGTAACTTTCTCCTTCCTGATATCATCCCCCATGGTCAATGAAATAGCCATCATCCTACTTTTGGGGTTGGTGGGCTGGCAGATAACAGCCATATACATCATATCCGGGCTTATCATCGCCATAGTAGCAGGTATAATTATTGGTCGGCTTAAATTAGAGGGGGAAGTGGAAAGCTACGTCTACGAGATGATCGAGAAAATAAAAGCCGCGGAACAATCCGGTATGGCATTGGAAGAGGAGAAACAAACCCTTAAAGAACGGGCCCTATCCTCCTGGGATTACACTAAGGATCTGCTGAAAAGGGTGGGTCCCTACGTCGTCATCGCCATTGGAATCGGAGCCATCATACACGGTTACGTACCATCAGATTTCCTTTTAACTTATGCCGGTCCAGACAATCCCCTGGCAGTTCCCATTGCGGTCCTAATCGGAGTGCCACTGTACTCCAATGCAGCCGGGATCATCCCCCTGGTGGCGGTATTCATTGACAAGGGAATACCTATAGGAACTGCTCTGGCCTTCATGATGGCTGTAACCGCCTTATCCGTCCCGGAGATGATTATACTCCGTAAAGTATTGAAACCTAAACTCCTGGCCATATTCATAGCCATACTGGCTGTTTCCATCACGGCGGTGGGGTACTTGTTCAACTTTATAGCTGGTTGATAAACGGTTCAAATGATTTTCAAAAAAAATTTCAAAAAAATGCTTTGAGGTGAAAAAAATGAAAATAGAAGTGTACGGTACGGGATGTGCCAATTGTCAAGCCCTGGAAAGGAATGCTAAAAAGGCGGTGAAAGAACTGGGAATCCCGGCTGAAATAGTCAAAATCAAGGAGATGGACCAGATCCTAGAAGCAGGTTTAACCTCCCTTCCGGGATTAGCCATCGATGGAGAACTGAAGTCCATGGGTCGTATACCGCCAGTGGCAGAGATTAAAAAGTGGATGCAGTCCAACTTATAGTAAGTTCTAATTATCCTAATGAACCCCCTCCTAATGAACCCCCCCCTTACCTTACTCTTAATAAGAGTGAATTAGTGATTTAATAGTGGAGAAAATGCATGGAGTATGTCATACAAGTTCAGAACCTGGCCAAGAGCTATAACAATATCAAAGCCGTGGATGGCGTGGATTTCCAGGTCCCTAGGGGAGAGATATTCGGCTTCCTAGGTCCTAATGGTGCGGGGAAGACCACCACCCTCCGCATGTTAACTGGTATCATCAAACCCGACCAGGGCCGGGCCTGCATAATGGGCTACGACATTCAGAAGGAACCATTACTGGCCAAGGAACACCTGGGTGTGGTACCGGAAACCTCCAATGCCTACGTGGATCTATCGGCCTGGCAGAACCTGATGTTAATGGCCGGACTCTACGGGGTTTCCTCTGATATTGCGCAGGAAAGGGCTGGGAGTCTTTTAACAGAATTCGGCCTCTACCACCGCAAAGATGATAAGGTTAAGGGCTTCTCCAAGGGCATGAAACAGAGGTTGATCCTGGCCATGGCCCTCATCAACGACCCCCAACTCCTATTTTTAGACGAACCCACCAGTGGCCTGGATGTGCAAAGCAGCATTCTCATCCGACAGATGCTGGTGCAGCTCCGGGAGAAGGGGAAAACCATCTTCCTCACCACCCACAACCTGGAGGAAGCTAACCAGCTATGTGAAAGGATAGCCATCATTAACCAGGGCAAGATCGCCGCTATTGACACCCCGGAGAACCTGAAAAGGACGATTAAGAAGCTAAAATTTATAGAGGTAACCTTCCATGCTCCGGTCCGCCAAGCTGATTTATCAGAAATACCGGGAGTGCTGGAAGTCAAAAAAACGGGTGATAAATATACCTTAAACACCGATGACGTTAATCTGCTCATTCACTCGGTCACCCAATTTGCTAAATCCAGAAATATTAAAATCATAGCTCTTAACACCTTAAATCCTTCTCTGGAAGAGGTGTTCATGGAACTCATCGGGAGGGCTTAAGGATGTCCATACTCATCGGGAGGGCTTAAGGATGTCCATTTATAGTGACCAGTTTAAACGTTCCCTGGCCATCATGAAAAAGGACATCCTGATCTACTACCTCAAAGGGCCGGTCATCATCTTCGGGATATTGATACCATTATTCCTGTTCCTGGCTTTCCTGACCGGGAGTAAGAACCTGTCCACCGACTTCCTGGTCTCGGGCCTCATTGGGATGACCATGCTCTTCACCGCCACCTCGGTGTCCCCGGTTATAACTCCCTGGGAGTCCCAGATGAACACCCTGGAACGGCTGATGGCCTGCCCCATATCCATCTACACCCTGATCATGGGTGACCTGCTGGCCTCGGTTATCTTCGGATTTTTCATCTCCCTGGTCCCGGTGCTTATTGGAATACTGATGGGAGTCATTCCCATCCATTTCCTGGTCCTGCTTCTGGGGATCATGTTAGCTTCCGTATGTTTCTCGGCACTGGGTCTTCTCTTGGCCACCCCACCCACCAACGCCCCCTCCAACGTCATGATGATCTCCTCCCTGGTCAAGTTCCCCCTGGTATTCATCAGCGGTATCTTCATCCCCCTGGAGAACCTGCCCTATTGGGGTAAAATCATAGCCTCCTTATCCCCCCTAACCTACTTCACGGATCTGACCCGTTACTCCCTGCAAAAGGTGAGTTACTATCCTTTATGGGTGGATTTCGTGGCTATCATCATATTTACCCTGATATTCTTCGTCCTGGCCGTGAAGATCCATAAAAAAACGTTGCCCATGCGGATCTAGAACTAGAAGTAAATGTGGATAATATTATGAATCATAACCAGAAAAAGAAGGTCCTCTTCATCTGCCGCAACAACTCCGGCCGGTCCCAGCTGGCGGAGGGCATCCTGCGACATTTATATGGGGACTGCTACCAGGTCTACAGTGCTGGCTCTGATCCCCGAGCCATCAACCCTCTGACCCTACAGGTCTTACAGGAGCTGGGTGTTGATACGTCTCCCCTGGAAGCGAAGAGTCTGGAAAAATACCAGGGCCAGGAATTTGACCTGGTGGTGTCCTTATGTGGAGGGGAAGATGAAGAGTGTCCCATATTCTTAACTGCCGCTCGGTTTATTCACCAGGGATTCCCTGATCCCCGGGAGATATCCGTGGATAACCAGCTCAGTCCAGAGGAAAAACTGGAAGGGTTCCGCCAGGTGAGAGACCAGATCCGGGATTGGATTGAAGCCCAGTTTAAACCAGGATAGGTCGACTTAAAATAGAAACCCGGTTTAACCATATCCGGCCACTGGAAATAGAAGCAGAGTTTAAAGGAAGGCACTGAAATTGAAGCAGAATTTAAAAAAATCACGGGAAGTATTAACATGATCAAAATAGCCATAGTAACCGACGGTCCCTACGGAGAACGGGCCTACGCCACCATAAAAGAGGAATTTGAAACCGAATTTGTAGTCCTGGAACCACCGGCCGGTACCTTCGTGGAGGAGGTGGAAATACCCCCCGAGGAGCTGGAGAAAATTAAAAGCGCCGACCTGGTCATCACCTACATCCTGCACCCGGATCTCTCTCTGGACCTGGTGGACCTCATCCACAGCCAGGTGGACTGGATCATCGTGGGCGCCTGGAGGGGTGAGGGCTTTAAGAACCAGTTACTCAACTACGGTAACGTGACCTGCCCCGAGAACATGTGCGACCTAACCGAAAACGGCAACCCCACCTTCGACCAGTTCGTGGCCAAATTCGGCCGACCTGTGGTCCATATCAGCTGCCAGGGTGATAGGGTGGTGGATATCCAGGTGGAACGATGCTCTCCCTGCGGATCCACCTACTTCGTGGCCCAGGAGTTAAGGGGTGAAAAGACTGCTAACCTGCCCATTAAGGCCGGACTCAAGATCCAGCACTATCCCTGCCGGGCCCCTAAGATGAGATTATTCACCGATGATGAGTGTAAAAAGGAACTGGCTGCCAACTTCCACAAGGATGCCTTCCAGGAAGCCCTGGAGAAATAATAAGCTAAGAAAAAGGAATAAAATCTTAAATAACCGCCATGAACGCTACCATTTAGAATCAGTTATTTATTAAGGTGTGAGGCACAAAATCATTCCCTGAACAATATTGTGCGCTCACCGACGAAAAAACCGTCTCCGTGTCCAAACCTCCAAACAAGGATTGGAGGGACCTATTTTTGGACAAATATTGATCAAGCATCATCACATATAAATCTTTTTATTTAATTCCCGTTCATCCCGGCTTTCTAGGTCCTTTTCGAAATTTACCGGATGCAATAAAGGTTTTTAAGAGTCAGGTTAGGGAGAAGTTCTTTTCCAGACCCATCTACTCCATATCCCACCATTTAATGATAATTTTAAAAAAAGGAATTCAGCTAATCTTTGGCTCACCTAATAATCAGTCTTCAAATGGTTATAAGAATATTCCCTGCTCCGCTAACCTTACCTGTACCGGAGTATGGTCTTTTTATGATACTGACTCTTCTAGGGATATATAAATACCATATTAAACCTAGAGTTGCCTTTCTAACTAAATAACGCCTCCAGGAGGGGTGTTAATAAATCTGATCCCCATCAGGATATTACCAATTTCATCCTCCCTCATAATGAATGTCTGGATCCCCCAGAAAATCTTCCCTGAATCTTTATTGGTCCAGCAGACCAGCCATCCATCTTCCATTTCTACATTTTCAAAAGGCAATCCTTATCCCCTGGTAACCAGATAAAAGATGATGATAAAATTATATTAAAGTTAGTAACCCTAAGGAATTAGATGGTGAGTATCATGTTACAAGTAGGTATTATAGGAGCCAGTGGCTACACTGGCGGAGAACTCTTAAGATTTCTGCACTACCATCCCCAGGTGGAGGTGGTGGCGGCCACATCACGACAGCACGCCGGACTGGCCATACGGAAGGTACATCCCCACCTGCAGGATCTGGACCTGAAATTCCAGGATATCTCCCCCGGGGATATGGATGCGGATCTGGTCTTCACCGCCACCCCCCACGGGGCCTCCATGAACATCGTACCCCCCCTGGTGGAGAAGGGTATGAAGGTGGTGGACTTGAGCGGGGACTACCGCTTCAAGGACCTGGAAACCTACCAGAAGTGGTACGGGTTGAAACACACCCACCCCCTGGATGCAGTGTATGGCATGCCGGAGATATACCGGGAGTCTATAAAGAAGGCCCAGCTGGTGGCTAACCCTGGCTGCTACCCCACCGGGTCCATCCTGGCGGCCCTGCCCCTGGTGAACGAGGAACTGGTGGAATTTGTGATCATGGACGCCAAGAGCGGAGTTAGTGGAGCCGGGATTAAACCCACACCCGCCACCCACTATCCCAACTGTGGGGATAATGTGGTGGCCTACAACCTCACCAGCCACCGGCACATGCCCGAGATCCAGGAAAAACTTTCCGAGTACTCCCCGGTTAAGGTGGGCTTCACCCCCCATCTGGTGCCCGTTATCCGGGGGATACTGACCACCCTGCACTGTTACCCCCGGGATGAAATCAGCACCGATATGATGGTGGACCTCTACCAGAAGTTCTACCAGGATGAGCCCTTCATCAGGGTCCTGGAGGATGGTGAAGTACCACGCCTGAGCTCGGTACGGGGATCTAACTACTGCCACATCGGAGCCTTCCAGACCGATGATAACGGGCGTCTGGTAGTTGTATCGGCCATTGATAACATGGTTAAGGGCGCTTCCGGGGTGGCGGTGCAGAACATGAACCTGATGTGCGGTTTCCCTGAGACCCTGTCCCTGGAGGGAATTGGTCTGCATCCCTAGGTGGGATGCCAGACCCCCATCACCGGATTAGAGGCCCATCCCTAAACCTTATATGGTAGGGTTTAAAGATTATGAGCTAGTGTGAACCTCTAAATCCCGGGTAATGGTGATTATTAGTTTTGTACCCGGGGGATAGTGCGAGGTATTATAATGAAGACTGTGATTTTGTTTTACTCACGGACCCGGAAAACGGCACTGGTGGCCAAAACACTGGCCCAGGCAGTAGGGGCGGACCTGGTGGAGGTCATAGACCGCACGGAACGTATGGGTCCCTTGAATTATTTTAAATCAGCTTTAGATGCTGTTCGAGAGAATAAAACCCGTATTGAACCTGAGAAGATAGATCTGAGTGATTATGGTCTGATATATATCGGGGGCCCCACCTGGGCTTCCAAGCCAGCCCCGGCCATCATCACCCTCATCGACCAGTGTGACCTGCAGGGTAAGGACGTGATACCCTTCACCACCGTGGGACGTAACACGGCTGGCCAGGCCACCTTCACCACCATTGGTAACCGGGGTGCCCGTCAGGTTATAAACCGTATGCGAGAGAAGATCGAGGCCCGAGGAGGGCGTATGGTGAACTCCATCATCATCGGTACCGGTGGTTTCACCGACCTGGAGATTGCAGAGGAGGTTAAAAACACGGTGCAGGAACTGGACCTGCCCATCTACGGAATTTAAACCGGTGAATGTCATGAAAGAGAAACTACTATTATCATCATACAAGCCGCTGATCATCATCCCCGTGGTGATTACCATTTTATGCCTGGTGCTGGTGGCAGTTAATGGACTTCCAGGAAGTATAGACCTGGAGGGAGGCACAATAGCCATTTTACAGCTGGAAAAGCCTGTGAGTCAGGCTGAACTGGAAAGTACAATCTCCACCGGCTTGGGAACCACGGAGGTGGATGTTAAATCCATATCTGGTGATCAAGCCACGGTGGAGATTGCCGGGAACGTGGATGTGGTTAAACTCACCGAAGTCCTGGCGGGAACGGCCACCATACAGAGTTACCGTTCTGTGGGTGCTCTTATAAGTGAAGAGGCCCTGACCCAGGTGTACTATGCCCTGGCCTTCGCCTTCCTGTTCATGAGCATCACCGTGTTTGTCATCTTCCGCAGTGTGGTGCCCTCCCTGGCGGTTATTGCCGCAGCAGCCTCGGATATAATCATCGCCATTGGTGGGATGAGCCTCTTCGGCATTCCCCTCTCCCTGGCATCGGTGGGGGGGCTGTTAATGCTCATTGGTTACAGTGTGGACACCGACATCCTCCTCACCACCCGGGTGTTGAAGGAGAAAAAGGGAACCGTCACCGAAAGGGCCATGAACGCTCTGGGAACAGGTCTGACCATGACTGTAGCGGCTATAGCTTCCATGGTAGCCCTCTACTTGGTGGTGGTCTTATTCATACCCGCCGCCTCGACCCTGGCCGATATCGCTGCGGTACTTATCATTGGACTGCTGGCCGACTTGATGACCACTTGGATCATGAACCTGGGAATACTCCGATGGTACCTGGAGGCACGCTAAATGGATTTCAAAGAATTTATCAAGGACTGGAGGGTTATTCTCCTCATCATTCTGGTGGTAGGAAGCATAGCCTCCATCTCCATCAATGGATTGGAGCAGGGCCTGGATCTGAAAGGTGGAAGTGTGATCCAGATTGCTCTGGAACAGCCGGTGGATGCCGATACCATGGGCACGGTCACTGCGGTTCTGGACCGTAGACTGAACATCTTCGGGGTTAAGGATGTTAAGGTCCGGGCCAGTGGGGACCAGGCCGTCATCGTGGAGATTGCCGGGGTATCGCCGGATCAGGTGGCCCAGGTGGTGGGCACCCCCGGTAAGTTCGAGGTTAAAATAAACAATGAGACTGCCCTGGTGGGTTCGGATATAACCAAGGTATCACCCTACCAGGTCACCGGCACCCAGTGGAGTGTGCCCTTCACCATATCCACCGAGGGGGCTAAGAAGTTTGCCGAGGTAGCCCAGGGTCAGGCCAATGCCCCGGTGGACATGTACCTAGACGACCAGCTCATATCCTCACCACTCCTGGACCCGGGACTGGCCACCGGAACCGCATCCACCGATGTGGAGGTGAGTGGGACCGAAAATACCTCAGAAGAGGCCCAGAACCAGGCCAGGACCATCCAGACCGTGTTGCAGTCGGGGGCCCTGCCAGTGAAGGTTTCCATCCAGGGAGTGAGCAGTGTCTCCGCGGAGCTGGGTGAACAGTTCCTGAACGGAGCCCTCATCGCCGGGTTACTGGCCCTGGTGGTCATCAGTATCATCATCTTCATCCGCTACCGAACACCGGTGCTGGTGATACCCATCATCCTCACCAGCCTGGCGGAGCTGGTGCTGATCCTGGGAACGGCCAGTGTTATAAACTGGAACATCGATCTGGCTGCCATTGCCGGTATACTGGCCGCCATTGGTACCGGGGTGGATGACCAGATCATCATCACCGACGAGGTGCTCAAGGGTAAAAAGACCACCAGCCGGAGAACAGGATTCCAGGCCAGAATTAAAGGTGCCTTCTTCATCATCTTCGCCGCTGCCGGAACTCTCATTGCGGCTATGCTGCCTTTAGCCTACGTGGGCTTCAGCCGGGGATACAGTGGTATCGGAACCCTGTCCGGTTTCGCCTTCACCACCATCATTGGGGTGCTGATCGGTATCTTCATCACCCGGCCGGTCTACGCCAAGTTCCTAGAACTGTTGGTGGTTGATAAAAAGATAAAAACCGCACCGGCCAAGGAAGAAACCACCAAAAAAGGTAAAAAAGATCGAAAAGGCTCAAAAAAGAAAAAAAAGGGTAAAAGGAAGTAACCTTTTACCTTCCCCCTTAATTTTTCTCAAGTTTTATCACTTTATTCTAATTATTTACCTCTTGGCTTGCAAAATTATATTAACATACTCCTCCATATCCTCCTATAAGATACGAGGAGATGAGTAGGCTATGAAGACCCCCCGGGAACTGAAGGTCACACCCATACGGAATGGTACGGTCATCGACCATATCACCGCCAACAAGGCCCTGCACGTTCTGAAGATCCTGAACCTGCCCAGCCAGGAGACAGCAGTGACCATTGGTATGAACGTCAAGTCCTCCCAGATGGGAGCCAAGGACATAGTCAAAATTGAGGGCCGGGAACTGGAATCGGCTGAGGTGGATAAGATCGCTCTCATCGCCCCCCAGGCCACCATAAATATAATAAGGGACTATGAAATCGTAACCAAGGGTAAGGTGAAGCTCCTGGAGACCATCAGCGGCATCATACGCTGTGCCAATCCCAACTGCATCACCAACACCGAGGAACCAGTGGACTCCCTGTTCTACGTCACCAGCCAGGAGCCCCTGGTGGTGCGTTGCTACTTTTGTGAACGGGCCATGGACCAGGCCGAGATTGAGAACCAGTTCGGACCCCTGTAGGGGATTGAGGTTTATTTTTTATATTTTTTTAATGAAAAAGGGGGAATAAAAGAATTCAGGGGGTTATGATAGATGCAGATGTTTAGGAAAGTAGTGGACGTGCACACCAGCATCCGGGTGGAAATGGTGGACATCACCCGGCTGGTGGAGGAGACAGTCCGGAGCAGCGCCCTCCAGGAGGGCCTGGTGAATATTTACAGTCGCCACTCCACCTCAGCGGTGGTCATCAATGAAAACGAAGCCGGACTGGTGGAGGACTTCCTGGTGGCCCTGCAGAAGCTGGTACCCACCGGGGCGGGGTACCTCCATGACCGCATCGATAACAACGCCGATTCCCATATCCGGGGCTTCCTGGTGGGGGGATCACAGACGTTACCCTTCGCTGATGGTCGGCTGATGCTGGGCACCTGGCAGAGCATCTTCTTCGTGGAACTGGATGGACCACGCCACCGGAAGCTGACGGTGACGGTACTGGGGCTGGATTAAAACGAAATAATATTTCGGAACTTATTCCATAACCAATCCTATTTCCTGGGATGGCAAATGGATGTCATTAAGGGTCCTGAAATCCCTAACTACAGGTATCCTCTTTTGATGGAGAGAAAGAACAAATTGAGCACGTACTGCTATCAGATCTTCCCCTACCGATATCTCCATATCTAAGTTAAAATCACTCTGCAGGGAATATTTGGAAATATTTAAAACTTTAGATGCGTCTAAAATTTCAACTGCTACTGGATGATATTGTTCATCAAAATCCAGTATCAAATAGTTCCCGATTTCCAGTGATTCCTGGTAATGGTAATCATTCACAATCCGGAGATATAGAATATCTGATTGGAAATCGTAGTCCTTTTTTATTTGGAATAGATTTTTCATTAGCGCACCCTTCGGTCTACTTCTTGTTCATATGTTGTTACTACCTTAATATATTTTGAAATAGAGGAAGAAACATCTATGACGATGATTAGATCATAATTCTGGGACTTTTCCGGATGATTATAATAAAGCCGGAATCTTTGCGGCCTCTGTTTAATTATACCCATCAATTTTTTATTTAAAAGGCAATCATATATCCATTCATCTTTAATATTCCGATCAAACATCTTATTGATAGAATGTGGTCTTAAATTGATATTATCTAGAGTTAAATTTTTCAAAAAATATACTTCCAGGGGGATTTCCTCCATGATAATTATTAATAATATTAATATATTTAATACTATGTTAGTCCCCAGGCTAAAAATAAATTCGCTATCTTAAAATAATAGAGAAGATTCCCCTACAGAAACTCCACTTCCAACGCCACCACCGGGTACTCCAGGCCGAAGCTGGTGACCACCCCGGGGTTCATCTCCCCGAAGACACCCTCCAGTACCAGCAGGCCATCCTTCCGTCCCTCCACCCCGGCGCATCTTCCTCGCAGGAAGGAGGGATGCTCTTTTATTTTGATGTCCATGTCCAGTCCCAGGTTGGTTAACACCGCGGCGGTTAAGGACTTGATCTCGGTGAAGTTGGCATGGCTGTGGGTGACGGCGGCGGCCAGCTTCCGCACTCCCTGGCTGCGGGTCTCGGCATCACCATCCAGATAAACCACCTCCCCCACCTCGAAGATCTTCTGGGGCAGGTCCTCGTGCTTGTTATGATCCAGAAATTCCAGTAAACCGTTAAGGAGGCTCTGCCGGATCATGGTACGGTCCTGGCTGATGGGCTGGGCCACCTCCACCCTTTCCTCCTCGGTTAGTCCCATCATATGGTAGTGGTGCTCCTCGTTGGTCAACATAAGGCTCATCACCTCCACCAGGCCCAGTCCCACCATGATCTCCCGGATTAGGGTTTCAAACTCCTTCCGGGGGTCTTCCCGGGCTACAGTGGCCACCCGGGGTAAGTCCGGTTTGATATCGGGGAAAGAGTAGCCGATGGCCACGTTCTCCACCAGATCCACCTGGTGCAGGATGTCCACCCGGAAGGGGGGGACCAGTACCTTAACCGTGTTCTCATCCACCACCTCCGCCCCCATACGCACCCTCTCCAGGGCCTGGGCCACCTCCCGGGCATTGAGGGTGATGCCGATGATCCTCTCCGAATCTTCAACCTCCACCATCATCTCCTGGGGGGTTAAATCCGGCAGGATCATGGTCCGATCTGGATAGGCCATCTCCATGGTACCAATCCTACCACCCGCCTCGGCGAAGCTGGTGGCCAGGATGATGAGGGTCTGGGTCACGGCCTGGAGGTCAGTGCCGGTCACGTCAATCAAGAGGTTCCTGGTGTCCAGAGTCAGTTTGGTAAGTTCTCCATTGATGATGGGGGGCATAGACAGCACGTTATCATCAGCATCCACAATGAGAGGATAATATTCCAAGTTTTCCAGAAGATGGGCGTAGCTCCGGCCCTTCTTATGCTGCTCCAGTATCTCCTGGAGGGTTAACTCCTCCTCACACTCCAGGGGGATGAATGAATCCTCAAGAGGAGACCCGGCCCGGTAGTGAAAGGGAGGTCGGACCACATCCAGGTTATGGATACCGATGGCCACCTTACGGCGGTCCCGGCCCAGCACCCAGTGCAGGTCTTCCTGGAAGTCCATTAACTGTTTCAGCTTTTCCTCATCAAGTTCGATGCCCTCCACCACACAGCAGGCCACGTAGGGTCTTATCTTATCCAGCCGGGGATCCACGGTCATGGTCATCCCCGAGCTTTCGGTGTGGTATTGGGGCAGGCCAGTCTCTATTCCCAGAAATCCGCGCAGGGTTCGGGCCACTCCCTCCACCGATAGGAAGTCAGGACGGTTGGGGAAAAATTCCACCTTAACCTCCTCCTCATCGTAGTCCTCCACGTCGCTGCCGATCATGGGTAACAGTTCCAGGAGTTCCTCCTGGTCCAGGGATGTTCCCAGCAGTTCTTCCAAGTTCTGGTAGGTAAATTTTATAACGGGCATTGTGATCATCTCATGAATCTATTTTTTTTTAATGATTCCTGGGGTCTACAGGGAGAACACCAGGATGAAGAAGGATGCTTCTATGACGAAGTGCAGGGCACGGTGCTCCAGGGGGGGCAGGTTCAGGTTCACGGCCTCGTGGAAGAGATCCACGGCCAGGTGCACCGCCGCCGCCAGGAATCCGATGGGAATGGAAAGGAACACTATCGACAGTACCACGAAGTTGAAGATCGCCTCCAGGAACTCGTGCACCATCCACATGCGGATACTGCTGCCGACTATTCTCTGGATCAGCCCGGCCAGGACCACGTAGAAGTCGAAGAACAAGCTCCAGAAGAGTTTGCTGTGCAACTCGTCACTCAAGGCCAGGGCCACTGCCACGTAGAACCATAACAAATCCATATTCCTATTCACCGTAACTTTATAGATATACTAACTACAACTAACTTATATCAACTATTGATAAAAAGCATATATGTTTTACTTAAGGCTTATTCTCTTAATGTAACTAAAAAATAGGAGAGTTAAAGTAATGAGTAATGGCCAAGTCCCCAAAGATTACGATCATCATAAAGAAACCCAGTGGCAGGAAAAGTGGCAGAAGGACCAGCTCTACCGGTTCAACCCGGAGGAGTCCCGACCCCGCTACATAATCGACACCCCACCACCATATCCCACCGGCTCCATACACATGGGCCACGTCTTGAACTGGCTTTACATGGATTTAATCGCCCGTTATCAACGTATGAAGGGCTGTGAAGTTTTATTCCCACAGGGCTGGGATTGTCATGGTCTGCCCACCGAGGTTAAGGTGGAGGAGATCCACCACATCAAGAAGAACGACGTGCCCCGGGAAAAGTTCCGAGAGATGTGCATCGACCTCACCGGGGAGAACATCGCCGGTATGAAGGCCCAGATGATGCGCCTGGGATTTAGCCAGGACTGGAGCCGGGAGTACGTGACCATGACCCCGGAGTACCAGGCCAAGACCCAGCTCTCCTTTTTGAAGATGTACCACCAGGGCCTCATCTACCGGGCGGTGCACCCCGTGAACTGGTGCCCTCGCTGTGAAACGGCCATTGCCTTTGCTGAGGTGGAGTACCATGAAAACAGGACCCACCTGAACTACCTCACCTTCCCGGATGCAGAGGGTGGGGAGGGAGTGGAGATCGCCACCACCCGCCCCGAGTTACTGGCGGCCTGTGTGGCGGTGGTGGTGCACCCTGAGGATGAACGCTACCAGGACCTGACCGGTAAGACGGTACAGGTACCCCTCTTTAACCGGGAGGTGCGGATCATACAGGATGAGGAGGTGGACCCGGAGTTCGGTACCGGGGCGGTTATGATCTGTACCTTCGGGGATAAGACCGACGTGTCCTGGGTTAACCGTTACGACCTGGACATCATCGAGGCCCTGGATGAGAAGGGCCTCATGACCGAGGCCTGCGGGGACTACGCCGGCCTCCAGATCAAGGAGTGTAAGGAGAAGATCGTGGAGGACCTTAGAGAGGGTGGTCATCTCATCCGAAGGGAGGAGGTGGACCAGAACGTGGGCCAGTGCTGGCGCTGCAAAACCCCCATCGAGATCCTGGTCAAGAAGCAGTGGTTCGTGGCCGCCAACCAACTCTCCGGGGAGATCACCCAATCCGCGGAGGAGATTGACTGGACCCCGGAGCACATGAAGGTCAGACTCCTGAACTGGACCGGTAGCATGGACTGGGACTGGTGCATCAGCCGGCAGCGGATCTTCGCCACCCCCATCCCGGTGTGGTACTGCACCGCCTGTGGAGAGGTGACACTACCCCGGGAGGAGGACCTCCCAGTGGACCCCACCCAGAAACAACCAGTGGAGCCCTGCCAGTGCGGTTCCACCAGCTTCAGGGCCGAGGAGGATGTGCTGGACACCTGGATGGACAGCAGCCTCACCCCCCTGGTCATCGCGGGCTGGCCAGAACCCAGCTTCATGAGTTTATACCCCTCCAGCATCCGCCAGCAGGGACATGACATCATCCGTACCTGGGCCTTTTACACCATCATGCGCTGCCACGCCCTCACCGGAGAATCACCCTTCCAGGAGGCGGTGATCAACGGGATGGTCTTCGGGGATGATGGTCATAAGATGAGCAAATCCCGGGGCAACGTCATCGCCCCGGAGGAAGTCATAGAGGAGTACGGGGCCGATGCCCTGCGCCTGTGGGCCGCTAACAGCGTCCCCGGGTCCGACGTGCCCTTCGCCTGGAAGGATGTGCAGCACAGCTACAAGTTCCTCCGGAAATTCTGGAACGCCTTCCGTTTTGCCAGTATGAACCTGGAAGGATACACCCCCACCCACACCCTCCCGGTGCTGGGACTCCTGGATCAGTGGATACTCTCCCAGCTCAACCGGCTGGTGGGGGAGGTTACCGGGGCCATGGACACTTACAACTTTGCACTGGCCCGTAACCGGATCCAGAGCTTCATCTGGCACCAGTTCTGTGACGACTACATCGAGGCGGTGAAGTACCGGCTCTACAGCCCGGAAAAAGAATCCCGGGAAGCAGCCCTGTACACCCTCTACACCGTTATCAGCACCTCCCTGAAGCTTTTAGCCCCCTTCACACCCCACTTCAGTGAGGAGATACACCAGTACCTCTCCCAGGGTAGTGTGCATCTGGAGCGCTGGCCGGATATCCTGGGGGAACTCATCGACCTGGAAGCCGAGAGAAGGGCCCAGATGGGTATCCAGATCATTGGAGAGCTGCGTCGTTTCAAATCCGCCCAGGGATTACCCCTCAACACACCCCTGGCTGCGGTGACCATCTACACCCCCGAGGATGAGGTGAAAAATGATCTGACGGCATCCTACCAGGATATAGAGGGCACTATCCGCATAAAGGACCTGCAGGTGGAGGTGGGCCGTCCCGAGGTCCAGGAAGTGGTGGTGGAGGTCACTCCCCGCATGGACCGGGTGGGACCCCACTTCAAAAGGGACGCCCCTACTATCGTGGCCTACCTCCAGAACCAGGACCCCCAGGAGTTAGGGGAAACCCTGCAAAGGGAGGGCCAGTTAATGGTGGAGGAGCTCATC
Source organism: Methanobacterium sp. CWC-01 (assembly GCF_030323845.1). NCBI lineage: Archaea > Methanobacteriati > Methanobacteriota > Methanobacteria > Methanobacteriales > Methanobacteriaceae > Methanobacterium > Methanobacterium aridiramus. The sequence goes on from NZ_CP040735.1 coordinate 1,811,526, forward strand.
ATAACCCCGGAATTCCTCCAGACCCGTAAAGAAGTGGTGGGGAAGACGGGGGAGAAGGTCGACATCATCCAGGTGGAGGAGCTGGACCTGGTGGTGGAGATACAGGTCTAAGATGGTAAGTGAAAGAGATACAAGCCTATTCGTGATATTGGTGATGGTATGGAGTTTCTGGTAGAGAAAACCGAAAAGATCAGAGGGGTGGTGCAGGCACCGCCTTCTAAAAGCTACACCCACCGGGCCTTCTTCCTGGCGGCCCTGGCCAGGGGAGAGTCCACCATCAGAAGTCCACTGTACTCCGAGGATACCCTAGCCTCCCTGGTGGCCTGCCAGGCCTTCGGCAGCCAGTTCCAGGTGAGTGATGAAGTGTGCCTGGTGCAGGGCACCGCTGGAAAGCTTCAAACCCCGGAGGACGTGTTGGATCTTAAAAACTCCGGCACCACCCTCCGCCTGGCCACCACCCTGGCCAGCCTGGCCCCGGGAAGCACGGTCCTCACCGGGGATGACTCCCTCAGAACCAGGCCCATGCAACCCCTCTTGGCGGCCCTGGATAAACTGGGAGTGAGGGCCTGGTCCACCCGGGACAATGGCCTGGCCCCCATCATCATCCGAGAAGGCTTCCAGGGCGGCTCAGCCAGCATACCCGGGGATGTGAGCTCCCAGTACATCTCCTCCATCCTTCTATCAGCTCCCTACGCCCAGGAAGGGGTGGAACTGGAGGTTACTGGTGATTTCAAGAGCCAGCCCTACGTGGAGATGACCCTAGATATCATGGCCCACTTCGGGGTGCAGGTGGACTACCAACCAGATGAAAAACGGTTCCGGGTGGACCCGCAGACCTACCAGTCCCAGAACTACACCGTGGAGGGGGATTACTCCTCAGCATCCTACCTCATCGCCGCTGCGGCGATCCTGGAGTCGGAGGTCACCATCCGCAACCTGTTCCGGGACTCCCATCAGGGGGATAAGATCATCCTGGACATCGTGGAAAAGATGGGAGTCCAGGTCCAGCGAGGGGAGTATGAGGTGAAACTGGAAAGTGACGGCCAGATCCAGGGGGTGGAGGTTAACCTGGAAGACGCACCGGACCTGGTGCCCACCGTGGCCGTTCTAGGGGCCCTGGCAGATGGTACCACCACCATAACCGGGGTGGAGCACGCCCGCTACAAGGAAACCGACCGGATCAGCACCACCGCCCAGGAACTCACGAAATTAGGCTTCCAGGTACAGGAAGAACGTGACGGATTAATTTTAGGGGGAAAAATCCCGGAAGAGTTCTCCGGGATGGTGGTGGATAGTCATGGTGATCACCGTCTGGCCATGGCCCTGTCCCTGGTGGGACTTAAAGTAGGTAAGCTTCGGGTGCAAAATGCAGAAGTCCACCACATATCCTTCCCCCGATACCGGGGAGTGATGGAGAAGTTGGGTTGCCACATCGAAGCGGTTAAATAGGGTGGATGTAGCTTATTAGTCCTAATTAAAGGGTAGGATAACGGTGCAATGTCTAACAATGGAAAAGTTATCTGTCAAAATGGGGGGAAGTGCGATCAGAGTAACTGCCAGCACTACCAGTGGCATGACCTCACCCGCCAATGCGCGCCTAGATATTGCCACATAAAGAAAGTGATGACCTCCTGTGAGTTAACGTTACCTGACTAAAAAGATGAATTAAAAACGTATTTTTCTCCATTTTTTCAATTAAAGAGCCTCAATTGGGTTTCTTACTCAATTGGGTTTCTTGTTTTTTTTTACTCCTAGGTCTTAGCTTCCATTTTTTTTTTACTCGTTACCGGTTTCTCCATGAACTCTACTTTTCCATGATTAGTGATGGCTAACATACTTTGACATTATATGAATGTGAGATGTTCAGGTTAGCTTGTATTGTAACCTTCTACGAGGAGGTCTCCGGCGACAGCATAACCAAGCAGTATGGGGTGTTGTCATAACCAAGGGCTTATATAGTTGTTAACCACAAAGTCATAACATACACTGCTTAAATTAATAATTCTTAAGGTGCAGGCGGGAACCATGACCGGTAATAACCACTCCAAGTTACGTGAGAAGGAAACCAAAATATTGATCCTGGGATCTTACAACTCAGGAAAGACCACCACCCTGGAGAACATCTGCCATAACAAGGCCAAGGTGGAGTACAACGGCACCACCATATCCCTGGATTATGGGAACACCCAGATAAATGGTAAGAAGGTGCACGTATTCGCCTCTCCAGGACAGGAACGCTTCCGTTTCATGCGGGAAGTTCTATCTCGGGGGATGGACGGGGCCATCGTGGTGGTGGATAATAGCCAGGGAGTCACCGCCCTGGATCTGGAGATCATGGAAACCCTCCACCAGGGCCAGGTGCCCTACGTGGTCTTCGCCAACAAACAGGACCTTAACTCATCCCACCTGGACTTGAATGGATTGGACCCCCACGTCGTGCCCACCACCGCCCATGAGGGCAAGGGCGTCCAGGAAGGCTTGAATCTTCTTCTGGATATGGTACAGCAGGGGAGCTGAATATCGAAATCATTGATCAGGTCATCTCTGGCCTCCGGGAACAGTACCAGCTGCGAGTTTTCGAAAACAGGGACCCCTACCGGGTCCTGATCCGCACCATACTCTCCCAGAGGACCCGGGATGAGAACACCGACCGGGCCACGGCCCAGCTTTTTGCGGAGTATCCTACCCTGGAGGATGTGGCCTCCGCCACCCCGGAGGAACTGGAACCTCTCATCCGGCCGGCTGGCTTCTACCGTGTCAAGGCCCGGCGGATCATCGAGGTCTCCCAGATGCTCCTGGATGAGTTCGGGGGTGTGGTGCCGGAGAAGATGAAGGAACTGTTACTTTTACCGGGTGTGGGTCGTAAAACCGCCAACTGCGTCCTGGTCTATGCCTTCGAAAAACCGGCCATACCAGTGGATGTGCACGTGCACCGCATCAGCAACCGACTGGGACTGGTCTCCACCAAGAATCCGGAACAAACCGAATTAGAACTGGAAAAAATTGTCCCCAGAAAGTACTGGATCGAACTAAACGACCTCATGGTCCAGTTCGGCCAGACCATCTGCCGACCGGTAAATCCCCTCCATGAAGTATGTCCCCTGGCAGATATCTGCCTATACTACCAGGAACTGTTGCAGGAACCGGATCAGGAGTAGAAATAGGGATCTGGGTTCACCTTTTTTTAGAAACCTAAATGGCTTATGGCAGTACTTAGATAATAATAGTGGTGATAGCCCAAAATTAGCCCACTTCCTAGATTATCTTTTATAAATCTTACCGGACTAATTAAGGATTTGGTTGTTACCTTCCAGTTGAAGTGGAGGGTCGGGTATGCCCCATACTGAGCAAAAAATTTTAGACGCCGCCTTGAAGGTTTTTGCTGAAAAAGGATATAAGGGTGCCACCACTAAGGTCATTGCCGAAGAATCAGGATTCAGTGAATTTACTCTTTTTCGCAAATTCAAATCCAAAGAAAACCTTCTGGAACTGGTTTTAAGTCAGGGTGCTGAGAATTTGAAAAAGGAATTCTTGGAGATTTTTATCGAGAAGGATTTTGCTGATCACCGCAGTCTGGTGGAGTACCTGGTGAAGAGCCTGGACCAGGTGGTCCGAAACAATTTCCAATTCCTAACTATATCCCTGAACTTGGATGGAGGGATACGAGGGGAGGCTATGAAAGAGTGTATAGACTTATTCACCCGGTACGTTGAAAAAAATCTCCCCGGACAGGAGATTGATTATGGAAGTTTCACCCTTTCCATTTTTGCATTTACCTACATGATTAACCTGGAAATCTATCGAAATTCCGGCATCAATTCCCATGCTCTGGAAGGATTCATAGACAATTTAACGCTTTCTTTTCACTGAAACATCCTTACTGCCTTTTTTTCTTCTTCTAAAGACTTTTTCTCTGCTATTGTAGGGGGATGTCACATTCATGGCGCCTATCCATATTCATGGATTTTATCAATTTACTCCCCAAAAAAATTTATATGTTAGCACTCACTAAGAGGAGTGGGGGGATGAATGGGTAAATTGGGAAGGAATACCTAAACCAATGTGGTTTTTGTGGGAGTGAAGGTTATTCACAATCAGCACTCCTACCATCCCTTAAGGATAATAGCAACCCTTGCTATCTATTTTTAAAATAAATTATTATGGGACAATTTTTAGTGAATCCCTCTAGATATGCATACTATTTTTTGGTTATCTCCCTTAAAAGTTCCTTGATCTCCACCAGTTCCTCCAGGATCTGGTTACCATCCCCTGGCTCCTCTGGGAAGGTTTGCACCGCCAGGGGCTTCCTGCCCCGTACAAAGCCGATGAGGATGTTCCTCAGACTTTCAAACTCCACCACTCCCTGGATAGTTATCTCGGAGGGGTTGCCCCAGGCCTGGTTGGGATTGGAGTAACCAGCAGTCTGGATCTTCACCGTCCCGATGCCCAGGAAGCGAGATATGGGTCCCTGGCTGATGTCCACGTTGGTGATACGGTTGTAGGGCACGATCCCTGTGTTTTTAAACCACACTCCCCGGTGCCATTCCACCTCCTCCTGGTCCAGTTTGTAGCGTATGGTCCCGTAGTACTTGGGGATCCAGTACACCGTGAAAAAGACCACAGCCAGGAAGGATATCACGAAGATAAGGCTCAAAATCGGAGGTCCAAAAAGGTAGGCCGGTAAGATCCCTATTAGAATTCCTACTATCACCAGCAGGGCCAGGTAGATGAAGTACAGGGTTCTAAACTGAGGGGCTGGTTGGAAGTCTTCGCCAAGTTTCCAGGATCCAAATTCCATATTCATCATCACCAACAATATTGACATTAATATTAAATACTACTTACGATAATAAATTATGACGGTGATGGTATATGAATACCAAGGTTTTAGTAGGATTAGCAGTGTTGCTTGTTTTAATTGGAGGAGTTAGTGCTTTTGGATTTTTTTCCCCGGCTGAGAAGACCAGCCCACCGACCCAGAGTTCTGCTCCGGTAGCCCAGGAAAATGTACAGCAAGAGGAAAAAAACACCGTAAATGCCCAGGAACAGGTGTGTGCCAAGTGTGGGGGTAAGGGCTACCTGAAGTGTGGTAAGTGTGGCGGTGACGGACTACTGTGCGGAAACTGTGCCAAGTGTGGTGGTGATGGACAGGTCTATTACGATGAGAACTGCCAGGAGCAGCCCAACGTGATGCAGATGCTTAAGGTCCTGGCCTGCCATGAGGCAACCTGCCCGGCCTGTGGAGGAACCGGCGGATCCCAGTCCAAATGTCCTACCTGTGGAGGGGATGGTAAGATCACCTGCCCCGGTTGTGGTGGAGACGGTCACACCTAAAACTATTTATTTTTTTAGATTCCTTTTTTTTATTGAAAATGAAAACTGATTTTCTACCCCAAGAGTTCCAGGTGGAATACGGGCCCTTCCTCTACCCGGAGGAGAGCTTTACTATCCACTTGAGAGATGATGTACTATATTATTCTCCTGATAGCTCAGAAGACAACCAGGAAGAAATATCACCTGCTGAAGAAGAATGGAACCGTTTCTGGCAGGAACTGGATGAACTGGGAGTGTGGGACTGGAATCTTCATTATGACTTGTGTTGCCTGGATGGCACCCGCTGGAGGGTGAAAATAGTCTACAGTGACCTGGAAGTAGAATCCTCCGGGGAGAATGACTACCCCGATAATTTTCTAGGGTTCTGGGAGGCCCTGGAGGAGTTGATGGATCGGGATCTTAAACTAGATATTTAAAGTCACTAATTTTTAGAAAATAAGAGGGGACTACTTCATCCCCGCCACTTTCCCGGCAAACCCGGAGAGCACCTTCTTGGAGAGTCCCTCCACGAATTTCAGGGACCCGGCGCACTCATGCCCCCCGCCATCGATACCGGCCTCGGGTATCTCCTCTGCTAATTTTAAAATAATGGTATTTAAATTGAAGCCGAACTTCTCATTCACCGCATCCGTGGCCCTGATCACCCCAAAGTCCGGTCCATAAGCTAAAGTTAAAATAGGTGTTTCCTCGCCGTGTTTTTGGACCATCTGGTCATGGACGTAGCCACAGGTCTTGCCCGGAGCGGGGTAGGTGAACTTGTGGGCGTACTTCTCCACGTCCAGGACGTTGAAGATGATGCCGTTGGGCAGGTTCTGGGTTTTGAGGTTGGGCATGGCCGCCGCCAGCTGCCACTGGACCCGGCGCTGGGACTCCTTGTACAGGGCATCCACCAGTTTGGTGTGTTTATCCCGGTTTCCCAGGCCCAGGATGGTGTCCATGATACCCCGGCCATTCATGAAGCGCAGATAGAAGGCCTCAAAATCCACAGTAGTAGCAATTTTTTCCAGATCATCCCAGTCATAGCCCTTCTCCGCGGCGATTTCTATGTAACGCTCTGCCTCCGGGGAGCGGGCGTGGTCCCCCACTGCGGCGATGCCGGGCAGGTGTCGGATGCGGTCGGTGACCTCGGGGTTGATCATCCCGGCCAGCTCCACAGCCAGGGCCCCGGCGGTGATCTGACTGTCACCCCCCACCAGGTAGGGGTTCACGTGGACGTCCACGTAGTCATCCACCGCCACCCGGCCATCCTCCACCACACCGGGGTAGTGATGGTCCACCACCACGATCTCCATATCGTAGACCTTGACCTTCATCAAAGCCAGGATATCCTCCTCGGTGGAGCCATTGTCCAGGAGCACCACCAGGGGCAGTTTCTGTCCGTGGCGTTCCTGGTCCTCCAGGGCGAAGCTCAGATCCTTCACCACATCCTCTAGTTCATAGAAGGGGGCCTTGCTGGGGGAGCGGCGGAAGTAGTGCCACTCTGAATCGTTGGCCGGGTTAATATCCTTGATGAGTGGTATAACTGCCTTCTCCACCGCCACCCCAGCGCAGATACCATCGGCATCGGCGTGGTGACGTACCAGGATGCTCCGCCCGTCCAGGATGGCTCGGCGTATGGACTGGGCCGCCCGGGCCAGGAGTGGTCGTAGCTTCTCCAGGGTGGGACTCTCCTGCAGGAGACTGGTGCTCTCCGGAACGGCCCTTTTATCCAGGACCTCATCAATGACCTTCCGGGCCTCGGTGGCCTCTGGTCCGGTTAACCTTTCCAGGTACTCAGTTTCTACCTGTATCTTACCCCCATGGAGGGATACTTCTCCCAGGACCTCCACCATGTGACCGGTCTGGACATGGGGATAAACCCGCTCCCCGGGCTGGTCAAAGGCCGCCGCCCAGGTGATGCCGGTCTCATCGGAGATGGTGAAGATGGTGGGTCCCGTGGTCTGCTGGATCTGGATCACCTCCCCCACCAGGCGCACATCCTTACCCCGGTCCTGGGGGGTGACCTTACCAATGGGGGTGCGGAGTAACTCCTTTTTAAGCTTTACCAGGTGATAAGCCCCGTTAATACGGGCCGGTTCCAGGTCCACCTCACCCCGGTGGGTTTTGATCTCCGTCACCCGGGCGAAGACCTCATCCCCTACCTGGTAGGAGGAGGCCCGCATGCGCATCAGTCCATAGACCTTCTTGGTGAAGGTCACGAACACTCCAAAGTCCACCACCTTGGTAACTTTACCCTTGTAGACGGCCCCCACCTCCAGGTCGCCAATATCACTGGCGGGGTGCAGCTGATAGACCACCTCTTTACTCTGGCAGTCCCCACAGTAGTCACCCTTCTCTATCTCTTTCCCACACTTCTGGCAGTAGTTAAGCTCTCCCTGCCCATCACAGGCCGGACAGGTTTGGGTTACTTCCACCTCACCCTTGCCCTTACACACCGAGCAGGGCACCTCTTCATCCACATCCAGCTGGTACCTTTCCCGGGCGCCCTTGGACAGTCCCTTCACATGATCCTGCAGGTCTACCTGGTCTCCTACTCCGGTTCCATGGCAGGCTTCGCAGATCTGGTAACTGGTAACCAGGTATCCTTTACCTTTACACTCTAAACAAGTCTTCTTCATGTTAATCCTCAAAAAAATCAGTAAATTAAAATATAATAATTATTTGAACAGGGCCACATTCTGCTGCACCAGCTGGTCCTTCTGGGTGGCCAGGGCCACCGACTGTTTCATGTAGTCATTGGCCAGGTCCAGGTGCTGGTTGGCATTGGTGGTTTCATTACCCTGCAGGTAGGGTATGGCCATCTTCAACTCGCTGGTGGCATTCAGCCGCAGGTCCAGTTCCTGCAGGGTGAGCTGGAAGTAGTCAATGTAAACCTGCTTTTCACTGTTCCGGGCGTAGATCAAAGCTTCCTGGGTGGATGATCGGCCCAGATCGAATTCGCTGAAGGCGTTGTTACCCTGGGTAAGGGCTTGTTCATACTGGAGCTTGTTGGTACTGGCCACGGCCTGGTTGTAGTAGGAGTCACCCTCCTTCAGATGGTCGTTGATGGTGGAGGCCAACTGGTCCATACGGGATACATCCGAGTTTATACAGCCACTGGAAAATATAACCAGGATCAGTAGTGCCAGAATCAGGGTCCATTTACGCATGTTCATCATCCACGCTTGGTTTGTTAGATTTACTAGGGTTATGGTAGATATCTCACCCTAAGGGTTTATAAATGTTTGAAGTAGTCACTGGATTCTTATAAAAATAGAAAAATGGTGGAGATTTTTAGGATCTCCACAGACCATGGATACTGCAGTAGCTTCGCACACTGATCTGGCTGACTTTATCCGGATCCAGGTCGAACTGGGCCTGGGGCTGGTCTCCGGCTTTAAGGGCCTGTCGGTAGATCTTGCCATCGGCCTTTACTTCGATCCAGTCGATGCAGTGCTCCTCTTCCATGGGATGGGCTATTTCACCCACCTTCACCAGTAAGCCACTGTCAGTTTTCTCCAGGACGGGCACGTGTTTTTCCTGGCCAGTGTCCTCATTCCTCTCCACCAGCAGGGTCATGGGGACCTGGCAGCAGACCAGTTCTCCTTCCCCTCCCTGGAGGATTTCGATGACATTGTCACAAACCTGACAGCGGTACACTTCGCCATTCTCAGCCACGGTATCTTCCCCTAGAACTGTTCGCAGCGTATGTAGAAGTATTCCTGGGGATGGTCACAGGCGGGGCATTCTAGTGGTGCCTCTTTACCCTTACTGGTGTAACCACATTTGGGGCAGGCCCACTCCACTACTTCCTCCTTCTTCTGGAAGGTGTCCTTTTCCACCTGCTCCAGGAGGGCCAGGTATCTTTCTTCGTGATGGCTTTCCGCATGACCAATGGCATTCAAACGGGTAGCCACATCATCTAATCCATCCTCTTTAGCGGCCAGAGCAAATTCAGGGTACATCTCAGCAGTTTCGTAGTGTTCCCCGGCAATGGCGGCTTTGATGTTGGTGGCGGTGTCTCCCAGGGTTAGGGGGGCCTCTGCTTCCACGTGGATAGCATCGGGATCTTCACCCATCTTCTCTTTGATGTCCTGGATCATTTTAAACAGCCATTTAGCGTGTTGTCTTTCCTGTTCAGCAGTCTCCAGGAAGATATCAGCTACCTTGTGGAAGCCTTCCTTTTTTGCAGCCTTGGCATATAAAGTGTAACGATTTCGGGCCTGACTTTCTCCAATAAAAGCCTTGCTTAAGTTTTCTAGAGTGTTTTGCATAGATTTCACCATGACAGAATTTGTAGACTATGATATATTATACTTTCTTAAGTTAGAAAAGAATGTCCAGAAATTCATCTCCGGGATATTGAACCTTAAAATCAGTTAACCAGGGGGTCCATGCCACCGGAGTTTATGTAGATCTCAAAGGAAGTGCCTTCCGTGGTTAAAATTTTAATTTTACCCTTTAACTGTTCAGTGAGGGCCTGGACCAGCTTCAAGCCCAGGGTGGATGTATCCCGGAGGTTAATATCCTGGGGTAAACCCACCCCGGTGTCGGTGCAGGTGATGATAATCTGGCCATCCCTTTCTTGCAGCCGGATGATTATCTTCCCGGTTTTATCATGGGGGAAGGCGTGTTTAACACTGTTGGTAACCAGCTCGTTGATGATGAGGGCGCAGGGTATGGCGGTGTTAATATTTATCCACACCGGTTCACAGTCCATCTCCAGGGTGATCCTCTCCCTGGAGTCTTCGTAGGACCTTAACACATTCACCACCAGGTCCTGAATGTACTCCGCCAGGTTTATGCGGGTGAAGTCCCGGGATTGGTAGAGTTTCTCATGGACCAGGGCCATGGATTGGATGCGGTTTCTGGTTTTCCGGAACAAGTGGAGGGTTTCTTCATCATCGGAACGGTTGGACTGCAGACTGATTAGGCTGGAGATGATCTGCAGGTTGTTCCTAACCCGGTGGTGTATTTCTCTTAAGAGTATCTCCTTCTCCTCCAGGGAGTTTTCAAGTTCCTCCTTGTACTCCACTTCCCGGGTTATATCCTCCATAGTTTCCACCGCACCTATTACTTTTCCCTCAGAGTCCAGGAGAGGAAAGGCCGTCATGTACAGCCATCTACCATCCTTGAGTTTGGGGAAGAATCCGGTGGCACTGTACACGTTGTCCACCAGTTTGGTGCGCATGTGTTTGGTGGAGTACCACTTGAAGATCCCCTTCCGGTCATCTTCCAGTAACAGATCTGCCATACAGGGCCTCTGTTCCGGGTAGAACACGTGCCAGTGATTGGTGGTGCCCAGCACATCCTTCTTCTTTATGCCGGTGAATTTCTCCAGGGCCTGGTTCCAGTAAACCACCTCATGATCAGTGCCGATAACGAAGGTGGGTATGGGGGAGCCGTTGATTATGCTCTCCAATCTTTTTTCGTTGTTCAAAAGACTTCGGTAGATCTTCTTCCGTACCTCGATTTCCTGGGATAGTTGCCGATTGATTTCACCCAGCTCCCGGGTTCTCTCCTCCACCATGTTCTCCAGGTTTTCCCGGTGCCGGGCCAACTGGAATTCCACCTTTTTCCGACTGTCAATGTCACGCATAACCAGTAAAAAACCATTTTCATTCTGGTTTTCATCTAGAAATGGGTTGATGATGGATTCCAGCCAATGGTAATCATCGGTCACAGTTTGGCACCGGAATTCTTCCCGGGCACTGGCGGAGGATGATTTAACACCTTCCAGGGCCAGGGTCATGTGATCTGTATCCTGGGGGTGCACCAGTTGGAAGAACTTGCTCACTGGCTGTTCCAGGAAGTCCTGGTAATGGTATCCCAGAATTTTAAAGATGGAGCTGCTAAGGTACTGGATCTGGTCCTGGCCATCGACCTGCATCACCATGTCCTGTATGTTCTCGGTTATTAGACGTAGCTGAGCTTCTCTCTTTTCCAGGGATCTGGCGGCCCTTTCCAGGTCCCGGGTTTCTTCAACTTCATCTAATGCCCTTTTGATGGTATAGGGTAACTTGGAGATGTTGTTTTTGAAAACATAATCTTTAGCACCTTCCCTTAAGACTTCGGTTACGAATTCTCCCCCAATTTTACCGCTTAAAAAGATGAAGGGAACCTGGGGGATCTCCTGTCGGGCGATCTTCAGGGCGGACTTACCATCGAAGGAGGGCAGGGAATGGTCGGCCAGGATGAGGTGCGGTTCAAATTCATGGATCCCCCTCCGGAATTCTGCCTCAGTTTCCACCCTTAAAGAGGAGAAGGGAATATTTTCACGCTCAAGTTCCCTCTCTGCCAGTTCAGCATCGAAGGGAACATCTTCCAGCATCATTATCCTTATTTTTTCCATTAAACCACGACTAAAGTACCAGAATCTAAGGATTAATGTTACTATATCTGCTATTATTTATTAACTTTTTTATAAAACCTCCAAATAACCCCTTAGCATCATTATTAATCCATCCCGGTTAGACCGAATAAAAACCAGCCGGAATTACAGGGAGGATATGGTCCTCAACTTCAAATCCCGCCGATGATATGCCAGAGTGTATGCACCAAACTTTATTTCTGGTAAGGAGTTCCTGGAAATAATTAATAGGAATGGTGGTTATAATTGCTGTTATGGACGAAGATTACCTAGATTCCAGGACGGCCCAGGACAGTATGATCAGCACCGTGCCCCGGGCACTTCCCCAGGATGACCTGGGAAGTATTAAACAACTCTTATCCACCCAGGCCTGTCAACTGGGAAACATTGACTACATATACGTCATAAATCAACAGGGACATCTAGATGGAGTGCTATCCATTAAGGAGGTTTTGAGCTGCATGGATAGTGAAGTGACTGCTGGAGAAGTTATGAAGCAGGATCTGGTGGTGGCCTCCCCCTCCACCCATCAGGAACGGTTAGTATACCTGGCCCTTTCCCATGGCATAAAGTCAGTGCCAGTGGTGGATGAGGCGGGTCTTTTCCTGGGAGTGGTTCCCTACGATCAGATACTGCGCATCTTCAACCACGAGGTGCAGAGTGACGTGTTTAACTTTGGGGGTATATTCCACAAGGTGGGAGAGGAGTACACCACCATCAAGTCCAGCACCAAGGTGATGATCCGCTCCCGACTCCCCTGGCTGGTGGTGGGAGTTATAGGGGGGACCATGGCCGCGGGTCTTATTGGTAACTATGAAAAACTACTATCAGAGTACATCGTCCTGGCCTTCTTCATACCGGTGATGGTGTACATGAGTGATGCGGCAGGAACCCAGTCCGAGGCCCTTATCATTCGCAGCATGGCCCTGGAGCCTAAAATGTCTATGAAGACCTACTTCTTAAGGGAATTGCAAGTGGCAGCGGTGATAGGGTTGGTATCTGGGGCTCTGGCTGCAGTTGCCTCGCTTTTAGGATGGACCCAACCAGTTTTGAGCATAATTGTGGGTTTTTCCATGTTTCTGAGTGTAATTGCCGCGGTGATCATTGCTACGGTGGCTCCCCTCCTTTTCAAGAAGCTGAAATACGACCCGGCAGTGGCCACCGGCCCACTAGCCACCATAGTCAGTGACATCACCACCCTGGCCATCTACTTCACCACCGCCATGGTCTTAACTGGCATGATCATCTAAGCTATTTTGCCAAGCTGTTTTTATGAATATAATTTTGCATAATATGGCCTAAAAACAACTGATACTGTTGTAAAAAGTTAACAACTAATATGGTTGTATTATATTTTACAACCAATAACGTTGTATATCAGTAGTGGTAAATATTGTTTGATGAAACAAAAGCTCTACCTGTTGTGGGGTGAAACTGCATCCGGGGGGATGGTTGATGATTACCAGTCCCGTTTGGAAGTAATTTGCCGGGTGGTGAACTCCCGGTACAGTAAACACCTGCACACTCCTCTCTCACCCCTAACTCATCCCAGAGGGGTGGGAGCTGTTCTTCTGAATCTATCCCGGGTTTATGATATTCTGGACATAGTCCTGAAGGGCCTCTATCCCCAGTCCATGCGTTTCGTCCTGGTGCACGGCTTCCTGGAAGAGACCTCCGAGAATGATATCAACCAACTAGAGGGACCGGCCCGGGAGAAGGCCAAACAGATGATGGCCCATCTGGAACAGGACGGACTCCTCTTTGAGATGTCGGTGGATCGCAAAGAAACAGATCTGGCCATCTCTGGCCTGGTGAACTCGGTCCAGCTCCTCAAGCAGGGATTATCTGCCAAGAAAAGACGGATCATAAGTGAATATGTGAAGACCGGTAAACAGAGCCTGGCCGCAGAGAACCTGAACATGACCCAGCAGGGAGTTAGTAAAGCCTTAAAAAGCAGTAACTGGCGGGAGATAAAAGATGGGGAGCGAAAACTGCAAAGGGCCTTGGAGATATACTCGGACCGGCTGGGCCGAAAGCAGCGCAGTCTGGATGATTTTTACTGAAACTAGGTTTATTTGGTGAATTAAATATCCACCTACGGACACTGCCCTTATAATGTGGGGGGATGGTGGATGGTTGAGGAACATCTTTATATGCCAGTTCTCCAATATTAGGGTAAGATTATTTAGTTTAGTATCTACAGTATCTGGTAAATTTTAACCTTGTTTACAATTGGAGGAATTAGATTTGCTTCTCTTAATCAGTCCCATTAATACCCAAGAGGCTCGAGAAGCCATTGATGGTGGAGCCGATATAATTGATGTTAAAAACCCCAAAGAGGGGTCACTGGGAGCCAACTTCCCCTGGGTTATCCGTAGCATACGGGAGATCACCCCTAAAGACATGAAGGTAAGCGCCACCCTGGGGGATGTACCCTACAAACCCGGCACCGTAGCCCTGGCAGCAACCGGCGCAGTGGTATCCGGAGCCGACTACATAAAGGTGGGTCTTTATGGCACCCGTAACTATGATGAGGCCCGCGAAGTAATGGATGGAGTGGTCCAAGCCGTAAAGGACCTGCGGGAGGATGCTCTGGTGGTGGCCTCTGGTTACGCTGACGCCCACCGGGTAGGAGCCGTGGATCCCATGGAAATCCCCAGTGTAGCCGCCGATGCCGGTGCTGACTTGGCCATGGTGGACACCGCAGTAAAGGATGGTAAAACCCTCTTTGACTTCATGGACCCGGAAAAGATCACCACCTTCACCGACCAGATCCATGATTATGGATTGAAATCAGCCCTGGCCGGTTCCGTACAAGAGGATCAGCTTAAAATACTCCACGACCTGGGATGTGACGTGGTGGGTATCCGCGGTGCGGCCTGCACTGGAGGGGACCGCAACCAGGGATCCATACACCACCGTGCTGTGTCCCGGCTCAAAAGCCTGGTCAGTGAATTCTGATCTGGTTCATATCCGTAATGGGGAAGGGATGGTCATTGGGGCCATAAAACTTCCCTACTCCAGTTCTGCATTCCCTGTAATTTGTTCATTTATGTGTTAGAGTGTATGAGGTGTTATGTTATGTTCTCCAAGAAACTGAAAAATGCTCCGGAAGGCTTTACATTTGACGACTTTTTGCTGGTACCTGCTGCCTCGGCAGTGGAACCTAAAGACGTGCTTACCAGCAGCAGGGTCTCCCGGAACCATGAGCTTAACATTCCCATCATAAGCTCCGCCATGGACACCGTTACTGAGGCTGAGATGGCCATCACCCTGGCCCAGGAGGGTGGTATGGGAGTTATCCACCGGAATATGACCATCAAGGAGCAGGTGGAAGAGGTTAAGAAGGTCAAACGTTCCTCGGATCTGACCATCCGGGACGTGATCACCATTGACCCCGAGGCCTCGGTAAAGGAAAGCCTGCAGATCATGGACGAAGAGGATGTCAGTGGACTGCCAGTGGTGGATAACGGCACCGTGGTGGGCATCATCAGCCGACGAGACATAACTCCCCTGTTAAACTCCCTGGAACAGATGCAGGTCCGGGAGGTGATGACCGAGGAGGTGGTGACTATCAGCGAATCCACCACCCCCGAGGAAGCCCTGGACATCGCCTACGAGAACAAGGTAGAACGCCTCCCGGTGGTGGACCAGGAGCAGATTGTGGGTATCGTTACCATCCGAGACATCATTGAGCGTAAAAAATATCCTAACGCCTCCCGTGATAAGAAGGGACGATTCCTGGTAGCAGCGGCTACCGGACCATATGACCTGGAACGGGCCATGGCCCTGGACGATGCTGGAGCCGATATCATAGCCGTGGACTGTGCCCACGCCCACAACCTTAACGTGGTGCAGTTCGCTGGTGAAATGAAGGACAACATCCAGGCAGACCTGATCGTGGGGAACATTGCCACCTTTAAAGCCGCCGAGGACCTGCTGGCCCAGGAAGTGGACGGCCTGAAAGTGGGTATCGGTGGAGGTTCCATCTGCACCACCCGTATCATCGCGGGAGTGGGTGTGCCCCAGCTTACCGCCATCAGTGAAGCCGCCGACGCAGCCCAGGACCATGATGTTCCCATCATCGGAGACGGAGGTCTGCGTTACTCCGGGGATATGGCCAAGGCCATCGCTGTAGGTGCGGACTGTGTTATGCTGGGCAACCTCCTGGCTGGAACCGAAGAGGCACCCGGTGAAGTGGTCATTATGAATGGCCGCAAATTCAAACAGTACCGGGGTATGGGCAGTTTAGGGGCCATGACTGGTGGTATCGGCGCCGGAACCGACCGTTACTTCCAGGATGTGAAGGGACCCATGAAACACGCCAAGCTGGTACCGGAGGGAGTGGAGGGAGTAACTCCCTACAAGGGTCATGCCAGTGAAGTTCTCTACCAACTCATCGGCGGATTAAAGGCCTCCATGGGTTACTGCGGAGCCAAGGACATTCAGGCCATGCAGAGGGACACCACCATGTTGCGTATCACTTCCAGTGGAATAACCGAGAGCCACCCCCACGACATGTTCATCACCAACGAAAGCCCCAACTACCCCACCACCCGCCTGATGTAGCTGCTATGAAGTCCTGCATAATCCTCTGCGGAGGCCGGGGAAGGCGAATGGGAAGGGATAAGGGCCTACTACTTTTTGAGGGTAGACCTCTTCTACTCCACATCCTGCAATCCCTGCCCCCCCTGGATGAGATCATCCTGGTACTCCGGGATGAAGAACAGTTTGGATCTTACCAGGAAATTTTAAGCTCATTTAAGGGGAAAGTGAAGGTTTCCTTCGATCGTGAAAGGGACCAGGGCCCTCTGGTTGGACTTTTAACTGGACTATCCGCTTTAGAATCAGAAAAAGCCCTCACCATCCCCTGTGACTCGCCCCGCATTAGTCCTCCCTTTGTGAAGCACATGCTGGAGTACCCCCTGGAAGGTTACGATGCCCTGGTACCCCGCTGGGCCAACGGCCAATCAGAACCATTACATGCCGTTTATAGTAAGAGAAGGACCGTTCCGGTTATAGAACTACTCTTAAAACAGGGAGTGCGGGATGTTAAATCTCTCTTTCAACATCTTGAGGTTTTATACCTGGAGGCGGAGTCCCTGGATCCCCGGGGGGACACCTTTTTTAATCTGAACCTCCCCCAGGATGTGGAGGATTTGGAAAAAAGAAATTAATAATGTAGGATTTCTGTTTATACCTGATTGATTTTATTTTGGGACACATTATCCGCAGTAAATCGCCAACATCAAATGAAGATTACCAAAGTAATCATCAAACGAAGATTACCCAAGTTAAAGCAAAATAAGTCTAATTTTATTAAGAGAACAGTTTCAGGGCTTTATCCCATGACTTAAGACATTTTTAGTGAATTAAGAGTTTTCCTGTATCGTGGTAGGGGTGGTCTTCAGATCCGATTTGTACCGAACCAGGGTTTCTTCCCATCTCCAGGTAAAACTTGTTCACCCTTTCGATCATGTCGATGTAGTCTTTTTTGGTTATACG
This sequence comes from Methanobacterium sp. CWC-01, assembly GCF_030323845.1. Taxonomy (NCBI): domain Archaea; kingdom Methanobacteriati; phylum Methanobacteriota; class Methanobacteria; order Methanobacteriales; family Methanobacteriaceae; genus Methanobacterium; species Methanobacterium aridiramus. The sequence goes on from NZ_CP040735.1 coordinate 1,828,714, forward strand.
ACAACCGTCGATGACCGTAGACTCAGGGAGTTTACCATTCAAACGTTTAAAATCTATTACCTTTTTTACCATCTGTCGATATTGCTCAGGAGTCAAGCTCTCCATTACATCAACCACGTTTAGTTTTTAGAATATATCATTCCCACCCTTTAAAAAGGTTACGAAATATGAGCCCCTGTTCACAAAAAAGGAATTCTGGGATGGTTCCCAGAAAAAAGTCCATACTCAAGTTCACTCCCTGATCTCCACACTGGCCTCCGGGTCGAAGGGATTCTTCCGCACAGCCAGGGAGAAGAGATAAGGATAATTCACCATCAAATATTCCATATAACGCAGCCACTCATAAATTAAAATGCTATAAACTCGCACCATATCCCCAACCAGGTGCATATAATCTGCTCTGGTTAGATTGGTTAAATCGTGCCTGCTTTCTAGCTCCTCAGTCAGGTGAAAGACGGCTCTCAGTAGATCAGTAAAGGTTTCATGTTCCAGGAGGTTGGGGTTCTCCAGAAGTCCCAGAAGGAACTTCCTGTTTTGCACTAAAAACTCCTTGGTAGTTTCCAGAAACACCAGAGAAGCCGCATCATCGCCACTAATCTTAAGGGTGTAGTCGAATTTTTCAATCTCCCTGATAGCCCGCTGGTAGTCTTCACTGGACCAGTTGGCATTGACCAGGAGGGAGTTGCGTATCTTATCGGTGTCCGGGTCGAAGCTGGTCATCCGGGTTAAAAGTTCGGAGCCCACCTCACTGAAAAAGGTGCCGATGACCATGTTCATCTTCTCCAGCATGACCCTCTTCTCTCGTTCCCCAATGGCAGTTTCTATGAGCAGCACCACAAATAGCACTTCCAGGGGTACGAAGGCCAGGTCAATACCTAGAAGGAACAACTGGTGATGAAGCTCGTGAAATACGAAGTACAGGATGATGTAAAGTATAAAGGATATAAAAACCAGGATTATTCCCAGTTTTAATTTCCAACTCATATTTTTTCCTATTTTCATAATTTATTCTTCCTACGTTATTTAAAATTTTTTCCGTCCGTGGATGATGGCCACCGGGTTCTGGCCCTGCATCATGGTGCCCAGGTTAGTGGGTCTTCCCCGGGCCACGGAGATCTCCACAATCTGGGGGTCCATATCCAGATCTTCCATGGTTTTAAGACTGTATAATTTGGTCTCCAGTAGTATGGCGGTGACAATTATCCTACCCTTTGGTTTCAGTTGCTGATAAGCCTTTTTAATTATCTGTTCCAGTTCACCGCTGCTACCACCCACCACCAGCAGGTCATAGGCGGGTAAGTTCTCCATGACTTCCAGAGCGTCTCCCAGTAACAGTTCCACTCTTCCGGAGGGGTTCAGTTTCTGGAGATTGGTCCGGGTAACTTCCAGGGCCTGGGGGTTCTTGTCCACGGCGTAGACCTTGGCTGCACGTTGGGAGAGCTCCACGGTGAGTCCTCCTGTACCGCAGCCCACCTCCAGCACCACATCGTCTTTTTCCACCCGGGCCTGGCACATCACCAGACAGCGCACTTCCTCCTTGCTGGGTCCAGGAACAGTGGGGTCCTTGTGGAAATCTTCATCTGGGATCATGGCACCTCTTCCCTCCAGCGCCGGTACAGGTGGTGGTCGATGTGCAACACATCCAGGATCTTACCCACCACGAAGTCCACCAGGTCCTCCATACTCTTCGGCTGATGATAAAAGGCAGGCATGGCCGGCAGGATGATAGCACCCTCCTGGGACAGTTTTAACATGTTCTCCAGGTGCACCTGGCGGAGGGGTGTTTCCCGGGGTACGATTACCAGCTGTCGGTGCTCCTTAAGGGCCACATCCGCTGTCCGGGTCACGGCATTACTGGCATATCCCTGGCTGATGGCGGACACGGTCTTCATGGTGGCCGGCACAATCACCATGGACTCAAAACGACACGAACCACTGTTTATAGCAGCGGTAAGGTCTTTAGAATCATATATACGGTAACAGAGTTTCTTCAATTCATCGGGGCTAATATCCAGTTCATAGTCGATTATAATCCGGGCTGGTTCGGTTACCAGTAAAGCAGTTCTCTTTCCGGCTTCTTTAAGGGCTTCCAGAAGTCTGATCCCGTAGATCACACCACTGGCCCCGGTAATGGCCACCACTATCATACTATATCACCATCTGTTTTTGTAAAAGAGTATTTTAGGTACATATACGGATTTATTTTTATTATGGTAGGTTCAGATAATCCCGGAAGGGGAATCCCTTCACCTGGGATGCCTCCTCTTCCGGCATGTAAATGGATAGATCGGCATGGTTGAAGCGGGCGTGTTCCAGGGCCACCACCAGGTTAGAAACTTCTCCCAGGGTTTTAGTGGAGCCATATACCGATACGGGGGTGTGCTCGTTGAAGGCAGGATATTCCGGTAGGTCAATTAGGATATAGTCCTCCTCCACTCCCAGATCCTCCGCCATTTCCAGTTCGGCCTGGCGGTTTAAGGACTCGTCCATACGGAAAACCGCCATGGGATCATCCAGACCATCCAGTTTAAGAGAGTAAACCCGTTTGAAGAGTTGACGATTATCCAGGCGACGTATAATATCCCGGACGTAGCCCTTCTCTTTCCGTGCAGCACTGACGATATCCGCATCATCGTAACGGTAGATCTCATCCGAATGGATGACCTCCGCTTTTAAAAGATGACCTAAACCGCGCCGGAACATAGAATTAACGATACGGGTGGTGTGGTGCTGGTACACGCTGGGATACATGAAGTAACGGGCCAGGAGCATGGCCTCGGCGGCCTGCACCCCCTTACGGTGGAGGGTGAGGTGCTCCCCGTCCAGGTACATGTTATTCAGGAGCCGCTCCACGTCGATGATACCGTAAGCCACCCCGGTGTAGTAGGAGTCCCGCAGCAGGTAGTCCATACGATCTACATCCAAGTCTCCGGATATTATCTGTCCCAGGGGTCCCTGGCCACTGATGATCCCCACCACTTCCTTCAGATTATACCTCTCGGATAGGATGTCTCCCAGGGTTGATTCCCGGATTAAACGTGAGGTAAGCTTCTCGTGGGATGTTTCCAGAACCCCCTCCGAGACATGGGAGAAGGGACCGTGCCCTGCATCGTGCAGGGCGGCGCAGACCCGTAACAGAGTCCGGGTATCCGGATCCAGATCCAGGTTCAGGGCCAGCCTCCCGGCCAGGTACATGGTACCCATGGAGTGCTCGAAACGGGTGTGGTTGGCTCCGGGATAGACCAGGTAGGTAAATCCTAGCTGTTTTATGCGGCGCAGTCTCTGTATTTCCGGTGTATCAACCAGCGCTACTTCAAACTCCTCCAGCTGCAGGTCGCCATGGACACTGTCCCTGATGGACTTCATATCTACCCTCCGGACATTATGATACGGTTACCCTGGTTGGTTTCCTCTTCCTTCTGGAACTCCAATTCATACTTAACCCTCTCTATTACTTCGTTGAGGGCGGCGCGGGTTTCCTGCCGGTGGGCCCCGGCTACCGCAACTAAAAATAAGGGATCACCCGGCTGGAATTTGCCCAGGTAGTGGATCACCGCCACTTCCTTAACCTGGTGTTTGTCTTTAACATCTTCCACCAGTTTCTCCAGCTCCATCTGGGATTTATCATAATCTAGGGTGGTCATGTTCAGGGTGTGGGTGCTCAGATCCTTCTCTTCACCCCTTACCAGGCCTTCGAAGGCAAATATGGCTCCACATTCGGCGATCTGGGGGATTTTCTTCAGTTCATCTATTAACTGGTTGATGGTGATCTCTTCCTCACCCTGTTTTATGAGTTTAATGGTCAACTTCACTCACCTCCTTGCGGTTGAGATGTTTAATGCGGGCTACTCCCCCAGTCTCCTGGATAACCTCCACCACGGTGGAGGGTAACAGGGACTGCCAGTCCTCATCAGCCAGCATCCTCCGTCTTACTTCGGTTCCCGAGTAGATTTTTCGGTTAAAAAGAGGCGGTACCTCTACTTCATATCCTGCCTCAAAAAAGAGCCGCTGCACCAGTGGATTGCCAGTGTAGACCTTGCTGAATGGTGGGGAGAGCATCTCCAGGTGGGCCACCCAGACACCGTTACAGGCAATGTCCTGGATGGGCAGGATGTAGTAACGTGATGCAGCGATGTTGTTTTCTGCCAGGGACTTGGTAAGCATCATAACCCGCTCCCCGGCGGTGAAGGGATCCTTAACGGTGTGACTCAACTGGGCGCTGCCTATGCCAATTATAAGTTCATCCACTTCCTGCAGTATAGTTTTAATCACCTGCAGGTGGCCCTGGTGCACGGGTTGCATGCGACCAACCAGTAAGCCCCTCATCATTCTCACCATGAACCCCTCATCTTATCTCACCATAAAACTATTTTAGATTTTATCTATTTATATTGGGTGGTGACTGGGACACCATGGAATGTGGATGGTGCTGGAAGTTAGGAACGGGAACGGTACTCCCAGGCCTTCCAGGGGATTGATAATATCCGCCCTAAATATATGCAGAGTCCATTTAAATTAAAAAAAAGTAACGCAAAATCTTTTAAATCAGCACCAACAACTAAATTCCATGACCAACTATTTACCACGTTTAAGGGGAATGTGGCAAATTCACTAGGAATAAAATTATCACTAGGAATTAAATTTAGAGGAAATACTTCAGGTGATTAAAAAATGATAACAGTTAAGAATTTATCTAAAACCTTCCAGACTGAGGATGGGGTGCAAATCCCAGCCCTTAATGATGTTAATTTCCAGGTGGCCCGGGGCGAAATTATGGGTATAATTGGGACCAGTGGCTCGGGTAAGAGCACCCTCCTGCGTATAATTCGGGGAGTGGAAAGCTTTGATCAGGGAGAGATCAGCATTGGGGATCTCACAGTGAAGCATGACTCCACCTCCTACTACTCCCGCAAACTTAGAGAGGCCACTGCCATCCACCTGCAACGTTCCTTTGGATTATGGCCGGAATCAACGGTACAGAACGTGGTGCGTAAACTCTACGGAGCCAAGTATGGTGATGAGGGTTTAACTGACTTTGATCATGCCAACGATGAGTTTAAAGAGGAAGCATTGGAACTTTTGCGCCTGGTGGGTCTGGGTCACAAGGCCGAGCACTTCGCCCCGGTCCTGAGTGGTGGTGAAAAGCAGAGACTGATCATGGCCCGACAACTGGCTAAAAAGCCGGAAGTACTCCTTCTGGATGAACCGGCCACCATGTCCTGTCCCAGGACTAAACAGGAAATACTGGATGCTATAAAAAATATCAACCAGGAGTTGGGCATCACCGTGCTTCTGGTATCTCACCTGCCTGAGGTGCACCGTTACCTCTCCCACAAGCTGATACTTATGGAAAATGGTCAGGTAAAGGAGGAGGGAAAGCCGGATGAGGTTATAAACAAGTTCCTCGCCGGTATGGATGAGGCTGAGCCCGGTCGAGATACCCAGGAGGTGGGTCCTTCCCTGATAAGGGTGGATGATCTGGCCCGAAGGTTTTACCTTTTAAAGGGGGGAAACGTTCTCTCCATGGAAGATATTAATTTTGAAGTTAAAGAGGGTGAAATATTAAGCCTCATTGGAACCAGCGGTGCCGGTAAAACCGTGCTCCTGCGTATGATGGCGGGACTGGACCAGCCCGATGGGGGGAAAGTATCATTTAAGCTGGATGGAAATTGGGTGGACATGCACCAACCTGGAATAGAAAGGATGACGGTACGCAGGCAGCTGGGCTTCATGCACCAGGAATTTAGCCTAACCCACTACGCCACCATTCGGGATCAGATCGCCCACCGCCTGGGGGTGAAGAATGAGATGGTGGTGGACGCCGCCAAGAAAAAAGCCGAGGAGCTGGGAATATCTGACCAGGTCTTGGATGTGCTGTACCAGCTCACCGACCTGCCCGAAAACGAGGCCAAATACCGATTAGAGAATATTGGGCTCTCACCCGACATCTTAGATGAACTATTTCCAGGATTCCCGGAAAAAGAGGTGCGAAGATATGCAGAACCCATCTTCCAGGCACTGGATCTTCCCCTGGAAATACTGGACCGTAGATCCTACGAACTATCGGGAGGACAGAAGGTACGGGCCACCATAGCACTGGTACTAGCCTCGCAGCCTAAAATACTCTTTTTAGATGAGCCCTTCGGTGATCTGGACCCCCTCACTCTGCGGATTGTTTCTAACAGTCTGAAACGTATAAACCAGGAATTCAACACCACCTTCATCATGGTCAGCCACCACGTGGACTTCATCGAGGAACTGGCCACCCGGGCCATTATGATGGAGGACGGACTACTGGTGGACCAGGGCGATACCCGGGCCCTGTGCCAGGATTTCATAGAAAAATGCCATGCCAAGTACCTGGAAAAAGAGGCGGTCTAGAATGGAACTGGATCTTTCACAATTCTACCGGGTGATGGCCCCTCGCACCACCATAATCATCACCACCGTCAACTTAAAGGGTGAAATAAACGCTGCCCCATTCTCCTTCACCATGCCAGTATCGGTGAACCCGCCCCTTTTAGCAGTGGCCTCGGTTCCCACCCACCACACCTACCACAACCTCCAGGAAACTGGAGAATTCGTGGTGAACCTGCCTGGAGAGGAGATACTGGAAGAGCTGTGGATCACCAGTGAAAGCTTCCCCGAAGGTGTGAACGAACTGGAAAAGGCAGGATTAACTGGCAAAGATTCACAGATTGTTAGAGCTCCCGGTATCAAGGAGTGCGTGGCCCAGTTGGAGTGTAAAGTGGTATCCGACCAGGAATGTGGCGATCACCAGCTGGTGGTGGGGGAAGTGGTACGGGTAACTGCCCGGGATGATTCCCTACAGGAGGGACTCCTCGCTGTGGAGAACACCAAACCAGTCCTGCACTTGGGTGGGAAGGACTTCGTGGTGGGAGACCACCGTAAAAGGGTCATTTAAGATCTTAAATAGAATGGGGGATGTATAATATGTTTAAAAAGATAATGGTACCTACTGATGGGTCTGAGTATGCAGAACGCGCCGTGAAGGTGGGCTTATCCCTGGCCCGGGAGCTGGGATCCCGGGTGGTGGCACTGCATGTATTGGATGAGAAGCTGATGTTGCCCTTTGAGGTCCTGGAGGAGGAGGGCCAGGATATACTGGAACAGGTGAGGAAGGAGGGCCAGGAAATTAACGTCCCGGTGGATACCATGATGCTTTTTGGAAACCCCCGCCGGGACATGGCCAAGATCGTCACCAAATCCGAAGTCGACCTGGTGATAATCGGCACCCATGGCCGTACTGGTGTGGAAAAGCTGTTAATGGGTAGTGTGGCCGAGAATGCCCTGAGGACGGTGCCGGTGCCGGTGATGCTGGTAAAATAATGACAGGGTAATCTCAGGCGATACCTGATAGTTGTGCATTCTACTATGACTAAATCCACCGGGAAACCTTATTTTAAACTCTTCCCCGGGAATAAGTAGTAATTAATGGTGTTAAAATGGCCAGGGATAACGATCCCATTATACCGTCCCTCTATAATTCTGGGCAAAGCGAGGACCAGGAACGTCACGCCAACTGGACCGAACTGCTTTATGATCTGGTCTTCGTGGCGGCCATCTCCCTATTAACCCTTAACCTCAGCCTAGACTACTCCTTCCTGGGATTACTAGAGTCTTTACCTTTATTTTTCGTTATCTGGTGGGGCTGGGTGGGTCACACCTTTTATATGAGCAGATTTGGTACTGATGATCTTCTGAACCGCTTTTTAACCATGTTACAGATGTTAATCGTGGCTTCTCTGGCAGTTAATGTTAGAGACGCGCTGGGTAGTACCGGAACCGGATTCGCACTTTCCTATGCTGCTTTAAGGTTCGTGCTGGTTTTTGAATACTACTTGGCAGGTAAACAATCACCCCCGGTTAAATCCTTAACCCAGCATTATGTGGTGGGTTTTGGTATTGCCGCATCTTTATGGGTCTTTTCAACATTCATACCTGCCCCCTGGCGTTATGTCATCTGGGGGATTGCGTTAGTGATTGATTTAATAACGCCTCTCACTGCCTCCGAAAAGCATTTGAAGTTTCCACCCCACGCCACCCACCTCCCGGAGCGTTTTGGACTTTTCACCATCATCATAATTGGTGAAGCAATTGTCAGCGTGGTATTCACCATTAGTAACATCGGTCTGAGTATGGGAACCGAAATAGCTGGATTAATGGGTCTGATTATAGCTTTTACCATCTGGTGGGGTTACTTTGAAGAAGCCCGAGGTGCTGAAACTCGGGTTCTGGATGCCGGAACCCAGATTAGGAAGTATCAGTTATGGTTTTACTCCCACTTTCCGCTTCTAATTGGCATAGCCATGGTTGCTGCCGGAATCAAACACGTCATCGCCCTCACTTTGTGGCAGCCCATGATCCCTGGTGAAGTGTGGATGCTCTGTGGTGGTTTAGCCCTGGCTCTTTTATCCCTCTCCACCATTTTCTTTTCCGCCTACCGATTAGAGGAGTGTAAAAACAGGGAGATACATCGCCATAGATTACCTTACTATGTGATAATAGTCCTGGTACTGTTAACCGGGTTCCTGGGTTCATCTGTACCAGGAGAATTGATTCTTGGAATATTAACTTTACTATGCCTGGCCAAGGTGGCCCTTTCCTTCCGAAAAACCACCTACCAGAGCTGTCAATTAGAATAGAAACGATTTTTCAAATTTCAATTACTCCAAACCATAGAAATATTAACATCTGATTAAGAAATTAGTATAATGAATGTTAGTGAATAATTATCTAACCAATACAGGAGGCCAAGATTGCAAAAGTACAAATGCCGAGTTTGTAACTACATCTACGATCCAGCGTTGGGAGAGCCCCGGACCAACACTCCACCGGGAACAGCCTTTGAGGACCTGCCAGACACCTGGAGATGCCCAAAATGTGGGGTGCCAACCTTCAAGTTCACACCCCTATGAAGAGGTGAGATAGTTGACTAGATATAAATGCAAAGTTTGTGGCTACGTCTACGACTCTGAATCAGGGGAATCCCGGACTGGCACTCCACCGGGAACTGGCTTTGAGGACCTGCCTGACACCTGGTCCTGTCCCAAGTGTGGAGCTGGTAAGATACGTTTCCTTAAAGTATAGGATGGTATCTGAAGTGAGTGCGAAGTCTGTGGGCTGGTAGAAGAATGTTAAAAGAGATCTATATAGGGATCTAAATTAAATTTAAAGGATTAAAATCTATTAAAACTAAAAAAGGAGGAATCTAATGCAGAAATATATTTGTACCCCCTGTGGTTATGTATACAACCCGGAAGAAGGAGACGCCATGTCCGGTGTTGATCCGGGTACCGCCTTTGAGGATCTGCCTGAGGACTGGTGCTGTCCCATGTGCGGAGCCGGTAAAAGCATGTTTAAACCCATAGACTAACTAAAAAAACCGAGGTGTTTTGTAATGTTAGATGAAAGGATGGAGGAAGCCCTGAATTTCCAGTTTAACCGGGAGCTGTATTCCGGCTACCTGTACCTGGCCATGGCTGCCTATTTTGAAGACCAGGACTTGCCTGGCTTTGCCAACTGGATGCGTATCCAGGCCCAGGAGGAACTCAGCCACGCCATGAAGTTCTACGACTACCTTGTGCGCAGGGGTGGCCTAGCAGTAATGGCCGATATTGAAGCCCCCCAGAATGAATGGGAATCTGCCACCACTGTATTTGAGCATGTCTACGAGCATGAGCAGATGGTCACCGGCCTCATCAACAAACTGGTGGACCTGGCCCTGGAACTATCCGACCACGCCACCAACAACTTCCTGCAATGGTTTGTGGCCGAGCAAGTGGAGGAAGAAGAATCAGCCAGCGGTGTACTGCAGAAGGTTAAAATGGCCGGTGAATCAAAAAGTGGCCTGTACATGCTGGACCAGGAATTCGCCCAGCGAGTGTTCCATCCCCCAACAGAGGAGTAATTCTCTCCTCTTTTTATTATTTTTTTTGACAATTATTCTTTGAATGAAATGTAGATTAAAGGAAATTCTATAAATCCCAGGATTTTTTAAACAAATTAATAGTACTCACCCCATATTTTTATACAGGTTAATACTATTTACAGCAGATTTACAGTTACTATACTACTAAAATCGAAATATTAATCATTAATGAAAAACAAGATATCTATACATTAGAGAGGTGAAACTATGGGAGAAAAAGTTTACGAAGTACGCAAGGTTAAAGATGCCGGTAAGGGAATGCCACTTATAGGCGACGAGTTTCCGAAGATGGAAGTTCAGACCACTCAGGGGATGATGAAGCTCCCTAAGGATATGAAGGGTAAGTGGTTCGTTTTATTCAGTCATCCGGGTGACTTCACACCGGTGTGCACCACCGAATTTGTGGCCTTCCAGAAACGTATCGACCAGTTCCAGGAACTCAACGTGGAACTTATCGGGCTCAGTGTAGACCAGGTTCATAGTCACATTAAATGGATAGACTGGATCAAGGATGAACTGGGCGTGGAGATCACCTTCCCCATCATCGCCGACACCGGAAAAGTAGCTAAAACTCTGGGAATCATACACCCTTCCAAGGGTTCCAACACCGTCCGGGCAGTGTTCATCGTGGACCCCCGGGGTATTATGCGGGCCATGCTGTACTACCCCCAGGAGCTGGGACGTAACATCGATGAAGTGGTCCGAATGATTAAAGGTTTCCAAGTCAACGAGGAAAGGGGTGTGGCTATACCAGCTAACTGGCCTGAAAACGAACTTATCGGTGAAGGAGTGATTATTCCGCCAGCTGCTGATGTGGAAACCGCCCGTAAAAGGCTGGCTGAGAACAAATGCTACGACTGGTGGTTCTGCTATATTCCCGAAGAACAGAAATAACAGTAAAATATTAAAGGAGATGGAAGTATGGCAAAGAAGATGTATGAATTACCAGCCCTGCCCTACGACTATGGGGCCCTGGCCCCTTACATAAGTGAGGAGCAGCTTAAAATACACCACCAGAAACATCACCAGGCCTACGTGGATGGGGCCAACGCTCTCCTGCAGAAGTTCGACAGCCGCCCGGATGAATTTGATATCAAGGCAGTGGCCAAGGAACTGTCCTTCCATGTAGGTGGATTTGCCCTTCACAAACTCTTCTGGAAGAATTTAGGGCCCGCGGAGGAGTGCGGAGGAGAACCCACAGGCACCATTGCCAAGTACATTGAAGATGACTTTGGAAGTTTCGAACGATTTAAACAGGAATTTTCCCAGGCCGCCATCGGTACCGAAGGATCTGGATGGGCCGTTTTAACCCGCTGCAAAGTAACTGATCGTTTGTTCATCATGCAGGTGGAGAAGCACAACGTCAACGTCATTCCCAAATTCCCGGTACTCATGGTCCTGGATGTATGGGAGCACGCCTACTATCTGGACTACAAAAACGTGCGACCAGACTACGTGGCTGCCTTCTGGAACATCGTCAAATGGGATGAAGTTAACCAACGCCTGGAAGAACTACTGTAGATAAGATCTAACCCATCTTAGGTGTAAGAGTCTTATAAACCCGGAAAGGAGACCACCTCGTTTCCTTTTTATTATTTTTTTAGCTAATCAGTTTATTTTTCAGTCAAATCAGTTAAAGGAAGGGGCAGACCATATTTTTTTATTCTATAAAAAAAAGATTAGTAACCGGTATCTTATATTTAAAATGAGTATATGAAGATGCTTTTATAATTTTGAGGTATGCTGATGATTTGGAATGAAGAAGCCGAGTGCATGGAACCGGATATGAAGAATAAACTGCAATTGGAAAAACTGCAGCAGGTGGTTAATCGGGCCTACCACAATGTGCCCTACTACCAGAAACGCTTCGATGAGGTGGGAATAGGTCCCGAGGACATTCAAACCCTATCTGATCTGGAGAAGATACCCTTCACCACCAAGGCCGACCTGCGGGATGCTTATCCTTTTGGCATGTTCGCGGTGTCCTCCGATGATATTGTGGAGGTACACACCTCCTCCGGTACCACCGGCAAGCCCACCGTATCCGGTTACACCCGGGAGGATATCCGGATCTGGAGTGAGGTAATGGCAAGGGCCCTGACCATGGCTGGTGCTCAAAAAAAGGATGTTATACAGAATTGTTATGGCTACGGGCTCTTCACCGGTGGTTTAGGGGTGCACTACGGCACCCACTACCTGGGAGCCACAGTCATTCCCATCTCCGCCGGTAACACCCAGCGCCAGATCGAGATCCTGAAGGACTTCCAGAGCAGCATCATCACCTGCACTCCCTCCTACGCCCTGTACCTGGCTGAGGTCCTGGAGAAGGAGGGCATCACCGGGGATGATCTTAACCTGAAGTCCGGTGTATTCGGGGCGGAGATGTGGACCGAGGAGATGCGGGAGGAGATCGAGCGGCGCCTGCATCTGGATGCCCTTAACATCTACGGCCTCACCGAGATCATCGGACCCGGGGTGGCCCAGGAGTGCATGGAAAAGAGTGGGTTGCACATCTTCGATGACCACTTCTACCCGGAGATCATCGACCCCCAGACTCTAGAGACCCTGCCTGAGGGGGAGAAGGGAGAACTGGTCCTGACCACCCTCACCCGGGAGGGCATGCCCATCCTGCGCTTCCGCACTCGGGACATCACCGCCCTGCGGAGTGGGAGATGTGGATGTGGCCGTACCCTGATTAAGATGGACCGCATCACCGGTAGAAGCGATGACATGCTGAAGATAAGGGGGGTTATCGTATTCCCATCCCAGATCGAACGGGCCCTCCTGAAGATCCCGGGACTGGAACCCCACTACCAGATCATGGTCACCCGGCCCCAGCAACTGGATGAACTGGAGGTGCACGTGGAGGCCTCCCCGGCACTGTTCTCCGATGAGGTGAAACACGTGGAGAAGGCCAAGACCATGATACAAAAACGTATCCATGACGAGATTGGACTGCGGGTTAATGTGAACCTGGTGGAACCAGAGAGCATTCCCCGTAGTGAGGGTAAAGCAGTAAGGGTTATTGATAAACGAAAATTTGACTAAAAAAGGGGTATAATGATGAAACTCAAACAGATATCAGTGTTTTTAGAAAACCGGAAGGGAAGATTGTGGAAGGCCATGAATGTACTGGCCACCTCGGATATAAACATCCGGGCCCTGTCCATTGCCGACACCTCCGAGTTCGGCATCCTGCGAATGATCGTGCCTGACCCAGAGAAGGCCCAGGAGGTGCTGACGGAGAACCACTTCGTGGTGAAGGTCAACGATGTCATAGCCGTGGAAGTACCGGATGAACCCGGAGGACTGGGCCATATCCTGGGAGTTTTAACCCAGGCTGATATAAACGTGGAATACCTCTACGCCTTCGTGGAGAAAAATGAGGAAAAGGCCATGGTGGTGATTCGCACCGAAGACGTGGATGCCGGTATCCGTGCCCTGGAAGAAGCCCAGGTGACCATCCTGGCCGCAGATGAGGTGTACAAACTATAATAAATAAATAAAAATGAAATTTGATAAAAAAAGTGGGCTCTAAAACATGTAGAGGATTTAAAACAAGGAATAGGAGGGAGTAAAGCCCCCTCCCAGGCATACTTTTAAATCATGGCTAAATATTTCTTTTTAATCTCCTCAAACTCTTCCTCAGTGATGGCCCCAATATCCAGGAGTTCTTTGGCCTTTTTGATCTTCTCCATGGGGTCCGCCGGGGATTGTTCTGTGGTTTGAGCAGCATCTTCTCCGCTTAATATTTCAGCTGCTGGCTCTTCTTCCATTTCCAGTGAATCCTGGCCGAATTTGAAGGTTTTTACCTGGGGCAACCCCTCCTCTTCCGGAACTTCCTCTTCTGGTGTGGCCTCTTCTAGAGCAGTTTCTACCGATGGAACATCCTCAGGGACTGCCTCCTCTGTAATATTTACGGCAGGCTCCTGTTCAGTACTTTCTTCTACTGCAGGCTCCTCTCCAATAGTTCCCTCTACTGTAGGCCCCTCTACTGCAGGCTCCCGGGCGATATCTTCTGGGGCTTCTTCAGTAGTAGTTCCTGCCTCACCAGCACTAAGTTCTTCTTCAGGAACCTTCCGGGATAGTAAGGTTCTTTTCTGGGTTTCTTCCTGGACTGATTCTTCATCAATGAGTTCTGCCACCGCCGGGGTTTCTTCCCCTGCTGGCTTATCCACCACGGTTTCTTCCTCTAGTTCAGATTCAGAAGTATCCGGTACCTGTTCCAGTAGTGAACCAGTTTCTGGTTTTGAAACATCAACATCCTCCAATTTATGGCCGCACACCACACAGAACTTGGCCAGGGGCTTGTTCTGATGACTGCAGTTGGGACAGGTCTTGTAGTCAATACCATCCATCCCTGAACGGGGTAAATTAACCGGGGGAGTTTCTGCCTTTTTCTCTTCTTCGACCTTTTCTGGTGCCGATAGGGCCGCTCCACATTTGATACAGAACTTGGAATCCGGGGGATTCTGGGCTCCACAGGATTCACAGGTTGGAGCTGGGGGACTCATGGGCTTTCGACCAGTACCTGGGGGAACCGGGGCAGGGGCTTCCTTTTTCGGTTCAGTTTTAATTCCTCTTCTGCGGTTTTCGAGCATTCTTTTTATCTCTTCATTGGAAACCATAACTTCACACTCCATCTCATGGGAATAAACGGTATGTACTCTGGTATGATTCTAAAAACTTATTGAATACTTTTGAGGTACTCTCTTATCTATTTTAAGGTTTATGTGAGATTTCTAAAAACTGGTTCACCGTACCCAGCCTACCCCTCCGGATGGCCTCTTTCACCATCCCCGCGGCTCTCTGGAGGGCCTCCTCCACCACCAGCCCCTGGGATAAGTAGGCGGTCACTGCTGCGGAGTAGGTGCATCCGCTGCCATGGGTGTGGCTGCTTTCTATCAGTTCCCCCTCGATTATCTGCACTCTATCCTGGTAGAAGATGTCCCGGCCCTGGAGATGGCCCCCGGTAACCACCACCGGCACCATCTTTCCAATTTCCACCGCGGCCTGGATGGCGTCCTCCTCCTCTTCTATGCTGATTCCAGATAACTCCTGGGCTTCCGAAAGATTAGGGGTTACCAGCAAAGCGTGGGGGAGCAGGTATCTTTTTAAGGCCTGGACCATTCCCTCCCTAGCCAGTGAACCGCCGGAACCGGCCACCAGGACCGGATCCACCACCAACTGCAGCTGGTATTCTTTTACCTTACGGGCCACCAGCTTCACCATATCCGGGGAGTAGAGCATCCCGGTCTTAGCATAACGGAGGGGGTAGCCCTCCATCACCAGGTCCAGCTGTTTTTCAACAAAATCCAGGGACACCGCTTCCACTCCGGCCACCCGGTTCACGTTCTGGGCGGTGAGGGCCGTGATAACTGCGGTCCCGTACACATCCAGGGAGTGGAAGGTCTTGATATCGGCCAGTATTCCCGCACCCCCGGAGGGGTCGAAGCCGGCTATAGATAGGGCCATTGGTGGGTTCATCTAGTCACCTTAGGGTTCTTTTAAATTTATCTTAACTTAGTTCTCTTTTAAATTAGTTCTCTTGGTCAGGTCTTTCCACCCTTAAACGCTCGGACCCCCGGTGGGAGTACACCTTTAGGCCCAGGCCCTCCAGGAATTGCTGGGTATGGGTTCCCACCCCGTGGAGCATGATCTCCCCCAGATCCTCGGAGGTGTTCACGTCCAGGGAGAGGTAGAAGGAATCAAAAATCTCATGGCTTAATCCGGCCTTCCCGGCTTCCTCCAGGTGCACGAAGAAGCTGCAATCACCGAAATTCATCTTAAATCCACAGCTGGGGCAGATGAGGGCGTTGGTACCTCCTCCCTTAGAAGGGGCGATGACCACCTGGTACTCTTCGGCCATGGTTAACAGTCCCTTAACCAGCCCCTCACTGAGGAGGGGTACATCGGAGGGTACGATGATCACCTGGTCACCCTGGGGTTGGTACCACTCCAGGGCCTGGGTCAGCGCACCGTTAAGGTCAGTGTGACCTTTTTCCTTTAAACAGTGAACATCCAGGGGTCGTAAGAAGTTTAAAACATCTCCATCCGAACTGATCACCACCACATCATCCACCACATCCTTCAGGGCCTGGATCACATCCTGTAGCATGGCCTTCAACAGGCCTTCCCTCTCAGCGGGGGATAATATGGGTGAGAGCCTGGTTTTGGCGTGTGAAAACCGAGATACCGGTATTATGGCCGCAGTTTTTTTCATGGTCATCCCTGTTAGGCTCCTATTAACTGGTTTAACCAGTTCTCAACACTCTCCAGCCATCTGGTGAATCCGTCCCGGGTGTCCACCAGGTTCTGCATGTTCTTCAGGGTTTCATTGTTGAGGTTGAACTGGGAGCTGAGGTTATCCCTGGCGGTGGAGAGGTCCTGTTGCAGCTGGTAGTAGGATGATTTGCTGGTCTGAACCAGGGCCGCTGCCTCACCGGTGTAGGGGTCCACTTCACCACCGGTCTTCAGGTTCCAGATCTTGAGCTGGGCCTGCCGGGCGCTGGCGGCATCGGAGGGGGCTGAAGCCTGGATAATGGTTAACACCAGGGTGTTGGCAGTTTGATTGGCAATTAAACTACTACCCGGAGCCGCCTTCTGGCTGGGTTCGGTGCAGTAAGCTTTTACCGTGCTGTTGGTGCCGGGGGTGATGGTCACATTTTCCGCCACCACCAGGTCCTGGGAGTCGGGGCTCTCCAGGAGCTGTCCCTGGTTAACCTTCACATTCTGGGTTCCGTTGTTGGTGATGGTCACCGTGTGGGGCACGGTACCGGCCTCGGTGTTCTGGATAACCCCAGCGTTGCCTTCGGCCTGGGCCTGTTCCAGGTCCGCACTACCCAAGGAGGCGAAGTTAATGGCCCCCATACTAACTGCAAATACCACCACCAGCAGTACCAGAATTATGGCCCTGATGTTCATTCTTCTAACCTCCTAGTAGGTCCGGGCCAGGAGTGCCCGGTATCTGGCCGTTTTTCCACAGTTAACACATTTACCGGTGTCGTCATCCCCCTGGATGCCCAGGATATCCACGTGAACCTTTTCCTCCACATCTTTACCGCAGGCTTCATCCCCGCACCATAAAAATGAAACAATACCATTATTCTCCTGTATGGTGTCCCGGGCTTCCTCCAGGGTCTTCACTTCCCGGATGTTTTCCCGGAGCATCTCCCAGGCCTTTTCTCTAAGGTGGGTGGTTATATTTCCTAGTCGATCTTCCACCAGCTCCACCAGTTCCTCGGCCTGGTATTCCACGAACTCCTTCTCCCGGGTGTCTCTTCTCACCAGGACCATCTTGCCCTCCTTCAGGTCCCGGGGTCCGATCTCTATACGGAGGGGCACTCCCCGCATCTCCCATTCGTAGAACTTCTTACCAGCCCGGAGATCCCGGTCATCCAGGCGCACCCTGAAACCGGCTGATCTTAACTGTTTTTCCAGTTTGGCGCAGAAGTCCAGGACTTCCTGGGCACCCTCCTTGAATATGATGGGCACCACCACCACCTGGTAGGGTGCCACCTCGGGGGGAAGTGACAATCCTCCCTCATCACCATGGACCCCGATTATGGAGGCTATGATCCGATCCGAGAGACCGTAGCAGGTCTGGTACACGTATTCATGCTGGCCCTCCTCGGTTTCGTAGGTGATCTGGAAGGTCCGGGCGAAGGTCTGGCCCAGGTTGTGCACGGTACCGATCTGCAGGGTCTTACCATCCGGCAGCAGGGTGTCGAAGGCCATGGTGTAATCAGCACCGGGAAACTTATCCCACTCCGGACGGCGGGTGACCACATAGGGAATCCCCACCTGGTCAAAGAAGGATGAGTAAATTTCAATGGCCCGTTCCACCTGCTTTTCTGCTTCCTGGGAGGTGGTGTGCACGGTGTGGGCTTCTTTGAAGGTGGTGATCTCCCGCACCCGGATCAGGGGCCGGGTGTGTTTGGTCTCGTAACGGAAGGTGTTAACCACCTGATAGAACCTCATGGGCAAATCCTGGTGGCTGCGCACCCACAGGGCGAACATGGGGTACATGGCGGTTTCACTGGTGGGACGCAGGGCCAGCTTCTTTCCCAGGGGGGTTAATCCCCCGTGGGTTATCCAGTAAACCTCTTCTTCAAAGCCCTTAACATGGATGGCCTCCTTGGCCAGTTCATCTTCGGGTATTAGTAATGGAAAGAGTACTTCATCATGATCTTCATCTAGAATGCCTTTAAGCAACTTCAGGGCGTTCTTTCTTATCTGAAAGCCCTGGGGTAGCCATACGTGCATTCCCTTAATAGGATATCTGGTATCGATAATTTCTGCTTCTTCAAGGATGTTATGGAACCATTCACTGAACTTGGACATTTATTCACCCAGAGAGTCTATTTTTAATTCAATACCTAGCTTTTTAGGTGGAGGATAATAAACTTTTTCCACAGGGAACCTAAGAATTTTAAAAAGGCGCAACTCCCTTCATGGAATGTGGGGTAAAAACCATGCTTAACCAAGGAAATGCTTAAAAATCAAAAATTATTTTAAAGACGCCTCCTAGTAGAACTAGTATAATGGACGGTGATTTCTAGATGGATTTTAAACGGGTGCTGCTCCCCCGTGGAATGCATGTGGGGCCGGGTGTCATTGAAGACACCGCAGCCATATGCAAGGATTTAAGGCTTAAAGGCAAATTTCTGGTGGTAACCGGACCCACCACCCTGAAGATTGGGGGGGAGAAGGTTATGGAAAGTCTACAGAAGGAAGGTTTTGAAGTGGAAAATACTGTCATCCACCATCCCTCCCTGGAAGTAGTGGGGGAGGTTCAGGACCAGATGGAGGGTGTATCTGCGGTGCTGGGAGTGGGAGGCGGGAAGGTTATCGACGTGGCCAAACTGGCCTCCACCCGCTGCAACCTGGATTTCATAAGCGTCCCCACCGCTGCTTCCCACGATGGAATTGCCTCACCCCGGGCATCCATCAAAAATGAGGGAGGAAGTGTGTCCATCGAGGCCACACCCCCCATGGGAATAATCGCTGACACCCATATAATTGGACAGGCACCCTTTCGACTATTGGCCGCAGGTTTTGGGGATATCATATCCAACCAGACTGCGGTGCTGGACTGGAAACTGGCCCATCGCCTGTTGAATGAATACTTCAGTGACTCGGCCGCGAATTTATCCCTGGTAACTGCCGAGGTAACCGCCAAAATGGCGGACGCCGTGAAGGAGGGACACGTGGAAAGCGCGGCCCTGGTGGTTAAGGGCCTCATCAGCAGTGGGATGGCCATCAGCATTGCCGGCAGCAGCCGGCCAGCCAGTGGAGCCGAGCACAAGTTCAGTCATGCCCTGGATGTCATCGCCCCCCAGCCAGCCCTCCACGGTGAACAGTGCGGCGTGGGCACCATCATGATGATGTACCTCCATGGCGGGGACTGGGAATTCATAAGGAACACCCTGAAGGCCATCAAGGCACCTACCACCGCCCGGGAATTAGGTATAAAACCAGATTATATTATTGAAGCCCTCAGTATGGCACACACCATTCGTCAGGAGCGTTACACCATACTGGGTGATCGGGGACTCACCACCCAGGCTGCGGAGAAGCTGGCGGCGCGTACCGGGGTAATAGAATCCTGAAAAATTTTTTTTAGTTCTGCACCCTATAGAAAGAGTTCATACTCACTTAAATCCATACACTAAGAGGCCATTCCTATTTTTAACTACAAAGTTCCCGTTACTCCCATGGGAACATCACCAGGGAAATAGATATAAACCCGATTAGGATAAGAAATCTTATTGGATTGGTCTGTAAATATACCTTGATCATACTTTTACTGGTCCATGATATCACTGGGCAGATAGTAGCCCAGGGGGATTATTGTCATGATAACTCTTATTGGGAAAAGTTTAGCTGATAAAGGACTGAAATTCATCCACTACGGTGCTTCCATCCAGTGCGAGGAGTGCCGCTTCAAAGCCACCTGCATAGACTCCCTGGAGTCAGGGAGAATTTATCGGATTAAAAATGTGAAGGACACCATCCATCCCTGCCCGGTGCATGATGGGGGGCAGGTTAAAGTGGTGGAGGTGGAACGGGCCCTGATCAAGACCCTGATAGATTCTAAAAAGGCATTTGAGGGGTCTCGTTTCTCCTACACTCCCCGCCAGTGTGATGAGGAATGTTCCCTGCGAGAGTTATGCATCCCGGAAGGACTTTATCCGGATGATAAGTGCAAAATTGTCAAAAAAATGGGCAAACCCCCCAAGAAATGTCCCCGCGGTTACGAACTCACCATGGTACTGGTCAAATACTAAAATGATTTAATATGAACGGAGTGCCCTTGTATGGATCCTAAAAAACGTGTAGGAATTGAAGCAGCCCTGCGGGTGAAGGATGGTATGGTGGTGGGTCTGGGAACTGGTTCCACCACCCACCACTTCATTAAAAGCCTGGCTGAACGGTTAAAAGAGGAGGAACTGGAAGTGTGGGGTATACCCACCTCCTACCAGTCCTATTTCCTGGCCGTTGAACTGGGAATACCGGTTACCACCCTGGATGAGCACCGACCGGACCTGGCGGTGGATGGTGCCGATGAAGTGGACCCCTACCTCAACCTCATTAAGGGGGGAGGTGCCGCCCACACCCGGGAGAAGATTGTGGATTATGCCGCCAAAACCTTCCTGGTTATCGTGGATGAATCTAAGCTGGTGGAACAGCTGGGGGAATTCCCGGTGCCAGTGGAAGTCCTTCCAGGAGCTTTGACCATGGTTAAAGAGCGTCTGGGATCCATGGGAGGAACGCCCCGTTTACGTATGGCCCACATGAAGGATGGCCCGGTTATCAGTGATAACAACAACTTCATCCTGGATGTGCAGTTTGATAACATCCCCCACCCGGTCCTCCTGGAGAAGGAATTAAACAACATACCAGGGGTCCTGGAAAACGGTATATTCACCGGTGAAGTGGACGAAGTCCTCATCGGAGCCGTAACCCAGGTTAGATCCTTAAAGCCGTAACCCGGGTTAGATCTTAAATAAATGACCGGATGAATTTTAGAAAATATTAGTACTGAAGTGAATGTTATGCGCCTATTAACTAAAAAATTACTGGTGGTCCTAATTGTGGTGGGCGGTATTCTGGCCGTCACCGGAATTTACTTAAGCTCCCACCCCCTGGTTCAGGAAAGCAGTGGAACCGTGGCCAGTATAGCCCCGGAAGAGGAAGAAGAAATCGATATCCCCGAGGACGCCAACCTCACCGAGAATTACACCATTCCCTCCCAGATCCTATTTAAGGGAGAGACCTACACGGTTATAAAAAAGGACCTGGAATTTATAGGGCCCGAAACTCCGGTATGTCCCTACTGTAATTCCAACTCCACCACCCAAACTGGATCCTCAACCCAGGGGAACTACTGGTTCTATTACTACCAATGCTATACCTGCCACCGAAACTTCGCCACCTACGTGAGTCCCTAGTCAAAGATGCAGGGAAGCTATCTTTAAATTGAGGGTACTTATAGTTACTAGCCGATTGAAGTGGCCTACTTTATTTTAAATGCAGGGTTTCACCAGAGGCTCACCACCAGCAGCCCCACCAGGGCACTGACCAGGTTAGCCACCACTGCCAGGTAAAAGGCCTGGTGGGGTTTAACCCTTAACAGCAGGTATATCAGGATGGTCTCCACCAGAACCACCAGGAACTCCATGACTGGCAGGTTATCCAGGAAGTTCAGATAAAGATATTGGGCCAGGGGCAAAGTCAGGGAGTTAATCAGGACCGAGTAAAACACCAGCGGGCCCGGTTTACCTTTAAGAAATATCCACCACACCACTGCCTCCAGGGACACCGTCAACACCCAGGCGGTGATGAAAAAATGGATCATGAGTATCGGCGGTACAGGAGGATGATCAGGATGGCCGCTGCGGCCAGGATAGGCAGCAGATAGTACCAGTACAGATTTAACGGCTCAGTGGGAGCCTCTGGGGTGGTGTTCTGTTCCACATAACTTTTCTCTTCGGACTGTCCATCATTATAGCCGAATATTATCCGATCCTTCTTGATTTCAAGGCCGTTATCATCCAGGGACACGACTTTCAGCATGATGGTAGCATTTTCCAGGGGATCAGTATCGCTCACCGTCCGGTAGATGGATTCCAACTGGAGATTGGCATTTAAGACCCGGGAATCATTCTGGAAATAGTTATCCAACTGGTTGGAGTTCATAGCCATCAGCTCCGCCGGCTGGAACTGGGTCAGGTTCACGTAGATGGAAGCCACACTGAACTTGTAAAAGGTGAAGGGTGATGAATTCAGGATCTGAAAATCCGGTGAGGGGTTCCCATGTAAGAGGAACACGTAATCGGGGTAATCATTAATATTTTCAAGTACGTAGTAGATGGGCACCGTCTTTTTACCGGGCTCCAGAACATCCCCATAAACCGTGGTTAAGGAAGAAACAAAAAAAAGGACTAAAACCAGGCCCAGGACTTTTCCTGACTTCATAACTATGGATCTGCACCTGTTTTCATATATTTTTTTCTAGAACTCCCCTTCCAGGGATGGCTACCTTGTTGGTAAAGTTCCGGTGAATTCCTTTAATAGGGAGGATATGAGGAAGGCCAGGGCCATGAAGAGGACGATGGTAGCCCCGCTGGCCAGGTTGAATAGGTAGGAGAGGATCAATCCGCCGGTGGTGAGGATTATTCCCAGGGCCACCGATAGGATCATCATCTGGCCCAGCTGGTTGGTGTACTCCCGGGAGATGGCGGCGGGTATGGTTAGAAGGGCGATGATCAGTATGACCCCCACCACCTTAATGAGCACCACCACCGACAGGGCCACCAGGGCCAGTAGTAAAAGATAAATGGCCTCGGCTGGCATTCCCACCACGGTACTGAATTCTTCATCGAAGGACAAAGCCAGGAACTCCCTCTGGAAGAGGTAGACCGTGACCAGGATCACCACATCCAGGAGGAGCATCAGGTACAGATCGGTGGTGGGGACGGTGAGTATGTTCCCGAA
Organism: Methanobacterium sp. CWC-01; assembly: GCF_030323845.1. Taxonomy (NCBI): domain Archaea; kingdom Methanobacteriati; phylum Methanobacteriota; class Methanobacteria; order Methanobacteriales; family Methanobacteriaceae; genus Methanobacterium; species Methanobacterium aridiramus. Next base: position 1,851,665 of record NZ_CP040735.1, read on the forward strand.
GAGGTAACTTAAGAGGTCCGGGGCGTAGCCCGGGGTGAGGTTGACGAAGATGATCCCCAGGGCCATACCCACACTCCACAAGATACCGATGGCAGTATCCTCCGAGACCTCCATCCTCTTTTTGATGAGGCCGATGGCGGTGGCAGCCAGCAGGGTGAAGGGCACCGCCGCCAGGAGGGGGTTAACCCCCAGGAAGTATCCCAGTCCCACCCCTCCGAAGGCGGAGTGGCTGATGCCGCCACTGATGAAGACGATCCTCTTAATGACCACGTAGCTACCCACCACGCCACAGGCCACGCTGACCAGGACGGCGGCCAGGAAGGCGTTCTGCATGAAACTGTACTCTAAAATTTCCAGCATAAAAATCAACTCTAATGTCTTTTCAGCATACGGTGGGGAGTGGTACCATGGGTGATTATTTCCAGGGGACATCCATACATCTTCTCAATTACTTCCCCGGCACCCTCCACCTGGCCATGGTAGTACAGGTGCTGGTTGAGGCAGGCAATGAGTTCCACCTGGTCGAAGACGGCCCCGACATCGTGGGTGACCAGGATGATGGACATCCTTTTTTTCAATTTCTCCAGGAGCTGGTAAAAGGAAAACTGCATCTGGGGATCCACACTGGACATGGGCTCATCCAGGAGGAGTAGTTTCGGATTTTTAACCAGGGCCCGCGCCAGGAAAACCCTCTGCACCTGTCCACCCGAGAGCTGTCCCATCTGACGGTCCTCCAGACCCTCCAACTCCACCATATCCAGGGCCTTGGAGACTGCCTCCCGGTCTTCCGGTCGGTAACCATGGAACAGTCCATGATAACGGCCGGTCAGGACCGTGTCCTCCACATTAATGGGAAAGTCATGAAGGAAGGACACATGCTGGGGCAGGTACCCCATCAAATGGCGGGCCTGGGAAGGTTCCTGACCAAACACCTGCACCTCTCCCTGGTGGGGAGTGATGAGGCCCAGCATGATACGCAGCAGGGTACTCTTACCCCCACCATTGGGGCCGATGATGGCCAGAAAAGATTTATGGGGAACCTGGAGATTAACATCCTCCAGCACCATCCTCTTCCGGTAGTAAAAGCTCACATTTTTAATGTTTACTGCAGTTTCTTCCATAGACTCCTTCCTATCTTTTAGTATAATCCCAGTATCCGGCTAGTTACGGGAGAAGGCCTCTGCCACTTGGGCCATGTTTTCCAGGTAGTTACTGGCCAGGGGATCCACCACCACCAGTTCTCCCCCCAACTCATCGGCAATTACCTGGGCGTTTTCCTGGTTGTGCTGAGGGGATACAAAGACCAGGGTTATGTTCTCCTGGCGGGCCTGATCCACCAGCCGGGTCAGGTCCTGTGAGGTGGGCTCTTTACCCTCCTTCTCGATGGATATCTGTTCTAATCCGTAATCCCGGCACAGGTAGGCCCAGGCCGGATGGTAAACCAGGATCTTCTTACTATTAACTTTCTGGAGGGAGTGAGTTAGATTCTGGTCTGCCTGGTCCAGCCGCTCCAGGTACTGGTCCCGGTTCTCCTGGTAATATTTTTGATTATCCGGATCCACCTCCACCAGGGCCTGGTAGGTGTTTTCCACCATAACCCGGGCATTCCTGGGAGAAACCCACACGTGGGGGTCGCTGGAACTTTCCCCCTGGCTGGGTAGTAAGGTTATACCCTGGGAGGTGTTAACCACCTTCATCTGGGGATTCATGGCCCTCATCTTATCCATCCAGGTCAGTTCAAACTCCAGGGGTGAGCCCACCATGAGGTAGAGCTGGGCCTGGGAGAGTTCCTGCATCTGTTTGGGCAGGGGTTCGTAGGTATGGGGGTCTGCTCCGGAGGGAACCATCACCGTAACCTGAACCTTATCTTTCCCCACTGCCTTCACAAACTCTTCCTGGGGAGCCACCGATACCACCACCCGTACCTGGTCGCTGGACTGGGTCTGGGTATCGGGAAGGAGTAAAAAGTACAGTAAGGATGTGCCGATGATGGCCACCAGTAGGATGATGAAGATCTTAAACTTCCCTGCCACAACAACTATCCTCCCAATGAATCTCTACAGTAAATTCTCTACAGTAAATATCGTTTTATTAATATTTATAAATTATCTTAATAAAATTTAGCAAAATATTTATAATTATTTAATAATAATAGGTGTATGACCATCATCAGTGTGTCCCTGAGCCAGAAACTCCTGGAAGAACTGGACGCCCTAAAGGATGAACTGGGATTCTCCGGCCGTTCCGAGGTCATCCGCTCTGGAGCCCGGATGTTCATCGAAGATAACCGTGAAAAACGGGAGCTGGAAGGGAATATACACTCTATACTCATCCTCATCCACCCCCAGAGGTCCGAAGACCAGGTCACGGAGATAAAACACGACTACGAGGACATCATCAGCACCCAGATTCACAGCCACCTCCAGGAGAAGCAATGCCTGGAACTTTTTATACTGGAGGGAGATGCCCAGCGTATGGTAGAACTGGACCGACGCCTGAACCAGAACGTTAAGTCTCTCTACAGTAAACTGGTGAGCCTGCCCCGGGATTAAAAGCCTCCGATAGATAAAATTTTTTTATGGTTAAGCAGAATCTACTTTTTCCACAGTCCTTAAAACATCCTCCAGTTGGTGGGTGGGGGGGTAACAGGTACCGGAGCCGCATACGTAGGCCGTAGCCCTCCCCTCTAGGGATATTTTAGAAGGCAGTGACTCCACCTTACTCTTCAACCAGATATCCTCGCCTGCATTTAAGAGAAGAGTCACATGGGGGAGGTAACGAGCTCTTAACCCGCCGATGATCTTCCTGGTGTCCGCATCATCCTCCCCTCCGGAGATTACCACGTTGAAGCTGGGGCCCAGGCGATACTGTAAACCGGCCAGGAACATGGAAAAACCAGTGGGAGTTACTTTAATAGAGGAAGCGAAAGCCATCTCCAGTTGCAGGGCTGTTCTTTTAAGTTCCTGGCCCTCCAGTAACGTGGCCAGGCGCAGCAGATTCAGGTAAGCCACCGAATTCCCGGAGGGAATGGCTGCATCGTAGGCCTCCTTTTTACGTACCAGAACCTCTTCGGCATCCTGGGCAGTGAAGTAAAAACCACCCCCCTTCGGGTCCTGGAAAAGATCAAGCAGGGTCTCCTTCAATTCCAGGGCCAGCTCCAGGTAACTGCTTTCCAGGGTGGACTGGTACAATTCCAGAAGGCCCCAGATCAGGAAGGAGTAGTCATCCAGGTTACCATCCACCTTCACCTCACCCTCCCGGTAGCGGTGCCATAACCGGCCCCCCTGGTAGAGATTATTTTTAACAAAATCCAGACAGTCCCGGGCGGCATCCCGGTATTTCTGGTTACCGTAGACCTGGCTGGCCCGGGCCAGGGCCGCCAGCATCAGGCCATTCCAGTCGGCCAGTATCTTATCATCCTTATGGGGGTGCACTCTCCCCTCCCGGACAGTGAAGAGTTTAAGACGGATCCCATCCAGTTTATCCTTCAGTAAAGGGTACTCCAGTCCCAACCGGGAGGCAGTGTTTTCAAGTGGCCCCTCCAGGTGCAGGATGTTCTGGCCGGAATGCAGGCCCGTGGACTCCTCCCGATAGTTGCCCTCCCTGGTGGTGTGGTACACCTTTTCTACCAGCTCCACTTCCTCCGGGTCCAGGATCTGTGACAGTTCCTGGTGGGACCACAGGTAGAACTTGCCCTCCACCCCCTCACTGTCGGCATCCTCGGCGGAGTAGAAACCACCCTCCGGGGACCTCATATCCCGGAGAACGTACTCCATTATCTTCTCCGCAGTCTCCCGGTAGAGTGGCTTCCGGGTGGCCTGGTAACATTCAGTGAGGGCCAGGGCCATGAGGGCCTGGTCGTAGAGCATCTTCTCGAAGTGGGGTACCAGCCAGTGGGGATCCACCGCGTAACGGTGGAAGCCGAAGCCCACATGGTCCCACACTCCACCATGGGTCATGTTCTGCAGGGTGATCTCCACCATCTCCCGGGCCTCCTCCTGACCGGTGGCCTTCCAGTACCTCAGGAGGAAGAGCAGATGGTGGGGGGTGGGGAATTTCTGGAACCCACCAAATCCGCCCTTATCATGGTCGAAGTTATCCTTAAGGGACTGGTAGGCCTGGTCCAGAACTTCACTATCCAGGAGTGGTCCCTGCTGGGTCTGGCTTAACTTCTCCAGGGCACTTTTGATATCCCGAGCCGAGTCCAGTAGCTCAGCTCTCTTATCCATCCACAGGTCCTGGACGTTTAGAAGCAGGTCCTTTAGGCCCACCCCCCGTCCAACACTCTCCCGGGGGAAGTAGGTCCCCGCAAAGAAGGGCTTCCTCTCCGGGGTGAGGATGATGGTCAGGGGCCAGCCCCCGGATCCGGTCATCATCTGGCACACGGTCATGTACACACTGTCAATATCGGGACGCTCCTCCCGATCCACCTTCACCGCCACGAAGTACCGGTTCAGGATCTCCCCGATTTCCCCATCCTGGAAGGACTCCCGGGCCATGACATGGCACCAGTGACAGGTGGAATAGCCGATGGAAAGAAATATGGGTTTATCTTCATCTCTGGCTTTCCGGAAGGCTTCCTCACCCCAGGGGTACCAGTCCACTGGATTGTGCAGATGCTGAAGCAGGTAGGGACTCTTCTCATCCTTCAAATGATTGGTAAATTTTTCTTCATCAGCCATAAACTATCACCACTTAAACTGCCACTACATTTCCCTCCAGAGGAGTTTCCACAATTTTTTCATCTTCCACATAATGTTTCAGGGCCTCCACGGCCCGGAGGTCGGTTTCTTCCCGGTTTCTTCCATAAGAGGAGGGCACCCCCTGGCTGGTTACAAACACGGCCTGGTATGTTTTCCCTGGTTCCAAAGGTTTTCCCTGTATGAATATCTCCTGCACCCGCTCTCCGAATGGATTTTCAATTTTCAGGTAGAGGTCAACTCCCCGGCAGCGCTTCAGGTAGCCACCCATCTGCTGGTAGGGGTCCTGACTGAAAGTTAACTCGGCATTCACTTCCAGCATCTTCCAGATCTCCCTTCCAGTCAGTTCCACCATGGAGACTGGTGGATTGGTGGGTATGATGTTCCACAAGTCGTTCATGGTCACAGGACCCGGTGGAACCGGAGTCCCGTACCTCCAACCATTGGAGAAGGCCACCTCCGCGGCGGTGGAGGCCAGAAGACTCTCCAGGAGTAGGTTGTCCATGGTTGACTCCAGGATGGTGTTCCGGTTCAGGGCTATCCGGGTGTGACCCACCCTCTCCTGCAGCATCTCCTGATGTGGTCCAGTGGCCCGGTGAACCAACTCCTCCACCACCGGGTCCGGAAGGATATCCTCCTTCACGGTTAAGAGCTGGTGCTGATAATTTCTCACCCTTCTGCTCTCCACCTCCAGATCCAGACGGCCTAAGAAGGAACCGTGACATCCAGACTGGATGATGATGGTGTTTTTCACCTTCACCGGATGGTACAGGCGGTTGTGAGTGTGGCTGGAAAGAATGATATCCATTCCCTCCACCTCCCCCGCCAGCTTCACCTCCTGGGGAAAGCCCAGATGAGATATTAGAACAATTAGATCCACCCTTTCCTTTTTTCGGAGGGTGTCAATGTATCCGGGCAGTTCCTCATTTCCCAGGGTGAAGTAGATACCCCCACTGAAATGGGGCGGCATGACCTTGTCCACGATGGTGGCCGCCACACCTATGACCCCTATCTGGAGGCCGCCCTCCTCCAGGATGGTGTAGGGAGGGAAAACTAGCTTATTATTCTTCTCCTGATAGCAGTTCACAGCCAGCATGGGATAGTTCAGCTTCGATGTGATTTTCCGGAACTGTGGGGGACCATAGGCAAATTCCCAGTGGCCGGTCATGGCTCCCAGACCCATCTGGTTCAACACCGGGACCATGGCCTCACCCTGGCTTTGCACCACCGGGTAGGTGCCATGGATGGTGTCTCCACAGTCCAGAGCCAGTGTGGGTCCCTCCCTACGGACAGAGTCCATCAGGGTCTTCAGACGGGCAAATCCTCCCACCAGCCGGTGATGGGGATATTTACCCTTCCAGAATAGCTCCTGATGTAACTCCAAATAACCATGGCTGTCATTTAACTGTAAAAGCGTTAATTTTTTTCTGGAAATGAAAATTCACCCCCCATTTATTAAAAAAATGGTTTTATTTCGATCACTCCCGGTCACAGAGCAAGATATCCCCCACTCCCACATTTTCCGGTTCCACTTCGTTGATGATGAACACCATGGCACTCACCGGGAGATTCATAACCTCACTGGCAGTTTCAGCAAAGGACTTAACCAGCTGGGCTTTCTGTTCCCGGCTAAGTGGTGGGGCATCGATGGTAATAACTGGCATGTAATCTCACCTCCAGGTTATACATCTCTCCCACCCGGGAAATAAATTTTCTCCAGGCATAGATCTGGGGGGCCGGTTTTTTTTAAAAGTTGATAGTCTCCCAGGAACATAACAGTATACCAGGGGGTAATGGGGTATGAAGGCGGCTACGGTGATCTTTCCACACCAACTTTTACGGGACCATCCCGGTCTGGAGGAGGGTAATCCGGTTTATCTAGCCGAGGATCCCCTTTTTTTCTGCGACCCCCAGTACCGTATCCTTTTCCATAAGAAGAAGTTGTTGCTTCACCGGGCCTCCCTGAAGGCCTACCAGGACCTGCTCATCCACCGGGGCTATGAAGTCCATTACCTGGAATACCAGCCCCAAACTGGGATGGATTATCTTTTCACCAACCTCCAGGCCGAGGGAGTGGGGGAGATTCATTACTGCGACCCGGTGGACCACGCCCTGGAGGAACGGTTGCACAGACACTCTCTTAAATATCACATCCAAACCGCCCCGCTGGACACTCCCTCCTTCATTAACTCCCGAAAGGATCTAGAAACTTATTTTAAAACCAGGGAACGTTACCACCTGACCACCTTCTACATCGAGATGCGTAAGCGGCTGGACATACTCCTGGAGGGGGATAAACCGGCTGGTAAGCGCTGGACCTTTGATAAGTACAACCGGCGCCGGCTCCCCCGGAAGATGAACATCCCCCCGGTGAAGGACCTGAAGCCAGGCCTTTACCTGGAAGAAGCGGAGCACTATGTGGAGGAAAAATTTCCCCACCACCCGGGAAGTACTGGTGGCTTCATCTACCCGGTGACTCACCAGGAGGCGGAGGATTGGCTTTCAGATTTTCTGGAGAACCGTCTGGCCTTCTTCGGAGACTACCAGGATGCCATCCATGAAACTGAGCCCTTCCTCTTCCATTCCCTCCTCTCCAGCAGCCTCAACCTGGGACTGTTAACCCCAGGGCAGGTGGTGGAAGGGGTGCTTCAGCAGGATAACATCCCCCTTAACTCCCGGGAAGGATTCCTACGCCAAATCATCGGATGGAGGGAGTTCCTACGGGCTGTTTACATCCGGGAGGGAGAGCGGCAGCGCACCCGGAACTACTTCGCACACCATAAGAACATGCCCCGGCGGGTGTGGAATGGTGAAACTGGACTTTTACCCTTCGATGCCACGGTGAAGCGGGTTCATGACCAGGCCTACGCCCACCACATTGAGAGGCTGATGATCCTGGGCAACCTGATGCTCCTCCTGGAACTGGACCCCGATGAGGTTTACCGATGGTTCATGACCTTCTTCATCGATGCCTACGACTGGGTGATGGTGCCCAACGTCTACGGTATGAGCCAGTACGCCGATGGGGGCCTTATCACCACCAAACCCTACCTCAGCTCCTCCAATTACCTCCTGAAGATGAGTAACTATCCCCGGGGAGAGTGGTGTGACATCTGGAATGCTCTTTTCTGGAATTTTCTGGACCAGCACCGGGACCTGGTGGAGAAAAACCCCCGCCTGGCCCTCCTGAAGGGCTACCTCCAGGATGAGACTAGGATGGTAAAACACCGCAGACGGGCCCGGGAGTTTATGAAGAACTTGGGAGAAATTTATTAATACCAAATGAGGATTTCTATCATGAAAAAAGATGCCAGGGAGTTACTGGAGTTAATAAAAAATCAGGTGGACCTGGAGGAAAGGGATCCCGATAAGTTGCGCCATAATTTTGATGAACTCTACCAGTCCTTCCCCTCCACCGGACCCATAAAAATACGCCAGGAAGAGGAGAGTCCGGCACCGGCCTACTGGATAGTCACCCCGGAAAGCAGCCAGGAAAAGGTGCTGCTTTTTTTCCACGGAGGACTGTTCAACATGGGCTCCACCTACTCCCACCAGGACCTGTGCCAGCAACTATCCCTGGCCACCGGTAACTCCATCTTCAGTGTGGATTACCGCTTAGCCCCGGAGCACCCCTTCCCCGCCGCCCTGGAGGACTGTCTGGACTCCTACCTGTGGCTGGTGGAGGAAGGATTCAGGCCAGGGGACATTGTTTTAACGGGCATATCCGCCGGGGGCAACCTGGCCCTATCCACCCTCCTGGCCCTCAAGCGGGAGGAAGAAGACATGCCCCGGGCTGCGGTGGGCCTGTCTCCCATACTGGATCTGACCTTCCCAGTGGTTTACCAGCACCTGAAGGATGTGGAGGACTGGATAGATTACGATAGTCTGCATAAACTGATGGGCTCCTACCGGTGGGGCCAGAATCCCGGGAACTTCCTCCTATCCCCGGTTTACGGGGATCTGGAGGGATTGCCACCCATCTTCTTACAGGCCGGTAGCTGCGAACTACTCCTGTGTGATGTTAACCGCTTCCGGGATCAGGTCATCGAACGGGAGGTTCAGGTGAACCTGGAAGTCTGGCAGGGTATGTTCCATGCCTGGCAGATGTTCCCTTCCACCCTCCCCGAGGCGGAACAGTCCCTGGAGAGTGTGGGGCAATTTGTACGGGACTTAGAGGATTAACATCTTTTAGATCATGAAGGTATAAGTCCATATACATGGAATGATAAATGTAACAATAGTAATAAAGTGGATGGGTGATTGAAGATGATTAAACACAAAATAGTTGGAAACGCCATGCAGATGGTGGTGTGCGACCTCTCCCCCGGGGAGGAGGTGTACTGTGACGCTGGCAAATTCCTGTGGAAAACCAGCAACATGGACATGGACACCCGCTTCGGAACCAGGAAGAAGACCCAGGAGAAGAAGGGCTTCCTGGACCAGGCCCTAGGCACCGCCATAGACATTGGGAAACGCAGCCTGGCCGGCGAGAGTCTGGCCTTCGTTTACTTCACCCCCCAGGGTGGAGATGGCCTGGTGGCCTTTGCCCAAATGATACCCGGCGAGATCAAGACCTTCGAACTGGACGGGACCCAGGACTTGTACGTACAATCCGACGGCCTCCTGGCGGCAGAGAGCAGCCTGGAATTTAACGTGGCCCTGACTAAAAAATTAGGTGCCGGGTTCTTCGGGGGACAGGGATTCATCCTCCAGAAATTCAGTGACCAGGGCTCCCTCTTCATCGGTTCCTGTGGGAACTTCATCGAACTCAACCCCGCGGACTACGGCGGTACCATCCACGTGGACACTGGCTGCCTGGTGGCCTTCCAGGACACCATCGACTACGATATACAGTTTATAGGGGGCCTGGATTCCCGGGGTATAAAAAATCTACTATTCGGTGGGGAGGGAATATTCTTCGCTCGCCTCTCCGGTAACGGTAAAGTATGGGTGCAGTCCATGAACCTCAGCTCCCTGGCCCGGACCATAGTCAAAAGTGCTGGCCAGCCCACCGCCGAGAACCGCACCGACCTGGGCGGAATTTTGAGCGGATTTTAGGAGGATAAAACATGCCGGGATTTCCTGACGAACCACTCTTTCCAGAACGGTCCTGTACCCTCCAGGAGGATTGCCTAGAAGTGGAGGGGGAGATCCGGAGATTACTGGACTCGGAACCCTTCGCGGTGCTGGCTACCCAGGGGGAAGGCCAGCCCTACGCATCCCTCATCAGCTTCGCCATAACCCCGGACCTTAAACACCTGGTATTCTCCACCTCCCGGGAGACCAGGAAGTATCAACTGCTTTCTAACTCTCCGCCGGTGGCCCTGTTGGTGGATGATCGTTCCCAGAGAGCCCCGGCCATTAACCAGATCAGTGCCGTGACCATCACTGGAAAATCCCGTCTCATGGACTACCCAGCTACCAAGTGGGCCGCCCTTTTACTAGATAAACATCCTTACCTGAAGAGTTTCCTAGAGGCCCCCTCCACGGTGCTGGTAGTGGTGGATATCTACCGCTACTTTTTGGTGCAAAGATTCCAGGAGGTAAGTGAGTGGAACCCCAACCCGGATTGATAGTTGCACTAGAGGATGCTGCCCGTGTAGGGAACGAGTTAACTGGTTCCAAGGCCCGTAACCTGTCCCGAATCATGGGGGAGGGCTTTAGGGTCCCGGAGGGCTTCTGTATAAGCACCATGGCCTACCAGAAATTTCTAAGGAAAAATAAGCTCTTCCAGGTAATTGACCAGGAACTCTCCCGCAAAGCATCAGCTGAGATGCGCTGGGAGGAGATCTGGGACGCCTCCCTCCGCATCCGATCCGCCTTCTTAAAAGCCCCCTTGAACGATGATATCCACACCGAACTTCTCTCCTGGCTCCAGAAATACAACGATGAGGAAAGTTTCAGTGTACGTTCCTCCTCCCCTGCGGAGGACTCCATGAAAACCTCCTACGCCGGTATCCATGACTCCTACGTAAACATCTCCGGAATGGAAAAGATCATAGAGGCGGTTAAACTGGTCTGGGCATCCCTATGGACGGACCGGGCCATACTCTACCGTGAAGAACTATCCCTGGACCCACTTAAAAGTTCCATGGCGGTGGTTATTCAGAGGATGGAGAAAAGACCAGTATCCGGGTTGGCCTTCACCCAGGACCCTACCCTGGCCCAGGATAACATGATCATCCAGGCCGTAGGGGGACTTCTGAGCAGATTGGTTGATAACGTGGAGGAAGGAGAAAAATGGGTGATCCAGCGTGCTGATGGAGAAGTGGTGGATCACTACCAACCAGTAGGCCAGACCTCCCCTCTCCTCAGTCCGGAAGAGCTGCAGGGCCTGGTGAGAGATCTGCTCCGGATAGATGAGATCTTCACCTACCCGGTGGATGTGGAGTGGACTGGCACGGGAAGGGAGTTCACCGTGCTGCAGGTGCGCCCCATCACCAGTCTGAAGGACCACAACCAGGAAAGGCAGTGGTACCTCACCCTCACCCCCCACTTCCAACAGCTGCAGAGCTTGGCCGACCGGGTGGAGGGAGAACTGATACCCCAACTGGCCGAGGAAGGGACTCGACTATCGACTCAGGACACCAGCCACCTATCCCGGATGGAATTGGCCCGGGAACTTGAAAGGAGGGCCTTGATTTACCAGAAATGGAAGGATATCTACTGGGAGGAGTTCATACCCTTTGCCCATGGTATACGTAACCTGGGCACCTACTACAACGACCTGGTGAAACCGGACCATCCCTACGAGTTCCTGGAGATATTCAAAAAACAGGAGCTCCTGGCCCGGGAAAGGGATGAAGATTTCCACCAGGCAGCACAGATACTAAGGGACTCATCCCCACAGCAGGAACAGGTGAAAACCATCCTAAACGAAGGATTCAGGGGGGAAGCCCTCCTAAAGGAAATGGCCCAGATACCCTCCCTGGCCTGTTTTCTGGAATCGTTTAAGGAGTTACTGGATAATCACCTGGATGTATCCTACCAGGACCAGTCCCTGCAGAGTTATCCGGAGATTATCCTTGACAACCTCTATCACCTGTCCCAACAGACTCCCCGGACACGTTTGGAGACTTCTTCTGATGACTTCCAGGAAAAACTTTACCAGGCCGCCGGGGAATCCCGAAGGGAGGAAGTCACCGAGGTGCTGCGTATCGGTCGCTTAAGCTGGAAGCTGCGGGATGATGATAATCTCCTGCTGGGCCGGGTGGAAAACCAATTCCTGAAGATACTCCACCAAGCCGTTGATATCTTAAAAAAGGAGAGCCGACTGGAGGAAGGGGTTAAAATCTCCCCATCTGACTGGCCACTCATCCACCAGGCCCTGCTGGATGAAATTTTTCCATTAGATCTCACACCACCCCCGAAGGAGAAGAACATCCCTGTTCCTGGTTTCAAACCCCGGCAATTGGTGGGCCAGCCCTCCTCTCCTGGGATGGCCACGGGCCGGGCCCGGGTCATAACCTCCCTGGATGATTTCTCCCAATTCCAGAGTGGGGAGATAATGGTCTGTGATGCGGTGGAGCCGCAGATGACCTTCCTGGCCTCATTGGCCGCAGGGATAGTGGAACGCCGTGGGGGTATGCTGGTGCACAGTTCCATCATCGCCCGGGAGCTGGGAATACCCGCAGTGAATGGGGTGAGCCGGGCCACGGAGATCCTTAAAAACGGGGATTTACTAACGGTTAATGGATACCTGGGCCTGGTGGTGGTGGGAGAACCAGAGTTCGATCTGGAATTACAGGATCTTAAAAGAAGTGGAGTTGGAAAGTTATGAAGGTAATCATTGTGGGGGCTGGCTTCGGTGGCATTTCCGCCGCGGCGTTACTGGCCCGGGACGGATTTGAAGTGACGGTGATCGAAAAAAACGAACAACCCGGCGGCCGCGGCAGCGTGTACCAGGAGGACGGTTACACCTTCGACATGGGACCCTCCTGGTATCTGATGCCTGATGTCTATGAAAAGTTTTTCGCCGACTTTGGAAAAAAACCTGAAGACTTCTATGCCCTGGAGAAACTGGACCCCCTGTACCGGATATTCTTCTACGATAAAGATGTCTACGATATATCCCCGGATATAGAGGAGAATTACCGCTTATTTGAAAGCTTTGAAGAAGGTGGGGGGGAGAAGCTCAAAAATTACCTGGAATCATCCCGGGAGCTCTACGAGTTCTCGGTCAATGAGATGCTCTACAAGGACTACCGGTCGGTCCTGGACCTGTTGAGTGGTAAACTCCTACTGAAGGCACCTAAGCTGCGCCTGTGGGAGAACCTGCAGCACTACGTAAACAAACAGTTCCAGAGTGACCAGGCCCGGAAGATCCTGGAATACGCCATCGGATTCCTGGGAGGATCACCCCAGAACACGCCCAGCTTCTATCACCTGGTGTCCCATGCCGACCTGACCCTAGGAGTGTACTACCCCCGGGGTGGGATGCGGGAGATAGTCTACGCAGTACGGGACCTGGCCCAGTCCTACGGCGCGGAGTTCATCTACAACCAACCAGTGGAGTTACTGGAAGTCCATGACAACCGGGTTAAACGGGTTATCACCCACCAGGCGGTGTACGAGGCGGACCTGGTGGTGGTTAACGCCGACTATCACCACGGAGAAGTGGATCTCCTGACTGCTGAGCACCGCAGCTATGATGAGAATTACTGGGAGAAGAAGATACTTTCGCCCTCGGCGATGGTGGCTTACCTGGGGGTGAACCGCCGGGTGGAGGGTCTGGCCCATCATAACCTCTTCCTGGAACGGGACTGGGAGGATGGTTTCAACGCGGTATTCAATCCTGCCGAGGCATCCTGGCCGGAACATCCCTCCTACTACGTTAACGTGCCCTCCCTGACCGATGAAACCGCAGCCCCTCCAGGTTGTAACACCCTGTACATCCTGGCCCCCCTGGCTCCGGGCCTGGAGGACACCCCCCAGCTGCGGGAGGACTTCTACCACCGGATCATGGATGACCTGGAGACTAAACTGCAGGATAAGATCCGGGGGGATGTGGTGGTCAAGAAGCTATTTGCCCTCACCGACTTCCAGGACCGTTACAATGCTTACAAGGGCACCGCCTTTGGCCTGACCCATACCCTGGATCAGACTGCCCTGTTCAGACCAGCCCACCAGAGCCGGAAGGTGAAAAACCTCTACTACACCGGCCAGTACACCCATCCTGGTATTGGAGTGCCCATGACCATGGTCTCCAGCCAGATGGTGGCCCGGGAGATACAGGAAAAATATGGGAGGAAATAGTTATGAACCGAGAAGAAATCAACCGTTACCGTTACTTCCTGAAGGACTCTATACGTAAAACCATTGACTTCTCCCAGACGGATCAGAGCCGGGGAGTTACCGCCCCACCCATCCAGAAACCCTACTCCCTGGATGCTAAAAGAGTGGATCTGCCCACTACTGACTGGGAAGAAGTCTTTACTATAAGTCTTTCAGAGGCCATTCGGAACCGTGTCAGCCGACGAAGTTATGGGGATGAACCCTTAAGTCTCCTGGAGTTATCCTACCTCTTATGGGCCACTCAGGGGATCAGGCACTACGCCGGGAAGTACGCCTTCCGTACCGTGCCCTCCGCAGGCTGTCGCCATGCCCTGGAAACTTACCTGGCAGTATTCCGGGTGGAGGGATTAGAGGAGGGTGTTTATCGATACTTGCCTCTGACCCATGAATTGCTCCTGGAATTCCAGACCGACCACCTCCGGGAGAAGATAATAAAGGCCAGCTTCGACCAGTCCTTCGCTGGAAAGTCGGCAGTGACCTTCATCTGGACCGCCATACCCTACCGTATGGAGTGGCGCTATGATATCGACAGTCACAAGGTCATAGCCATGGATGCCGGGCACGTGGGCCAGAACCTGTACCTGGCCTGTGAAGCCCTGGGTTGCGGTACCTGTGCCATTGGTGCCTACGACCAGGAATACTTCGACCAACTCCTGGGCCTGGATGGGGAGGACGAGTTTGTAATCTACGCCGCCCCAGTCGGGAAGCTCTGAAAATAAGTATCATACTTTTTAAGCTAATATTACATAATATGAGCTTTTAAAAATCTTTCTATTTGTGACGGAGAGCAAATTTTAATATGTTTGATTAAGAAATTTTAGTACCTACCATGAGAAAATTTCTCAGGTAGGATAAAAGTGCTCGTCCTGGATCTAGATCCGGGAATGGGGGGGTGAATTGGTTTAAGGCCAATAGGTACTCTAGTTATCTTATCCATGTATTTGATGGCTCACAGCCATACTAATCATTTGAAATCAACTACTTACCCTGATTCCTTTGATCCTGTATATCATGCTGGATAAATAACTAGAGATCACTTTTATAATTTATTTTTTAAAAAAATTTAACTTTATTTAGTAAAAAAAACTTTTTCAACCTTGTTTTAGACTATTCTAAAGTACGGTGCACTGGTTCCAGGGGTTTTAGGAAAATTTTATTATAAATCGGGAACTAAACTAGTCAACACTACAATCCTCTTCTCCCAGGAAAATTTATAAGGGGTCAAAATCTTGAAAAAGAAAAGGAAGGAAGATGTTCCGGTGATAATATCCTTACCCCTGGATGGTAGTCTGCCTGATATTCCCAAACCCCACATCACATTGAAAAAGAGGAAGAATAAGAAACATAATGTCCAGCACGATCTGGAAAACACCCGCATGGACATGATGCAGTGAGGGACAGGTTTAATGTTTGGAATGACCCGCAAACAATTCAAAAAAAAAAGTTCCCAGGCCCTGAAGGATACTGGTCCCTCCATCCTCCTGTTGATGGAAATTACCCGTAAACAACAGAAAAAAACCATCCCCCCGGAGGAAGCTAAGACCAAGCTGGACCGGATAAGGGAGAATGTGGAGGGGGTGTTCTTCAACTACGAGAAGATAAGTCCACCCGCACCATACCGTTCCCTGTACTTTAAGGTCCTGCGGCTTTTAACCCACCTCCAGGAGGTGGTGACCAGCAACCAGGAATACCTGGCCCTTGGTGCTGATCAACAGCTGGAAGAATCCCTGAAACTTTTAGAAGAGTTCCGGGAGGAATTTCACAGTCTGCGCCGGGAGATAGAATCAATTTGAGGAGGAGTTAAATCATGGACCTTGATGCTGTAGTGAATGATGCCCTGAAATATCCCTACCAGGCCCTGGAGAAAGTGCTGATACTGGGAGCGATTCCCCTGGGAGCGATGATTATCGCCCTGGTGATCCTGCTGGTTCTGGCCTTCACTGGTAATGAAGCGGCCCTGGCTGCAGGTGTGGTCCTGAGCAGCATACTGATTTTCATATCCGGCCTCTTCGTGGCGGGGTACTATTTAAGGGTCATGGAGACCACCCTGGCCGGTGAAGAGGGACTGCCTGATTTTTCCAATCGGGGGGAGCTCCTCTTAAATGGACTTAAACTGCTGGTGGTGCAGATTGTATACTTGCTCATCCCCACGGTGGTTCTGGTGCTGTGCGCTTGGCTCGTTTATTCGGCATCAGTCCAGTCCATACTGATGGTTATGTTCCTTTCGGGCATCCTGGTGGTGCTGATTTTCTTGCTGTTTAGCCTGTTTTTGACCATGGCCTCGGCCCACCTGGCAGCCACCGGGAGCATAAAGGAGGCACTGCGCTTCGGTGTTATCCAGGAGATGATATCTGCCATTGGCTGGGGTGACTACCTATTATGGTACCTGCTGATGGTGGTGCTGGTCATGGTGGCTGTGGTGCTCATGGCCTTTATCAGCGTCATCCCCATTCTAGGAACCTTTATAGCCTGGATATTAATCCAGCCCTACCTGGAAATACTGGTGGCCCGTTCGGTGGCCCTGGCCTACCTGGCCGTTAATATGGATTAGGTGTTAATTATGAAAGTGGTAAAGAAGAAGGGAAAAACAGAGGCCTTCAAGGCCCATAAGATCAGGGGGGCCCTGCAGAAGGCCACCATCGATGCCGGTTACAGTGTGGAAGAGAAACAGGCCATCCTGGATGAGGTATTTACCAACATCAATAAGAAGTTGGACCAGAAGGGTGAGGTGGACACCCAGACTATCAGGGGCTGTCTTCTAACCGAACTGGACAAATGCGAACCCTACATCGCCAAGTCCTGGCGGAACTTCGACCGCAAGTACAAAAAATAATATATTTAACCCTTTTCCAGAGCCTCCAGTATGAAGCGGGGCCGGTACCCATATCTTTTTATTAGGCTTCGGATATTTTCCTCACTGCAGTGGGGCTCATAGTTTCTTATGATTTGTATGATCTCCTCCTCGGTGTAGGAGATCCGCACCACCTCAAAGAAGATCTTAAGTAGGAAGACCAGTATCCAGGAGAGGAGGTAGAAGTCGGTTAAAAGGTCGTACTTCACTCCCCGGTACTTCAAAATCCAGGCGGTCTGGGTGACAATATTAATGTTCTTTAAATCTTTCCGGTGCTTCAAATACTCCCCTAAAACCCTCAAATAGAAGGTGATGGTTTTGGGGCCGTGTTCCTCAGTCCACAAACCCAGACCCACCTTATCTTTCTGCACATATTCCGGGTCCAGGAAGATGTCGGCAAAAAGCACCACATCGTACTGGGCGGCCTTCTGGTAGATTTCATCCGGGGTCTTAGCTCCCAGATCCTCCTGGAGGGTGACCCAAAACTGGTCCCATACTTCATCGGGGGTGAGTTTCACACTGTCCAGGAAAAGAAAGGCCTCATAAACATTCAAATCTAAGAGAGCCAGGGTGCTGTATAGATTGGCAGATTTACCTGTTCCAGGAGCTCCAATGACATGTATGAACCGTCCCCTGTTATTTTTTAAACTCTCCAGCACCGGGTAGAGTTTTAAAAAGGACCGGGTTCTGATGAAATATTCACAGTCCTGGAAGGACCGAACCTTATAACTGGCCATTAATCTATGTTGTTGTTCATTATTCTAATGTTTTTATTTTCCTGCAGATAGAGAGGAGAGTAAGAGTATTTTCCAGTTTATACCATATCTTGAATTGATCAGGGGGTTACTTTTTTTGGTGAGCATACTAGCCTAGCTTTCTAGGAAGATTTTGGAAATGATCATAAAATGCAATTATTATCCGAAAGAATATGGTTGTCTAATCAATTATAACGGCTGTTGGTAGTCAATATTAAAAAAAATTCTTTTTAATACTTTATTCATGATTTCTAGTACTCTCATTATAATTAAATAATATTAATAATAGATACACGCATATAAACAAATTCTAATCATTGTAAATGGAGGTGAAAAGATATGACAAAACAAAAAAACAGTAAAAAGCTTTTATTCATGGTATTAGTCCTCTTTGGCATCATAGCATTTTCTTCTGCTTCCTTTGCCGCTACGCCGGAAGAAATTCAAAATTCAACAACTAATGGTACGGAATGGTTAGCAGATCAGCAGAACGCTGACGGATCCTTTGGTACCAGCGACTTCATCGGCACCACTGATTTCGCGGTGTTAAAACTGGAAACCCATGCCACCGAGCAGGGTATATCCCCATTTGACCCGAGCTACCAGTATTCTGACGAAGTGCAGGATGGATTGGATTACCTCTTCTCACAAGCCAAAACCGTCGCCATTGGCGTTCAACCCGATGGAAATCCAGACAGCAATGGAGATGGCATAGGTGTGTACTTCGGTTCAGGAATCAACGACTACCGGGTAATCTACCAAACCGGCATAGCCCTGGCTGCCCTAACCGCCAGTGAAGCACCTGACCGGGTGGTGAATGTTCCAGGAAGTCCAGTAAATGGCCAGACCTACAAACAAGTGGCTCAAAACGTGGTGGACTTTTTAGCCTGGGCCCAGACCGACAGCGGATTGAGAGATGGGGGATGGTACTACGTACCAAACACGGATTATTCTGATAATTCCGTATCAGGATACGCAGTCCTTGGATTAGTCTACGCTACCAGTCCAGCCAATGGTTTTAATTGTACGGTGCCAGCATTCGTGAAAACAGAACTCAGTAAATGGGCAGATTACATCCAGTCCGACACCACCGGTGGTTCTGGATACACCGACCCCGAAGATTATTACGCCAACGTCTACAACACTGGAAACCTGATCGTGGAGTTTGCCTTCATCGGGGATGAATCCAGCAGCCCCCGAGTAACTGCTGCCATAAATTATCTGGTAACTAATTGGAACGCACCAGGAAGCGGTTACAATGACATTGGATGGAGAGAAACCACCCCTGCTGACGTAACCAACTACATAGCCACTTACAGTATAATGAAAGCAGTTCAGACCTTTAACCTGGACACCATTGGGGGTATAGACTGGTATCAGGACTTCGCCAATGCCATTCTACCGGAACAAAACGCCGACGGCTCCTGGCCAATGTCCAAATGGGCCACCAACCCGGTGCTCTCCACTGCATGGGCACTTCTAACCCTGGAAAAAGCAGCGCCACCAGTTAAGTCAGCAGACATTGAGCTGACCAAGACCGTTAACAACACCCAACCCCAGGTAGGGAACACCATACAGTACACCCTGATCATCAACAACCGGGGTCCAGACCCAGCCAATGACGTAACTACCACGGAGTTGCTTCCTACCAACCTGCAACTGGTCTCGGCCATCCCCAGCAAGGGTACCTATGACCCGGTTACCGGTATATGGAACATCGGCACCATGGCCAATGGAGAATCAGTTAATCTGGTACTTAACGCTCTGGTCCTTAATCCGGGACCTATAGTCAACCAAGCCAACGCCACTGCCCTTGAATTCGACCCAGACCTCTTTAACAACCTGGCCACACTGACCATCCAGGCCACGGCAGCTCCAACCAACGAGACGGAAGTTCCAGAAGTGGAAGCCGCGGGTACCATTGGCATGCAGAAGACAGGAGTACCACTGGCCATCATGGCTTTAGCCATAATCATGGTTCTAGGTGGGATGATATTGCCAAAAAGAAAATAGGGGACCTGGTCCCTTCCTTTTTTATTTTTTTTTAAAATAGAATTTTGGGGACCCCACATAATATTACTTGAATAATTTCTTTTATTAATTACAGCCGTTTGAATTGGTTATTTAATCTTTTCGCCAAACATTTTATCTATTAGTTTGTACTAAGATGTAATAGGGAGAAATAGACTGTATCGTGATACGGGGGAAATGGGTATCTACGAATCAAAAGGTCTTGAAGACTAGGTGAATAGTACTTACTAATAGTCTTCTGTGTTAGTTCCTTTTGAAATATATCTTCACTTTGATGGGGTAATTAATGGTTCGGATTGATGAGACCGGGGGGGCTTGTCGACCGAACCATGTAATTTGAGACTTATTCTGTGTCGAGTATAAATCCTGTTTTGAGCATAGAATACCCTGGAAAAATGGTTGGTTTAAATCATCCTAGAAATGTTTTTATGAACTATCATAGTGATCTATAAAGTGGTGTGACCCATGGATGGCAAAGTAGAACTTTCTGATAAAAATGGCCAAAAGATTTGTAAATTTGAAGATGATAATATTCAGGTTACCATTGTCCTTAAAAAAGATTATTCTGATGTTGAATTTAAACTTAGAACTTCAAACATCCTTAAAGACATAGAAGATGCCTTGGAGAATGTCTCAAAAACTGATGAGTTTAAGGATCTGGTGGATAGCTACGGGTTTCTCGAAGTGGATCGTATCGAAGGTTAACTGACTGTAAGTAACAATTACTTTTTTTTTCACTTGAATATCTACCTGAGACTATCTCTTATCTTTTAACCATAGGGTAAACTATTTATTTAAATTTTTAAACCTCTACCGAACGGATGTTGTATAGAGTTTCACTCCACTCCCCCCGATCCAGATCCAGGGCACCGCCAGAAATATCCTCTGAACAGCTCCCTGGTAGTCGCTGTCAGTGGAGACGGCCACTCTTAAAACTAAAAGCAGGACCAGGGACAACAATCCACTTACCAGGCAATAGGTCCGGTATCTGCCCCATACAGAAGAATCTGCATTTTTCAATCCCTTCCCTACCAAAAGCTGAGCCGCGATTATAACCAGGAAGGCAGAGGCACTCACCAGGTTATGGGGTAACTGGGAGAGATAATCCTCGGGGAACACCCCGGCCAGCATCACCAGGAGACCGAAGAGTATCACCAGATTACTACCGGTCCGGATGGATTTACCCGGGGTTTTGGGCAGGCCCTCCCGGAGACCCAGGCCCAGGCAGAGAGATAAGAAACCGAAGATTATGAAGTTCAGGTTCTGTATAAAGGCGTAGGGCCCCACCCCCAGATCACTGATGAAGTTGTAGCTTTGACTGTAACCCGGTCGCAGCAGACTGGCCACTACAACCAGTACTGTGAATAGTAGGGGAGCCATGATGCCACAGTAAGCGTAGAAACGTTGCTTATTCATTATTCGCAGGCTCCCTCACATGAATACGTTCCCTTCAGGATCCTGAGGGGGTATTTTAATTGCATACCCTTACACCCCCTGGTTCATACATTCTCCAGCTCTTCTGATAGTAGCTTTTTCAAATCCTTCAGGGCACTCTGCATCAGATCGTACTTGATGTTGTCGTTAAAGACACCCTCCTGGGCTATGAATAAGGTCACCAGGTACAGGTCACTGTTCACCTTTTCCAGCCGGCAGTCGGGGCGTCTTTCCATTAGACGCTGGTTGAGGGCTGATAGTCCAATGTGGTCCACCACCTCCACCACATCCGGTGATAGTTTAAAGGATAACTGGTGAGTGATCTCCCCCTCCAAAAGTTCCACCTCACTATTTTCTAAAATATTTTTCCGACTATAATCCAGCATTCAATTCCCCCTGACCAATCTTCCTAATTTAAGCTTATAATAATTATCAGCAGCATGATAAATAAATTTTTTTCAAAAACAAGGCGGGAGGATGATTAAAAAGATCTTTAAGAATAAAAGTATTAAGGCATTTTTTTTTATTAAAAAAAGAAAAAAAGGGGGTTTTTTTTAAAAAGGCAATGTAGAGTAGGTGCCTTTCAGGATATAAGTACTGGTATTCCAGTTGGTTATAGTTCCAAAGCTGTTGGCATTGCTACTTGCATCTGCAGTAACCCACTTACCATTCACGTATATCTCGGCCCAGACGTGTCCATAGGTTCCACTAGAGAAGGTACAAGTACCATGTTTATATCTAGCTGGAAGATTCACCGCCCGACTAAGGGCCACAATCAAGTGGGACAAGTCACAACAGTTGGCAGAGCCGTTTAACATGGAATCAACCGCACCCTTCTGGCTGTTATAGTAAAAGGAGTAGTCCATGTAGTCACGAACCCAGTTATAAATGGCCAGCCCCATCTCGTAGGTCGTGGTGCAGTCGGCAGTGATGCTCTGGGCCAGGGCTATGATCCGGGAATCGTTGGACTGGCAGTTGGTCGTGGCCGGTAGATACTGCTGTAAATCAGCGGAGTAGGCGAGGTTAGATGCTGGACTGTTGTAGTCCTCAATGAGCCAGGGAGTAATGGTCGCGTAGGTAGGTAATCGCTGGTTGCTGTCGTAGAAGACCAAAACCCGGGAGTAAAGGTCGATCAGTGATTCACTACCGGCCTGGCCACGGCTAGTAGTGGTGTAGTTAGGCAGCCGATAGTTGCTTCCAATGTAAGATTTCACCCGGTTGGCAATATCCAGGATCTCAGCCTGGTAAATGGTGCCGATGGTAGTAGATTCCGTTGGATTGGTGGAGTCTGAGACAGTTAAGAGGGTTATGGGTGATGTATCTTTGCTGTTAGCCTGCACAGTCGCCGTAGTGAATAGATACAGTAACTGGGGCATGCTAACCTGAACCGATGATATCTCCACGTAGGTAGGCATTCTGTGGTTTACTGCAATAAAGTCCTTAACCCGTCCTGCAGCATCAATTACATCATTAAAGGCAAAAGTTGTGGTCGGCGAACCAGAAGCACCCTCGGTGGTGAAGGTGGTTACTTTGGCTGCGGCCTGGTTTCCGTTTAGATCGGTGACTGCTCCGGTGTGGATGGCCAGGGTGTGTTTGGTGCCATTGTCGAGGTTACTGTTAGGAGTGATGGTTAAGGTGGTTCCACTGACGGCGCAGGTCACTGGTACGTTTGCTCCGGTGCTGGTTAATAGTTCGATCCACATGGTGCCTGTTTTGATGGCTTCGTTGTAGGTTACGGTGATTACTTGGTCACTGACAATGTTAACGGCGTTGTTGGTGGGGTCGATGGTGGTGATGGTGGGTGGGGTGTTGTCGGTGGTGATGGTGGTGAAGGTGCTGCCGCATAGTTTGACGAGGTTTCCGGTTAGGTCGGTTATGGCTCCGGTGTGGATGGCCAGGGTGTGTTTGGTGCCTTGGTTTAGGTTATTGGTGGGTGTGATGGTTAAGGTGGTTCCACTGACGGCGCAGGTCACTGGTACGTTTGTTCCGGTGCTGGTTAATAGTTCGATCCACATGGTGCCTTCTTTAATGGGTTCATTAAAGGTGACGATGATTTTTTTGTCGTTGGCTACGTTAACGGCGTTGTTGGTGGGGTCGATGGTGATGATGGTAGGTGCAGTGGTATCGGTCAAGGTAGTGAAGGTGCTGACTTTGGCTGCGGCCTGGTTTCCGGTGAGGTCTTTGACTGCTCCGGTGTGGATGGCCAGGGTGTACTTGATGCCATTATCGAGGTTACTGGTGGGAGTGATGGTCAGTTTGTTACCGCTTATGGCGATGGTTACTGGTACGTTTGTTCCGGTGCTGGTTAATAGTTCGATCCACATGGTGCCGGCTTTAATAGTCTCAGAATAGGTTATGGTGATGGCTTTGTTAACGGCTACGTTAACGGCGTTGTTGGCGGGGTCTACTGTCTTAACAACTGGTGCTGTTTTGTCTTGGGCGGTGGTGAAGGTGGTTACTTTGGCTGCGGCCTGGTTTCCGGTGAGGTCTTTGACTGCTCCGGTGTGGATGGCCAGGGTGTACTTGATGCCTGAGGTTAAGCTAGTCTTGGGAGTGATGGTCAGTATGTTACCACTGACGGCGCAGGTCACTGGCACACTGGCTCCTGAACTGGTTAATAGTTCGATCCACATGGTGCCGGTTTTGATAGCTTCGTTGTAAGTTACGGTGATAACTTTGTCGATGGCCACGTTAACCGCGTTGTTAACGGGATCAACTGTGGAAACAATGGGCGCGGTACTATCCGGGGCTGCGTCGAAATCGCCACCAGCCAGGTAAGAAGAATCAATAAGGCCGTAGCGGAATAACACGTATCCCGAAGCACCATTTCCTGCTGCTTCATTGATATCCCATCCCAGTTCTGCTGCAGACAGGGTGCTCAGATTACTGTCTGAGATGTAGGTCTGCAATCCGACCAGTACAGGTGTTCCATTGGTCTGGCTTACAATGTAAGACGTCATATCACCAATCCAGTCGGTATCCTCCCCATAGTTACCCTTGTAGATCATGGGCACTAAAAAGTCCAGATAACTAGCGAGCTGACTGTAATCCTGTCCATAGTAATAGGCGTTAACTGAACCCTCCGGCATTAAGGCGGCAGAGAGTGCTACCAGTGAATTGGCTGTCTTAACTGCAGTGTTTACTCTTGCCACGAATTGGGTTATGGCTTCGGTTCCACCGCTGTGAAGGTAGGCTGTTCCCGGGTATCGTACATAATCCAGGTGTACACCATCTACCAGGTTACTACTGGCCAATTTAGAAGTAAAGTCCAACACTTCATCCTGAACAGTGGTGTTCTGGGGATCCACCCAGTTACCATTGGCATCCAGGAAACAGGTTACCCAGGCATGGACCCGGATACCGGTACCTAAAAGGAGTTGTTTAACTTGAGTGAGCTGGTTCAGGGTGGTCTGGTAGGCTACCACACGGCTGACCTTAACGAATACGTCAGTTATTCCGGCATTCTTAAGGGCCGTGCCATTAATCAGGGAAATATCATCACTTCGGATCCAGATACCATTGGCGTTGATGTACTGTTCGGAAAGGGAACCAGCAGCACCTTCGGAAATGTTTTCCACTTCTTCAGGGGCTGTTAAGTTATCCGCATCTTCCATGTTATTTAAGTAGCTGTTGGTGTATTCAGTAGAGTTACTGGTATCGTTGATGTAATCGCTGCTATTAATGGCTGTGGTAGTGTTGTCTAGGTTTGCACTGGCAAAACACACGCCACTATTTAAGAGGAGCAATGCTCCGCATAGAACCAGCAGTGTAACTAATTTTTTTTCATTAATTATACCGCCTCCGTACCCAGAATATATCTTGTTAATCTAATTTTTAGTGGAACATGAAATTTGTCATATTCCCAATATTTCTGGGTAATTTGCCTTTTTAGACCATTACATATAAAATTTATGATAATTTACTGTGAAATAAACAGTTTAAGAACTCTTTTTAGCAAAAGAGGCTTTTGCTAATAGATTGATAACTATTCTTTTCAAGTTAGTTCTCTTCAATTCTTTAATTTTAGTATACTAAACTCTAATAGCATTAATAATGGTTTAAGAAACTATTAGGCCTTTAATGTTGGATAGTGCACCTAAAGGGGATGATGGGGATGGTGCTGCGTGCTCCCCTACATATATAGGGAATTAATTCGGTTCCAAAAACAATCTAATCCAGTATGTGCTACTTATAAAGCCATCCCCATCCATATTCATATGAACGAACTTTTCAGCCAGGTTTCAATAGTTAAATATATTTTTTAAGATAAAAATAAATTTAAAAAGTCGCAGGCAAGATTATTAGACGTCTTCGGATTTTTTAAGTCAGTTTTTACTATATCTGGCCTTTTTTAAGTATTAAAAATGGATTTATTGTCTGGGGGGTAGGTTCGGGATAAGGGCTAAGATTTTCTCTTTAAAATCTTCAGGAGTGGCCCTCTGAATTGGGGTTGAATTTTTTTATAAGATCATCATGATAAGTGGGGATATCATAATTTTTGGAGGGATTCTCGGATAAATGCCGGGATATCTCCGGGGTCACGGCTGGAAACCAGGTTACCATCCACCACCACTTCTTTATCTATAAATTCAGCACCAGCATTTTTTATATCCTGAATTATAGATTTATATCCAGTAATCCGACGATTCTTTAATACATCGGCTGTAATTAATATCTGGGGGGCATGGCATATGGAGAAAACGGGTTTACCACTTTTTGTGAAGTCTTTAACAAACTGAACCGCCATCTCATGGGCCCGTAACCGGTCCGGAGAGTAACCACCCGGGATCAGTAATGCATCGAATTCATCCACCGACACATCCCCCAGGGACCTCTGGATGGTGGCTTGGACCTTCTGACGTTTTCCCGTCACTACTTTCCCCTTTTCTAACCCGATGATAACTAGTTCATGTCCTGCCTTTTCAAAGGCAGCAGCCGGTTGAGTATATTCCACATCCTCAAACCAGTCATCCATTATAACTGCCACGGTAGCCATCAAATCACCTCATATAATATTTATGGTAAACCGAATTAATTATTTCCTTGACTGATCCTTGATGAAAGACCTTCCAAGGGAAGTTAATTCTACAGTTTTACTTATTGAGGGGGTTGCCGTTTTCAATTAATTTAATGGTTATCTTTTCGAATTCATCCCACAGACCAGGGGCTTCCTCATGGAAACGGGTTGATTTTGGTAGAGAAGCTAACTCCACTCCACTGGAACCATAGGTACTGTTATATTCACGGTCTTTGGTGTCTAAATCTATTAACTTGGTATAGATGGATCGGAGTACTTCTAAACAGTTATTGAAAGATGAAATCGCGATTATTTCTGTATCCTTAAAGGTAATGGCCAGGAGTGATGCCTGATTTCTCCACATTATTTCGTTCCAGGAAGGCATGGGTGTTTTTATCAATCTATGGGCCATGTTTATTTTAAGTTCATCTTCTTCGATTTCATATTCTTCGTCTTTATTCAATTTATACCAGAAATCCTTAAGTAATTCCAGATTCCTTTCATTTTCAAGAAAGATTAAGGTTCTGGTTGAATTAATTTTCCTCTTTTTAGTTCTTCTATCTCTGCGCCAGTTACTTATTTCACTGGATCCTAGTCCCATAACCACCCCTAAAATGGTGGCTATGATGGGAGTATATCCTGCAATATTTAACGTAAAATCAGCTCCTAAATATATGTTTCAAAACGAAATTTTAGTGACATAAAAAATAGTATTTCCATCGTGGTAAAAAACTAAAAAATTTTCACTGTAATTTCACCTTAGGTATGTATTGATTTTTGGTGCCTTTAAAGCTACCTATATGCCTAAAAAATTGATTCTTTAAAAATAATTGATAGGAAATATGGGGTTGTCAAATTTTTTTTAGAACATACCTTAATTAACATCCTGACACAAATCATAGAATAGTTAATTTTCCCAATTTTTAGATCCATTTAAAAAATGATTTAGATTCTCTTAAAGACGGATATCCTCCTAGGAAAATTGATCCCTGTTTTATGGATGGAGATGTGCATTTTGGCTACAAAAATTAAAGAATTAGGTAAAAAACTGTTATATTGCCCCGAATGTGGGAAGTATGTTTTTGGAATGGTGTATGAAAACGTGTTGACCGAAGAGAATTACTGGCAATGTGTTTACCATCATAAAAGCATAGTTCTAAAAGGCTATTGATACTGGTCCAGGGCTGGCTGAGTACTTTAATTCTCATGTGATAAGTTTCAATTCATTATCGATCCGTCACGGCACTGCTAAC
Organism: Methanobacterium sp. CWC-01; assembly: GCF_030323845.1. Lineage (NCBI taxonomy): Archaea > Methanobacteriati > Methanobacteriota > Methanobacteria > Methanobacteriales > Methanobacteriaceae > Methanobacterium > Methanobacterium aridiramus. Next base: position 1,879,000 of record NZ_CP040735.1, read on the forward strand.
CCCTACGACATAAGGTTTGGTTTCAAGAATAAAATTTTAATGGCATTTTAAGTCCAATTTTTATTTATTCTCCAAAAAAAATTTCGGTTATGATCCCTGAAAATAAACTCGCTTTTACAATACTTTATATGCTAAAAAAATCAATAGTAATTTGCCTATTAGGCAAAAATTGGAAGTGAAAGTTTGTTTAGAGATAGCTACAGTAATGATAGAGATAGTTCTGCCCCTATTAAGGAAGGGCATGAATACGATGTTAAGATTGAAGATACCGGCAGAGACGGAGACGGAATTGCCCGTATCGAAGGTTTCGTGGTTTTTGTTTCAGGCGCCAAAGTGGGCGATGAAGTTAAAATTAGAGTTAATTCTACCCGAAGGAACTTTGCCTTTGCAGAAGTAGTAGAATAACCAATATTTTTTTAATTAGAAGGATTATAACCCATTAGGGTTTATTTTCATTCTTTTTATAAAATTTAAGTTAATCTTGACTATTTCACAGGAAATAACAAATTTCTTTTTTTAATTTGATTTTAAAGAATTATTTAAAGTATTTTTTTTAAAACTACCCTTAATCTAGTAATAATTTCCAGGGGAAGGGATCCCCATGACCGGGATAGACCTGCTTTATCTCCATTTTCTTCAATTTCTCCACACTGGCCTGGGCCGCAGCTTCATCATCGATGATACCACCCCGGGCCGGTTTTTTGGTGTTGGTGAAAAGATCTCCACAGAATAGATCCCCCGTACTGGTCAGGACTCCAATGGACCCGGCGGAGTGGCCAGGGATATGCACCACCCGGGCCTCCATCCCGTAGGGTAAAAGATGATACCCATCCTCCACGTAAAAGTCGGGGGTGAATCGGTACTTCCGACCCAGACCCATGAAGGGGCTTATGATACGGGAGAGAAGGTTTGCCCTGCGGTTGTATAACATGTTCCCCTCGGTGACCATACCTGAATCAGTCTGGTGCATCACTAGGGGAGCATCGTATTTATCCCTTAAAAATTTAGCGTTACCAGCATGATCCGAATCACCATGGGTTAGGAGTATCAGTTTCAGATCTCCGGGCTGGCAGCCAGCTTGCCGTAGTGTTTCATCCACTGCCCTCTTTTTGCTGGCATGTCCAGTGTCAATGAGCAGGAAATTCTCCCCACTTTTTAGGAGGTAACAGTTGACGGTGGCCACACCACCCATGATCTTCAACTTGATGGTGGTTATCTCCAGGGACATAATCATCGGTATAACCTTTGTCCGGGCCTAATGATTAATTTTACCACCGACCGGACGGATGTGATCAGAAGCCCTGTAAGGGGGAAAGGTTTTAATTCTCTTAAACTACTCTAGTTTAAGTAATGGTTGGGAGGATTTTTGTATGGACGTCCTGTTGCAGCAGATCGCCAATTTAAGCGTTATAGTCTACATCTTAACCACCATGATATCCATGGGGCTTAGCTTTCTGCCTAAACAGTTTGTGGAACCCCTTAAGGATAAGAGCCTGGTTTTAAAGTCCCTGGCTGCTAACTTCCTACTGGTTCCGCTACTGACCTATATAATCCTCCAGGTAATCCCCCTGGAGCAGGGCCTGGCCATTGGGCTGGTGTTAATGGCCGCCGGGGCGGGTTCGCCCTTCATGCTGAAACTGGTCCAGGTTACCCGGGCGGATATGGTCTTCGCAGTGGGTTTGATGCTGATTCTGTCCCTGGTGACTCTGATATACCTGCCAGTGATGTTATCCCTCCTCCTCCCCGGAGTTTACATCAACCACCTGTCCATTGCCACCTCCCTTTTAGTGTTGATTGTATTGCCCCTGCTGGCTGGTACGGTTCTGAAAGCCCGCTACCGTAGCCTGGCCGAAACTCTCAAACCCATCTTCACCTGGATCTCCAACCTCTTCATCATCGTGGTGGTGGTCATTTACCTCTTTTTGAACTACCAGGACTTCCTGGCCGTGTTTGGAACCGGAGCCCTGATAGCTGCTGTGACATTCATTTTAGTTGCCTTTTCACTGGGATACCTCCTGGGGGGTCCCTCCCCCGGGACTAAAATGGTACTGGGCCTGGGCACCGCTATCCGGAATGGTTCCGCGGCGCTGGTGGTGGCGGTGGCCAACTTCAGCGCCCAATACAACGTCATAGCCATGATCGTGGTGGTCTACCTGTTGAGTTTTATCCTGATGATCCTGGTCTCCCTGGTGAGGGGGAAAATGATAACTAAAAATTAACACCTGCAATGCACTGAATTTAGAAATGAAACAATAGGTGAATAATATGGGCGAAATAATAGAGGTGGCGAATTAAACACGTTCTACATAGACGTGATGGTAAATATAAAGGGCATAGAAGCTCCTATAGCGAGTGCATATCTGACCAATGCTTCCTTTTCCGAGTTCCAGGATCTTCTAAACCAGTACCTCTCAGAAAATGATGAATTCAATGGGGGACTGTTCATGAGGTACCTGGCGAAAATGGATTTTATGGTCATGCATTTAAAGGCGCTCCCCTGAGTCCTCATATGGAGTATCCTTAGCAGGTACCAACTACCCATTTTCCTTCTTTTTAGAGAATAGAATTAAGGTTATTAATATCTATTTCAGGTGTTTAAATCTAATATTTCCTTACTCTGCCCTGCAGCTTATCATTTACTGGGGGTATTAGTTGTTGTCCAAGTAAACATTCGGAGTCAGGGTTAGAAACCAGTCTTTTTTGGATTGAAAGATCATACCAACCCTTGGTGGAGAATATTTTAAGAAAAAAATAAGCGTTTTCAAACCGAATATATTAGTAGGTGATAGAGATGGTGGAAAAAGAGCTTAAAGAAAAGAAAGAAGAAGCAGAGGAAAAGGCAGTGGAGATTAAAAAGGCCACCCTGGAAAAGAAAGAGATGGCCACGGAAAAAGCAGCGGAACTTAAAGAAGCAGCAGCCCAGACCGAAGAGGAAGCAGAAGAGGCTGCCAGGAAAAGGGGAAGGCAGGCGGAAAAGGTGATAAATGATTTTTTAAGCAGTCTTCGCAGCCGGCAGGAAGATTTCAGCAAGGCCTGGGCGGATTATATCACCATAGATAAACCCCTGGCCGATGTTATTGAAACTGAGGGGGATATAATCGTGAAAACTGACCTCCCCGGTATAAAGAAGGGTGACGTGGATGTGACCATCACTGAAGACAGTGTGGAAATCACGGCCCAGTTTAAGGAAGAATACAGTGAGGAGGAAGTGGACTACGTCCTGAGAGAAAGGAGCTACGGTGAAACCAAGAGATTCATCAAACTACCCGGCAAGGTGAAGGTTAAAGAAGCCACCGCTAAACTGGAGGACTCCATTCTAACCATCAACCTCCCCAAACAGGAGAAATCAAAATTTAAAGTAGAAATAAGCTAAAAGGCCTTGGTCATAAAATTAAATGAACCAAGTGGATTAAAGGACGTATTCGAATGTCTAATGAAAAAAAGCCCAATATAGGGGAGGACTTCATCCGTTTTCACAGGATCGTTACTCGTAGTCTGGAAGTGGGTCTTGGAAATATTAACGAGTTTTTAAAGGGAGGAGGTGTGGATAAATCCAAGCGTGAAGGCTTCCTTAACTATGTGGAGAGTTTTTCATCATTTTTAGATGGACATCATAAGGTCGAAAATCAGCTGGTATTTCCCTACTTTAAGCCCCTCCTACCTGAGGTACCCTATGTACAATTGATGACCGAACACAAAGAGGTTGAAAGTTTACTACAGGAAATAAACAGTGGACTTAACAGTTTAAGGTCAAAAAAAGATGAAATAAGTTCATTAAAACAGCTTAAATCCAGTTTTGTTAAGATAGATCATATATGGCATCCCCATATACAGATTGAAGAGACGCAATTATTTCAAAAAGTTGGAAGCTTGAATATAAATATGGATGAAATGACTAGTATCCAAAAAAAGTTTTCCGATTTTTTTCAAGAACATACTGGCCCTGCATATTTGGTGGTGCCTTTTGCATTGTACAACTTATCCCCAGAGGACCGTGCCCTACTGGCAGCCGGATTTCCAGAGATGGTAACAAAACAACTGGTACCAGGGGACTGGAAAGATAAGTGGATATCCATGCAGCCCTTCCTACTTAGATGATCCAAACTACTTGAGCACTGCCATCCGTAATCCTTCGGATAATTTCAGTGGTGATTTCAGGATTTACCTGATAGAAAATGGGTTTTATGCTACCATTAAAAGAAGCAGTATTCAGAATCCCTAGTCCTTTTCGGGATTAATGGATGTATACTTGGTTAAATAACCATATGTTCAGTAAAATATTGGGCTGGAATCAATTCCGGGCCCTGGTTAAAATGGGCCGACCATTCGTCCTGGTGGCAGGCCTTATCGCTTACTTTCTGGGTTTATCCATCGCTTACCATGATCAGGGCACCATCCATATAGTTCCAGCTCTGGTGGGGCTTCTAATTTTAGTATTGGCCACCCTGATGGCCCATTATGCCAACGAGTATGCGGATGTGGACACCGATACCATCACCCGCCGCACCCGTTATTCAGGGGGGAGTGGGGTGTTACCCTCAGGGATAATTCCGCCCAGTTGGGCTTTTTGGTCGGCGGTGATCCTGGCTATCATGACCCTCATATTCACCTTCTCATCCTTTTTATGGGGTTTAATATCCAGTCAGGTGGTAGTGATAGTCCTGGTGGGCATGTGGGGGGGATGGTTCTATTCCATGCCACCCCTGCAATTAGAAAGGACCATGTGGGGGGAGCTGGACAATGCACTCCTAGGCGGGTACCTGATGCCCCTTATAGCCTACATCCCCCAGGTGGGAGTGGCTGAGCCGGAAATGTTCCTGATTTTAACCCCCATCTTTTTGGCGGTGCTGGTAAATCTCCTAGGAGTGCACTGGCTGGACCGGGAAGCCGACGGCCAGGTGGGTAAGAACACCCTGGTGGTAAGACTGGCAGGGAGAGTCCCCCTGATCCACCTGCTACTCACGGTGTTGATGTATCTGGTAACCCTATCCTTCTGGACGTTGATTCCCTGGCAGGTGATAGTGGCCATTCTGCTGACCATACCCCTGGCAGTGTGGGCCAACTTACGTTTTAAACAGAGCCCGCAGTACAGTTCCATTCTGATGAGTGCGGTGATGATCTTTGCCGGAGTGGGATGGATAATAGCCTAAATAGATGATGGAGAAATAAAAATGAGGGATAAATGTTTTGTAAGAGAACATCGAGGCGGATCCCTGGAAAAAGAGCAACACCACCAGTTGATGGAATGGGCCACCCAGTGTGCCCAGCACGTGTTACCCCTTTCTGGTGAGAGGATCGATGAACGGCTGACCAGGGCATTGGAAGTGGCTGTAATGTGGAGGCAGGGGGAGGCCTCGGTGGCTGAGGCCCGGAAAGCGGCAGTAGAAGCCCATCAAGTAGCCCGGGAAGCATCAAATAAGACTGCAATATATGTGGCCCGTTCGGTGGGACACGCCGTGGCCACGGCCCATATGGCGGACCATTCCCTGGGGGCGGCCTGGTATGCCCTGAAGGCCACCAAAAGTGCGGGTAAATCAGTGGATAAAGAGAGGAAATGGCAGGATGAACAGTTACCACTGGAGGTCAGGGAGCTGGTCCTTACCGCCCGGGATGCGAAGAGATTTCAACGGATATAAAACAAATCTGAACAAGGAAAATTCACTGACCTGATAATCTAATAAGAAGCTGAGGACATCAACATCCCTTTTATCATAGCAAATATCATCATAAAATTATGGTTATTCTACATAGATTATGAAATAATTAAAAATGTGCAGGGGAAGGGATTCGAACCCTTGAAGGCCTGCGCCAGTGGATCTTGAGCCCACCCCCTTTGTCCACTCGGGTACCCCTGCATTACCATTCCTGACCAGGAACCATATGCTGCCACTGGTTGAAGGTGAAACTGTAAAAACCGTTGTGGCTGAGGTGTTGCTGGAATTTGAACCGATCAAACTCGTCATTTATTGCCATGAACTCCTCAAATAAATCCTGAAATTCGGTTTCACTGGCATCGGAGAGTAAGGCGATGATAACATCAGCACTGGAGTTGGTCTTGTTAGTTTTTAACCGGTTCTGGGAGATCTGATCAATGTAAAACGCATTTAAGTTTCCGGTTTTTATTTTAAGCACTTCATTATTACCCCTACCAAACATCTAATCACCTATAAAGAATTGTTTAGTCTTAAATCCTATAAAGAATTGTTTAGTCTTAAATAAATAGGGGCAGTCCAAGGTTAGGGAGAGATAGTAATGGTAAATGATCAGCTGAAATATACGAGGTTGGGGATTGGTGATACAGAAGGACTCTTGGAGTTAATTAAGCTCTACGAAACCGTCTTTGAAATGGAACCCTTCCAGTATCCCAGCCGCAGCTACCTGGAAAGGTTACTGGAAAATAAGAACACCATTTTCCTGGTGGCCAGCTACCAAGAGGATATCATCGCCGGGTTAACTGCCCATCAATTACCATCCACCTACTTCGAAGCCCATGAGGTGTACGTGTATGACCTGGCCGTGCACCCCGACCATCAGCGGAGGGGGATCGGAACCCGACTACTGGAGGAATTAAAAAGGATATCCTGCCAGCAGGGGGATAAAGAGATATTCCTCCAGGCTGATATCGATGATGCCTATGCTATAGATTTCTATAAGAAAATCGGGGGAGTCCCCGAGAATGTAATCCACTTCACCTTCCAGTTGGGATGTGACCAGCCAAGAGATAAACCGGCACAAAATCCAGAAAATTAATTAAAAGATAGTTACAAAAAGATAATCTAGTTCAGGATAGTCTAAAAAAGGGGAGTGTGGGTTAATTGGACCAGAAAGAAATAATCAAAGTCTTAAATGATAATCTTGTCCGGGAATTAGAGGCCACCATGATCTACAGTAGGAATTCCTTTATAATGGAAGAATGTGATGCCAGCCGGGTAACCGAGGCCATCTCCGTGGATGAGATGAGGCACATGTGGTGGCTGGCCGATCTCATCACCAAAAGGGGAGGAAAACCCACCATGGAACACCAGGAACTGGACTTCGGTGGCGATGACCTGGAGGGGATGCTGAAGCGCCAGATAGAACTGGAAAGTGAGGGCATCGAAACCTACACCCGGCAGATCAGAGAGATACCAGACGAGGAAGTGGTGGGTGTTTTAAAACATATACTGGATGAGGAGAAACGCCACCGGAAGGAATTCAGAGAGCGGCTGGAAAAATATGTGAGATAAGATTCTGGCTCATGAAAAATTCAAACCCAGAAATAAAAATGATCAATATCCGATTGCTTAAATAAAGAGTGTTTTTTGCTTAAATAAAGAGGGGAGTACGGATATGCAAAAACGAGGTATGGCCTTTTTTTTAATTTTCCTGGGCCTCATTGTATTTACCTTTCCAGCCCTGGGACTAGTGCCGGTTGCTATTCTAGCGGGATTTCTGGTACTGATGTTAGGTGTGGGCCTGGTAGTGGCTGGGATAGCTGAGATGGGCCCGGATGAAGGTGCAAGTTTAGGGGTTCCTTTACTTTTTCTGGGATTTATGGCCCTTATTCTGGGAATGGGATTCATATGGAGCCCGGCCCTATTCACTTGGATAGTGGGATTAATAGTCTGGATAATTGGCCTGTTCCTAATACTGGAAGGAGTGGCCAGAATACTTTCCAGGACCGGTGTGAATGCCTGCGGAGTTAAAGACATAATCATAGGTATCCTGATCCTGTTGGTGGGATTATTCTTGGCATCCTACACCTGGCTTTTAGGAGTATTAGTGGGCTTATGGTTATTAACCACCGGGATAAGGATGCTTACTAAAAAAGAATGATATTTATTCCCATAAAAAATCCTTTATACTGAGGGGGAAATAAAATGACTGATAAAAGTTTAGTTAGTTATTGTGGGCTTTACTGCGGGGACTGCCATGGATATAAGGGCTCCATAGCAGATTTAGCCAGTGATCTTCGAAAAGAATTAAAGAAGTATAATTTCGACGAAGTAGCAAAGGTAATTCCTTTCAAAGAATTTAAGAACTACCCGGAATGCTATGAATGTTTAGGGGCCATGGAGCATTTGAGGTGTGAGGGTTGCCAGGAAGGTGAACGATCAAAGTATTGTAACATTGCCCAATGCACCCAGAAGAAGGAATTCCAAGGATGCTGGGAGTGCGACGAATTTGAAACCTGCCCTGAGTTTGACTTTTTAAAGCCTGTGCACCGGGATGCTAACCTGAAAAACCTTAAGAAAATAAAAAAAGAGGGATTAGAAGGTTTTCTGGAGGGAAAAAGGCACTGGTAAAATATATCTCTACATGGTAGAGTTCCACTTAACCTGATAACTAATGAAAGATTAAATAGGTCAGAAGAATGGATAACATCACCACCCTCCTGGTGTCAGTTCTTATTACCGTAGTGGGGATCGCGTTATACGATATAGTTACCACTTATTATTCAAAGAAAGATTAGTGGTTGATTTAAAAATGAACTGGAAAATAATCGGTATAACTGGTCTGGTGAATGCTGCGTTAACTATCCCCTTATCCTTAATCGCATTCCCCCTACTAGTTTTAGGCCCACTATTTGGTGGATTCCTGGCATCCTACCTGAGCACGGGATATGAAGAATATGTTAAAATCGATAAAAAAGACGGAGCAGTGATGGGCTCATTTTCAGGAATAATTGGTGGTATAATAATAGCTTTAGCATCTATTCTGGGCTTCGGAGCCATAAGTAACATGGCGGGATCAGTATCCAACCAAATGGGGGATGGTGTGGTTTTAACGGTGTACCTCATATTTCAGCTGACGTTAATTATTAGCTTCATTTTAGGATTAGTAGGAGGAGTCATTGGAGTAATGGTTAAAGATAGAATCTAGACCTGAAAAAGAGAGATAGATAGGGAATAAAACTCTTCTAGGAGATTAGCAACTATTATCAGAATAGATAGTCCCCTTTATTCTATTGGAACAGGAATTATAATGTTTTTGATCCTCTCCTGGCCCCATCTTAAATTGTTTTTTCTATATCATCGAGATAGATGATGTTAATTATCTGGTGACCCTCCTCTTCTAGACTTTTTTGGAGAGACTCTGATTCAAAATAGTTATGGGCATTTTCCAGACTGTCCCATTCAAATAAAATCACGACTTGGTTATGGTCATGGATGTCACGGAAAAGACAAGCTCCTTTAGACCCGTTTTTTTCCCTTATAGTTGATCTTTTATCAAAATCAGGTTTCCATTCCTCATAACTTCTGACTTTCAGTTGTCCCAGCACGTGAACCACTTTCACAACCCCCTATTTTTTAATTGAGATTTTAGCTTAGTGTTAAGCTGTTGAAAATCATATCCGCCGTATTCTGGATTTGCTGATCAAGGGCCACCTCCCCGTAGACGGATATATGGTACACCACACCATTAACCGAGAAGAACAGGTCGTAATATCTCATCACCAGATTGGTGTAAGGGTCGGTTTGTTGGCTGCTGCTTTTTTCCACCACCACCCCGGTGGGATTAATTTCACTACTGGTGGATAATATCACACCGGATGCCTCCAACACCCCTTGTTCGGTGCCTTCTCTTACAATAACCGCTGAACTTGCCGTGGGATTCTTCCTCACATCAATGCCCACTCCCTCCTTACTGGCCAGATAGGAGAGATCCTGCCAGCCCACTCCTTCACTGGTTATATTGGCCCGTTGCGTCCGGACTTCAAATCCAGTGGGATAATTGAAGCTAATAACACCATCCGAGAAGGTCTGTACCACTGGAGTGGTGTAATTAGAGGGGGTGGTGCTGGTGCATCCTGATAGGAAAACTACCAAAACCAGTATTCCCATTGCTATAATCGGCGGTCTGGATTTCAAATATGTACCACTCCACTATTTTTTTTGATTCACCCCTATTTCACATGGAAACTGTTTAAGATCATCTCAAAGTTTCCGGCCTGATTTCCGAACTCGCCTTTTTTAGCGCCGAGAACAAGGGCATAAACTATGCCATTTTTTTCTAGATAAACGGCCAGGAACCGGTACTGGTGATCAGAATATTCGTAGGTTAAGGCCACCGCAGGAACACCATCCAGGGTGAAGGTTCTTTCGGATAAGACCTGGCCATTATTATTCTGAATTCTCTGCTTTTTAGCACTAACCTTATTATCCAGTTGGGCGTTGGAAGAGGTGCGTTGGATACTGACCAGGGTGGGATCTGCTCCCTGGGGACTGACCGCCACTAGTCGATAGAAATCAGGATCATCATGAATGGTCTCGATATTCTCCGCGGGAACCATCTCCCAGGAGGTGGGATAGTTGAAACTGATCTCATTGTTATTGTAGGTCTGCCGGGGTAGGTTGGTGGTGGGCGTGGTGTTGGCCGGAGAACCGGCAGGAATAGCCTGCTCCACTACTTGGCTGGCATTGGTTTGACTATTTAATGGATTTACACAGCCAGATATGGAAACAAATAAAATAGCAATCAAAATTAACCCAATTTTCTGCATTAAAGCCACTCCCCCAGTAATATTTAGGTGGTGCTGGAATAAAAAATTTTCCTAAAGGAGGGAGTGGGGACAATCGGGTTCCATATTAAAATTAAACACCCTTGATATCCTTATAATCTTCAATTGTGTCTTTAAACTTTTCTAGGGGCATGAGGAGCACATTATATTCATCTAATTTCAGGTTAAGCTTAAAACAGCTTTTCTGAAGTTCCTTGAGAGCCTTTTCCGGGGCTATAACCAGGTGTTCATTGGGGGATTTCATCACTTCAAATTCCATGCCATCCACTTCTAAAAAGGTCCCCAGATATTTAAGAATCGATTCCGGGGTTAAAGGGCTTTCTAATTCTATTTGGATGGTTACCACTGACCAGGGGTCGTTCTCATCTTCAGGTTTCATCACCCATACATCCAGTTCCCCGGCTGGTAATTTTGTTTCTGCTTCATTGTTCTTGGCCATGATTTCATTCTCTCCATTTTTTGCTATGATTTTTTTTTAAAAGGTAATGATAATATATTATGCTTCTCACCATCAAAAGTTGGGGTCCCTGGATAAAAAATAATTACCTAACCCCTGAAGTACAAATCAAATTAGGAAGGAGGTAATGAAATGGAAGGTTTTAAAGTTAATGAAATCCCGAAACTGATGGTATCCCTAATCATTGTTTTCATAGTAGTCGCCATCGGTAGTGTGGCCACCTCCCCCCAAATACCAGTCTGGTACGCTACCCTGGCCCGACCCGCCTGGGCACCACCAAACTGGCTTTTCCCAGTGGTATGGACTATCCTGTATATCCTGATAGGCATATCCCTGTTTCTGGTGTGGAGGAAAAGCCTCGAAAGTAAACAGGCCCTGGTGGTCTTCGCAGTGCAACTGGGTTTGAACCTGTTGTGGTCCCTGGTATTTTTCGGCCTTCATTCGATAGTCGGTGGCCTGGTAATTATACTAATGCTGTGGATGGCCATATTAGCAAACATCATAGTATTCTACCGTATTTCCAGGTGGGCGGGTTTGATCCTTCTACCCTACCTGGTGTGGGTGAGTATAGCCAGTTATCTGAACTACTCCATTTACCTGCTGAACTGAAAGTGGTTACTGTGGTTCAGGGAGGGATAAATGAATTTAGGCCCTTAAGTAGCATCCCTGATTGCAGCTTTTAACTAAAAATGATTTCGACTTATTTTTTTACAATTAAGCCATGGTAAGAGTGTACAATTTAAAAAAAATAATTAATTAAAAAAAAAGAATGAGTGGATGGTTTTATTTAGCAGCCCCATCTCGGCAGTAGTATCCCACTGGTTCACCCTTCACTAAATCGTTTTCCTTGAAAATTGGGCATTCTGCGCACTGGCATTCTTCATGGAAGTACAGATCGGTGCAGGTTGCTTTTCCAGTTGCGCAGTAGACTCCGGGCACATCATCGGGTCCAATTATGGTGGCGATATCCACATCTTCCGCCATCATCTCCTGGATCTTTTTCATTTTTCCCTTCACACAGTCACTGGTGCCCTGCACGGGACAAGTGGTGCACAGACATTTTGCCACATTCTCGGCATTAAACTCTATTTTTCCCATAAATAACTCCCCCTACTCATCATCTTTTCATAAAATAATGAGCATAAAAAAACTGATCTCTTCATAATATAGTTGTATTTATTGGGAGAAATATCTTTGCCTGAGAATTTACACCATAATTTGTAACTATTTATCCTTTAAGGGAGTGTTTAATTATGAATGTAGAGGTATGGCTTAAATAGTATTTATTCAATTTTTTTCACGGATACGAAGTTCCAGAGTTGATCCCAGTCTCCCCCTACCAATATTACACTCCAGAAGTAGGGGAAAAACTCCAGGTAGTTGTTATTTCTGGTGGCGGTTACTGTCCATTGGCCACTGCCTACTTTATACTTGATTATGCCCTGGTAGATGCTCACATCTTCCGGTGTGGTGGTGTTGGTATAATACAGGAATACATCCCCTTCCACGGTGATAAGAACTGCATCAAAGCTTCTTTCCAGGGACAATGTCCTAATCCCGGGGGTTTGTTGAAGCAGATAATTATCAATAAATAAAGCTTCTTCAGGTAATTCTGTTTCTCCATTTAAAACTATTTCGGTGGCTAGAGCCTGCTCCACAGCTATATCCGAGGGCGTGAAAATATAAGTAAAAAAAATAGGCGGTAAAAATACAGTAATCAAAATTAAGGGCATAATCAGAACTAAAATTATCTTTTTATCCATCATCTTCACCGGAACTTGAACCTAAGGGTCTATGGACACCATCCGATGTGAACTCCTTAACTTTACCCATAATTTTAGGGTCTGAATTCCTGCGGAGGCACAGGAGTCTGTCCCGGGAGGGTTAGGTCCCCAAGGGTATAATTATAGGTCCACTAAAACTTTTTCACCTTCAACCTTAACGGGATGGGTCTTCAATGGCCGGGGAGATTTAAATAATTTACCAAGGGACTTCTTTATTCCAGTGAAATCTGTCCAGCGAATCACATGGCCATCAGCAAGATCAAACTGGCTATGATGTCGGGGACAGGTCACTACCGTTCCATCCAGGGTGCCCTGGGATAAATTACCACCCATATGGGGGCAGCGGTTATCTGCACTGTAATAATTATCACCGCTTCTGGCTAAAAGGATTTCATGCCCATTCACCCTGGCCATTTTCATAGTACCGTCTCTTAACTCCTCAGTTGTGGCTACTTCTACAAAACTCATTTTTTTCCCATCCTCTAACTGGTGTATTTATTATGGATTTTATATCAGAATTTTTTTTCGAATAAAAAACAAACCTCATTATCCAGTTAATTCATCACAGGTTAAATTCCCTCGGAAAATTAAAATACTTTCCATTATAAAGATATTAACACCAATTGTCAAGGGAGGTGAAAAAAATGGTCGATATCAAAGAGATCAAACACGTAAGAACCGCCCCTTTCACCCTGATGAACGCTTCCATACAAGCAATATTCGCATTTATAGCAGCGATACTATTCGTCATCGCCTTCGGACTAGTAGCAGCTTTCATACCAGGACTAAGCGCATTAGGAGGATTTTTAGCTTTAATAGGAGTAGCCGTGATAATCCTTGCCCCTTTAACCTCATTCTTCCTGAACATCATGGGGAGCTTTGTTCTAGCCTTACTGTACAATCTGGTGGCACCCCGAGTAGGTGGGGTTAAACTGGGACTCGAAGGTAGTGACCTTAAAACTATTCCCGTGGTCCCCCTTTCCCTAATCATGGCCTGCATCTCGACAATAATCGCCTTCATCGTTGGCTTGTATCTCGCTTTAGCATTCACACCCATTTTCTCACTTATTAGCACGGCAACTCCAGCTATCGCCAGTGCAATCGCCAATGCCACCAACGCCACTAACATGACCATACCAACCGGTGCAGCCATAGGAGCAGCGGGATGGATATTTGCACTGGTCACCATAATACTGGTACCAATCGTGACCTTCATATCCTCATTCATTAGCTTCGCACTGTTCGCCATATTCTACAACGCCTTAGCACCAAGAGTCGGCGCCCTAAAACTGGACTTTGCATCCGTAGCCGGAAATATCTTCGAACTAATCAACATACCCGCGGTACCCGCCGCACTGATCATGGCCGTGGTCTTCGCTATCTTCGGACTTATCAGGGGAATCTTCAGTCTGATCGGATTTAGCATGGCCGGTGACGCAGTCGGTGGAGTGGTGAGTCTGGTAACCACCACCATCGGCTACCTGGTGATGTACTTCATCATGGTGCTACTGGTGGCCATCTTCTACAACTTGCTACAACCCAGAATCGGCGGAATCAAAGTGGAACTGGAATAAAAATCTAATATTTCCCTTTTTTTTTATTTTATTCATAAAAATTTCTAATGGAAGATAGATCCTCCTATGGAAAACTCTATTTTTGTAAATTCCTTTTTAACCCCTCTTGGATGGGTTTGAGGATGTAAACACTTATCTATTTATATTGATGGGTCCTGTACCCCCAGATTTTAGGTCGATAAATTCTAGTGCATGAAGGCGTATACTGATATTTACCGTGAATATTGGTTTTTGGAGAAAAAATTTATATTATAAACTATAATTTATTTAATGGGGGGGAATAAGAAAATCTTATTTTTTTCTGATTTTTTATTCACTCTAAAAACCAAAAAGAGGTGAATATATGTCAACTATAGGCAAAACCTTATTAATTTTCGCTATATTGGTAGCGACTGTAGGAGCCACGGCTGCTGCAAATGGGGGTGTAACTCCTGTATGGATATCTGTTAATGGCGGAGATCCCGTGTATTTTGTGCAACACGGAAACGGAGCATGGAGTGCAGATGTCACGGGTTATAGTGATGTAGCATATGCCAGGGTAAGGTTAAGTGACGGTAGCTATCAATATTGGAACGGTAAAAACGGAGCCGAATACGCTGACATTCCCTACGGCTACAACGCTGCTACCTGGCACTGGGTCTACACTAAAAGTGGAGTGCTAACCATCAGCCATGTAACTGGCAAATGCTGGTGCCCACCACCATGCTGCTAATAGTTTCTTTTAGAAATTGAAGGTCTTAACCTTCTATTTTTCTTTATTTTTCAAAAAGCAACCCCTAGAATTAGGACCTTTTTTTTTAATGAAACATTCAAATAATTTTACCGGAGATGGATTATTTATGACCGCACCCTTTGAAGTTTTAACGCCACTGGCCCAGGAGTTTGTGGGCCTGTTGCTTGGATTTGATTTTACGTCGGCTACCGCTAGATTTGATGAGGAGATGAAAGCGGCCTTAAGTGAAACACAATTGAAGGAGTCCTGGATGAATTTGATTACAGAAGCCGGGGTTCTGCTGCAAATGGATACCGAACGCACCCAGGAAGTGGAAAATTACCGGATCGTAGTGCTGAGATGCCATTTCCAGCGAGCCATAATTGATGTGCAGGTGGTGTTCAATGACCAGGAACAGATCAGTGGTTTAAACTTCATCCCCACCCAGATGGAGTATCATCCACCGGCTTATGTAAACGAGGCTGCCTTTCAGGAAGTGGAGGTGATGGTGGGGGAGGGATTATGGGCCCTGCCTGGGACCTTAACTTTGCCGGATGGTCCCTCCCCTTTCCCGGGAGTGGTTCTGGTGCATGGTTCCGGCCCCAATGACCGGGATGAGACCATTGGGCCCAACAAAACCTTCCGGGATCTGGCCTGGGGTTTAGCATCACAGGGGGTTGCGGTTTTAAGGTATGATAAACGCACCTTCACCCATGCCGGAGAGTTAACTCCCGAACTGGTGGAGAAGATGACGGTTAAAGAGGAGGTCCTGGACGATGCCCTCCTGGCCATTGGACTCCTGCGGCAAAGGGATGAAATTGATTCTGAACGTGTTTTCATGCTGGGTCATAGCCTGGGTGCTACCCTGGCTCCCCGTCTGGGAGAGATGGATCCAGAACTGGCGGGGATCATAATCATGGCCGGGATAACCCGCTCCCTGGAGGAGACGATCCTGGACCAGTACACCTACCTTTATAATTTATCTGGGAATATAACCGACCAGCAGAAGGCGGAACTGGAAGATTTGAAGGTGAAGGTGGATAGATTGAAGGACCCCGAGATTTTAGAGCATATTTCACGGGAGGACTTACCGCTAGGGGTGCCGGTGGCTTACTGGCGGGATCTACATGAACACGACCCGGTAGATGCGGTTAAAACATTGAAAATACCGACACTGGTTCTCCAGGGGGGACGTGATTACCAAGTGTTGGCCACGGTGGACTTCCAGGGCTGGAAGGATGCCCTTAAACACAGAGACAATGCTACTTTACGATTATTCCCGGAGTTGAACCATCTATTCATAGCAGGGGAAGGTAAATCAACTCCCCAGGAGTACCTGGTGGAAGGCCATGTCCAGGAGGAGGTCGTGGATACCATCGCCCAGTGGATAAAGGGTTAAATTAGAATCCAATAAAAGGTTAAATTTAGAATGCAGCCTTGGAGTTCCTGCTCACATTAAGTAAAAAATCAGATCCAGCTCTTATTTTATAGTTCTTTTGGATTCTGTGATGAGGATTATCCCGATTCCCAGGGAAATAAATCCTCCAGGTAAAAATTTATTTAAAAATAAGCTACTGGTTAGGATTATAACACCTAACAGGCAGAATATAACTCCAAAAGCCAATTTTAACCCATCATTCATTAATGTATATTCTTAAGATAATTCTATTTCTAACTTTCCCTGCATCAAAGGATCTGTTTTTGATGGTGTAAACTATCGATATGTTTATATATTCATATCGCATAATTACAGAATGTTCTATTGGACATATCTACCGTCCTGAATTTGGAAGATAGGGGGACTCTTAAAAAAATAGGCTTTTAAGGGGTAAACATTTTTTCTAATTTTATTCCCCCTAAACCTCCTTAAAATCCAGCACGTTTCTTTTTTACTTAAATAAGATGTTTAAATTTTTTAAACTACAGATGAATCCCATGAGATGGGCAAAAAAAATAATAGATGGGCTTTATTTGATTCTACAAATAATAGAAATAGAATCTTAAACTATTCACACCCTTTTTTTATTAAAATAATTCCAATCATTAGTTAGGAAATTAAATAACTCCTAATGAATATAGTATCCACTAAGATTATCAATCAAAGCTTGGCCCGATAATGTGTGTCTAATTCACTTAACAGAAATTTATTTTTAGTTTTACGAAAAAGGGGAAGAATCTTGGAGAGATGTTGTCATGAAAATGTTAGTGGTTTTTTATTCAAGAACCGGAAATACGCGGAAGGTTGCTGAAGAACTTGAAAAGGTTCTCGAATGTGATATGGAAGAAATTATTGACACCAAAAACAGATCAGGTTCTTTAGGATACTTGAGATCTGGAAGAGATGCCATGAATAGGAAATTAACAGTTCTCCAGGATGTAATCAATGATCCTTCCAGCTATGATCTGATAGTTATAGGCACACCTCTCTGGGCCGGGCATGTATCCACTCCAGTCAGGACTTATATGCACCAGAACCAGGCCAGCTTCAAAAATGTTGCCTTCTTTTGCACGGCCGGTGGTATGGGATTTGAAGGAACATTCAAGGATATGAAAGAACTATCTGGAAAAACTCCACTGGCAACTCTAGGTTTGAGAGAAAAGGAACTTAAAAGTGCAAGTTACAAATCCAAGGTAGCTGAATTTGCTCAAGAAATCCAGATGAAGTAACTCTCAAATACTTCATTTTTCTAAGGTAGCGTAGAATCCATCAGTATCAGCATACACCACTCTGAAGCCCTGTTTTTCCGCCTTTTCCATGGTCTTTTTCAAGAAATCTCGCCCCCAGGCGGTGATGGCCTCCGAGGCCTCTATACTGTACCAGCGGTAGGTGCTGTGGTTGAACAGTCCATAGATGGCGCTGATAAATGTCTTAAGTGCCCTTTGTCTGAAATCCAGGATCTGGTGTTGGTTAGGATCCGTAGTTCTTTTTATCTGGGCTTTGATCCGTATCCGGTCCTTTAGAATCTGGGCCGTGACTTGGGGGATTAATCCGAGTGGTTCCTTTCGGAATCGGTATCCAAATTCCGGTGCCACATGGCAATCTTCATTTTCATCCTGGGTTAAGGTGTCCGGGGAGATGTTCTTGGCTATTATGATGCTGGGATACAGGCTGCGGAAGTCGAAGTAGAAAATATTCTCATGCAAGCCGGGAACTGGCTCTTCCACGTAGCCCCCCACCACATCCCGCAGGTAGGTTCCGAATTTGTTGGGCACCACGTAGCCGTACTGGTAGGCCTTCCTCATTAACAGGTACTCCACCTGGAATCCGCTGCCCCGCCGGGTCACATCAAACAGGGACTGGCCCACCAGCCGGGCCATTTCTATAACCAGGGGCAGCATCTTCTCTCCGATGTGATTGATGGCCCGGGTGTCTTCCAGGCAATACCTTATGAGTTTCTCATCACCCCCATAGGTGCGTAGCTGATCCAGGGAGATGTCCATCTTCTCCTTTCGATAAAGCTCCCGGTAGACACGCTGGAGGGTGTGTTCCGTTAAACGGAGGTGACGACGCGTCACACGGTAAAGATCAATATGGGCCCGTCCCTTGATGGCCGCCGATTTTTTAGGGAGGGTCCTGAACTTAAGTGGGGAGCCATCCACCCCCAGGTTAAGGGAGACGCCTAAGAGATCCGCCCGGCCCTGCAGGTAGGGGAAGTCGTACTTGTCACTGTTGTAACCGGTGATGATATCCGGATTCAGGGATTTAAGGGTATCTACAAACTTTTTCAGTAGTTCCTTCTCATTGGCCACGGTCTTTACCAACTCCGATGAGGACCGGGTGGTGGAGAACACTTTCTGGTAGCCCTGGTTACTGGAAAAGCCAATTAAGAGGATGGGATCAGTTCTCACCCGGGGTCTCTCCTGGGCGGTTTCGATCTTAAAACTCAGGATGTTAAGCCCGGGTGAAGGGGATTCAACTGGCCGGGGATCTTCCTGTAGTTCCATTAGACAGGTTTCATTGTTCTTCAATACTTTCCCCTGCACCTCTACCTCCGATAAGGGGTATAGGTCTTTGTCGATGAGGTATCTCTGGGGGAAGGGGATATCATATTCCCGTACCGTCCTGACAGATTCCAACTTCTCCAGTTCCTTTTTTAAGGGGAGTATCTCCCGGGGATGGTTGAGGGTTACCTTCAGGAAGTCTTTTAATTTCCCATCGTTATCTTTCAGGTGTCGGGTTTCTATTTTCTGAACATCAAATGGAGCCAGTTCCTCTCTACAAGTCCCCAGGTCCTGGGAGAGTAGGTAAAGGTAGGGCTGGAAGTTCGGATCCCAGGCGATGATGGACTTATCTTCCTCAATGATCTTCCCGAATAAACGTATAACTGGCCGTCCATATCGGGTGACGTAGTCCACATCCAGCAGTACCAATTTTTTAGTTTCCACGAGGACCTATCCTTTAAACTCTTTCTTCTTCATCCTCTTTTCTTCAAGGGCCCGGGTGAATGCCTGGTTGGCCTCCTCAACTATCTCCATGAGGTGTTTGTATTTCAGCTCCGGGTTTATCACCGGGACCTGCAGGTCAACCCTCTGCATGTCGCTGGTGTAGGCGGACCTCCCTTTTTTGTACTTCTTATCCAGGGTGGACAGGTAGTGATAGGAAAAATCAGGCACGTTCTCTCTATCAAAAAGGTTCTCCAGCTCCTCGGTGATGTTATTAACCACCCCCAGGGCCAGGTTCAGGTCGGTCATGTTTACCGGTTTTCCCTTTCCCACCTCCCGGAAGTCCAGCTGGTATAAACCATCCAGGTACTCCTTAATGTCCCCGTGCCATTTATGGAAATCAGCACTGGGAAACACCAGTAGGTCTTTACTTTTCAAAAACAACTGGGGTTGGTATAAGAGTATCCTCCTCTGGTCCATGATGCCGTAGCTGTAACGCATTATCTATCAAAACCGTCACAGGATAATAGGTTAAAATGGGAAGCCTCCCTGCTAGGGATGAGCTCCCTTTCAGCTACTGGCTTCTGGGAACTGGGCATATCCTGGTACAGGTAGGCATCCAGGTAGGATTGTAATGGCTCTTTCTGGAATATCAAATCCATACTCAGATCTATCCGGTGCACACTCTGCATGATCCGGGGCCAGTACCCCATCAACTTCCACTCCTCACTCCGGTCCAGATGCAGATCCACCATGACGATGTAGTCTATCTGCTCTTTTAGGGAGGTGTAAGTCCGGCTGAACTCTTCCCTGGTAAATACAATAACCTCCTCCTCTTCCTGGAAGAGTTCCGGGTGGTAAAGTTCAGCTATCCTCCCCTCCGGCACGCCTTCACTAACTCTCATATTCTACTCCCTCCTCGGTGTATGAACCTAGGTCAGACTATAATCTGAGATTTGTCCTAGAGCATGTGAGAAGTAAAAAAAATTCAGGATTTATCTAAAAAATTTAGAAGAAAATAATGTGTTTTACAATACCCAACCTATGTATTGTGTCTTACAATATGTAATTGAAATCGTAATATTAATCATAGTTATTCCTTTTTACAACATATTTTGTTGCGATGCTTTTTTAAGCACATTTTAAAAAACTAGGACACGACGAAACTCTCATTAACTTGAGATCTTGAAAAAAGTTAGCTACCCCCAGAATGATGAAAAAACCCATAACTCTGGAATCTCCCTTAAAAGGGGAGTGGATGGTCATGAATAGTCCCGGCAGCAAAGTCCCCAGCCACGGCACGGATTATCTGGCACAAACCTATGCCTATGACCTCTTGCAGGTTGATTGGACTCGTAAACCCGTTAGATTCTATAATAAAAGTACTTTGTATTATATATTAGGTAAAGTACATTTAAGGGATTGTTACTGTTACGGGAAGCCTATCTATGCCCCCCTCTCCGGCACGGTGGTGGAAGCTTGGGATGGGTACCCGGAACGGGACCCAGTAAATCCATGGCAGGATATTTCACTCGCCTTTAAGAATGCCTGGTCCTTCGACCCCCAGAAACAGAGCATCCAGGAAGTGGCCGGCAACTACGTTATTATTCAGGGGGATGGGATCTGGGCGGCACTGGTTCACATGAAACAGGGTTCTATCAAAGTAAAGAAGGGAGATGAGATCAAATCAGGAGATTTAATTGGGAATATCGGACATTCCGGTAACTCCACCGCCCCTCACCTTCACTTTCAACTCATGGATGGACCGGACCCCACCACGGCTAAGGGCATCCCCTGCTGTTTTACAGAATATGAACTGTACCAGCACGGCCAGTGGATCAAGGTCGAAAACGGAGTACCCAAAAATAAGGACCGGATCCGCTTTTAAACCGGAATGTCATTGGTAAAATCGAAAGAAGAAATAATTTTTTTCTGGTGATGATTATTATGAGTGAATTTGAGAAATCAGAATGGGCAGAGAAGGAACACGCCCAGGAATTCCTGGAAAATGCCGACATCTACATACTGGAGAGGAAAAGGTTATTCCAGATATTAAAATCCTTCTACCGGCACTTTTTAGGTGAAAAGAATAGAACCAAAGTTCTGGACTTAGGCTGTGGTGACGGAGCACTCACCTGGGAATTATTAAAAGAGGATGACCAGATCCAGGTCACATTAGTGGACGTTCATCAGAGATGCTTAAAAATGCCCGGGAACGTTTAAAATCCTATAATATGCACTTCATTCTTAGAACCTTCCAGGAACTGTTAAAAAATGACGAGGTCCTGTATGATGACTTTGACCTGGTAGTTTCCTCCCTGGCCATCCACCACCTGCACCTGGAAGAAAAAAGATCCCTGTTTGAATACATACATAACCACCTCCAAACTGGGGGATATTTTTTAAACGTAGATACGGTGAAGGCCCCCACCAAAGAACTGGAAAGCTGGTACCGCATATTCTGGAGTGAATGGATACGGGAGAACCAGGAAAAACTGAATATTACCGAAAGATTTGACCATATCCCGGAAGAGTACAAAAATAATCCCGACAACCATCCAGATACCCTTAAAAAACAGTTAGATGCCTTAAAATCGGTGGGATTCCGGCAGGTGGACTGTTACTACAAGTATGGGATCTTTGCCATGTTCGGTGGGAGAAGATAAAGAATATCTAATCAAATTTCTATTTTTATTTACTTGGTTTTAGGGATGAATAAGGGGACCGATTTTTTATATTGTAAGAACTCTTCCCCAAAATTTTCTTCCAGATCCTTCTCTCCTTCTTAGCCACATAATAAAAAGTAACAATGCTTACAACAACCCAGCTAAAAGATAATATGGCAAGGGATGCTATGGATATCCCTATAATAATGAATATGAATCCTAAGTAGGTGGGATTTCTGGTTTTAGAGTATATTCCGGAGGTGACTAGTTTATTTATTCTGAAGGCGTTGCGAATTTCTATTAATGACTTTATTCTAATGATAATACCGATAAAAAGAAATAGTAGGGCTGTTAAATTTACATAAATTGAAGAAGGTAAAACGAGGCCATAATCCCAGCTGTAAGAGATGGTAAATACGCCGGTAACTACTATGAAAATCCACATTATTAACAATCTGCTTCTGGGAGAAGGTGCTCTACTCATTTTTTCATCATCCCATTATTCATAAATCTTTTAATGCCTTTGTATCCTGATTATAATGGGGGTTAGAACGTATGCCCATTCCGCCCAGGTATAGATGAAAAAGGAGAGTATTATGGCCAATATTGATAAGAGGGGTAGGATCAGATTTGATCGGCGTAAAAATTTGATGGTTTTTTCATCCAAATTCTCATCCACCAGTCCCTTTTCAGTGGCGTAATACCAGTTCAAGGAGTACAGTAACCCTATGAGTAACATGTTCAGGTTAAATATCACATTCGAGGTGTAATATTGCCCATAATCTCCAATTAACGATGTTGAAAAGGGTAATAAAGCTACGAATAAGAGCCATATCGTGTTGATGGTGATGAGATTCCGGTCTACCCGTTTAATGTAATGGAACTGCCGATGATTCACCCTCCAGAATAAGGATAAGATCCAGAAACTCAAAGCATATATTCCAATCTTGGGGGCTAGTGTTGCTATTTGTTGTTGAAAGGTAGCTTCAGAGACGTAACCTGAGATAGAGGGGATTCCAATAGTTAAAACGAGTAAGGTCATGGATATGGCAAATATACCATCTACCAGGGTTTCTATACGTCGGGTGGACATCCAACTATCCAAATAATCATAGTCATTATTACTCATCATCATTATGCTTGACTTGAGTTTATTTACACTTTTTTATCTAACGTTGTCCCGCGTCTGGAGTACCATCCGGATCTGGAGAAACAGTTCCTGTTTTTTTCCTGAAACTGAGAATTATACTAGGCGAAAATTAAATGAGTCTCCTTAAAGAAGTATTTTAAAGACATACTCACTACCTAAATAATGGCTTACTATTTGACAAAAGGTATATACCATGGACTTTTTTACACACTTTTTGGTGCCGTTTATAATTTTATTCGCGCTTAAAAGCAAAAATAAACTGGAAGGGGGATTGGGTGGAATTTCTCCTGATCTGGATACCCTCTTCGTAGTCTGGGTTGGGTTTTTAGTTCCCTACTTGTTTGTCTTCACACATCGGGGAATTACCCATTCTTTAGTTTTTGCAGCCATCACTTCCACAGTGTTTTTGTATGTAATATCCCGGAAGAGTATCAATGACTTCGTGTCTAAAATATTAAGGCGTGATTTATCGGTGGAATTCACTTATAAAACCGTGGGAATTGCCTATTTCGGTGCGCTTACTCATCTGTTTTTAGATTTTTTAACCTCCCGGGGCATACCCCTCTTATATCCCTTCACCCTGCAAAGATTCAGCGCGGAGATATACTATTACATTGACCTTACCACCGCGGTTATCGCCCTGGCAGTTCTGTTAATTCTCTACTTAAAGGTGGATATGAAGTACAAGAAAGCGGCCATGGCCATCTTCATGATTATATTAATCTCCTTCGGTGGGATCCGAGCCTATGAAAAAAATGTGGCCCTGGATGATAATCCGGTTAGTGACGACTTTATTTATTCGGCCGCGTACCCTACCATGGACCTGTTCACCTGGACTATCGTTCAAAGTGACCAGTCCAACCAGACCTATTATTCTTTTAATTACAATACCCTGACTAAAGAAAAAGAAGATGCCAAAGTGGTTCAGAGTCTAACGGTAAGTGGGGGCACGGTTTCATCGGCTCAGGAGGCCATAAATAAAGCAGATAAATTTACGGAAGTCCAAAGTTTCAGATGGAATGCCCATTATCCCTGTATTAACGCTAATTTCAATGGAAAAGAATGGACTCTAACCTACTTTGATGTAATGGACGAAGGGTATCGTAGTAATAACCTGACCGTGACTGTCAATTAATTTTTAAGTATTTAAACTATATCACATCACCTTAAAGTTAATCCACATCCCGGCACACCAGAAGATAGAACCATCACCCCCAAATAGGAGACCCGATCATGGCATCGGATATGAAAATAGAGGGAGGGACTTTCAGACTAGTAGTCCAACTAGCTTCAGCACCTAAAACTACTCTTTTCTAACCTCTCCAGTAACAAAGTATATTTACTACTTATTACAATTAATATAACAGGGTGCATAGTTTGAGGAAGTTATTAGCTACATATTGTTGTAGAGTTGTTGATATACTGCCCTCCGAAATTAGAAATAGAAAAAAAATATAAAAAAAGAATAGAAATAGAATCTTAAACTACTGCACCCTCCTTTTTTTGGACAACCTTTAATGGTACCTCATAAAATATTTTTTTTAATCCTTATGTAATGAGGTGAAAATTCCAACTGCGCTTAGAACCGCCAGGGCAATCAGCGCATATCTGAGGCTTAAAATTAGTTGTGGATAATTGGAGGGCATAATTTCCACATCTCCCATAATCGTAGAGATAATTATCATTATGATGCCCATCCCAAATATCTGGCCCATGGACCTCACATCACTCAAGGTGGCGCTGGCAACTCCAAAATACCTTCTATCCACGGCACTAAGGACCACCTTGGTATTGGCTGAATAGAATAAACCTATACCCGCTCCAAAAATAATAAGGGAACAGCCTCCCAAGTACAGAGCATTTTCAAAATTAATCAGGGTCATAAGAGCCACACCAAGGGTGGTTAACACCATCCCCGCGGTGGATACCTTTTCCGGAGCAATTTTATCCGATAACCTCCCCGCAAAAGGAGATACCAGGACCATCACAATGGATTGAACCGAAACTATCAGACCTGCGGTGAGAGGGTCGTAGCCCTTTAAATATTGTAAATACAGGGTTAGGATAAAACCTACCGATACAAATGCTCCGTAATTTATAAAGGCTGTGATATTTCCAAAGGTGAAACTTCTACTACTAAATAAACCTAGATTAATCAAGGGATAACGAACTCTTTTTTCCACCAAATAGAATAAGGAAAGCCCCATTATTCCCGCGATTACCAGGAATAAACTGTAACTATTGGTGAAATCTGAAAAACCATAAATTATAGCTAATAGAGACAGGCCCAGAATAAATGATCCGAGGATATCTAATTTTTCTCCTTCGGCATCTATCCAATCATGTTTAAACCGGGTGATGGCAAAAACTGCTATCAATCCGATGACCGTATCTAAATAAAATAAGGTTCTCCATCCCACCATCTCCGTGATAGCCCCTCCCAGTATGGGTCCGAAGATCAACCCAGCGAAGACACCCATGGATGTTAATCCAAAGGCCCGGCCTCTTTCTTTTTCTGGAAATGCGGATGATATCATGGCATTTAAATTGGCAAATATCATGGCGTTTCCTATAGCTTGCAAAACCCTGAAAGCAAGGAATATCTCACCCGAAGGGGAGAAAGCGGATATGAATGAGCTGATAGTGAAGATGATTAATCCATACTGAAAGATACGCTTCCGCCCATAGATATCCCCAATCCTACCAAAGGGAATGTAAAGGATGGCATTAACCAGCAGATAAACCGTTGAGATCCAGGTTAAAAATACAGCCGACAAATCAAATTCAAAAGCCAGAGCAGGTAAGGCCAGATTAATGGATGATCTAACAAAGGGAGTGAGAAAGGAAACTAAAATTCCCACCAGTAACAAATCTTTTTTAAGTTCCTGATAATCCATTAAAGCACCTAAACCCTGCAATTATCCAATATAACTGGCGCCATCTAATTATCAATAGGCCGGTAACATGTGGTTTTATTTACAATCTATAAATAGTGCTGAGTTCGGTAGAAGGATGTGGATTCACTACACTATCTGATATTTAATTGCCTTCTAAAATGATGGAAACAATTAGATGGATAATTTTATTATTTTCCTGATACAGATAGTAAAGAGGAGGGGATTTTAAATGGCTGTAGAACTGGTAACCGTGATGAACTTTTTATTAGCACTCATAATTTTAATGCTCGGCCTCTGGGTATACCGAGCTAAAAAAATTGGTTTAGCCATCTATGTGGCCCTTGGTTTTGGACTTTTCGCTGTTTCACATGCTCTAGTTCTTTTAGGAACCAACAGTGCCGATATTTCCATCATAATCATCCGAGCCATAGGATACCTGGTGGTCATATATGGCCTGATCAGAGCAGCCATGGAAATAACATCCTAAACTATTATTTTTAGAAAAATATGGCGAAATTTTAGCATGATTGGGGGTAATATTTTGAATGAAGGGGTTAAAGGGAATTTAGAATCTGATAAAAGAGAAAAATGGTTTAAAAGACTGACCATCATCGTAGCCATATGGGGAATTTTAAGTCTTTTATTCTCATCCACCTTATTTGGAGTAATTTTCATACTCTTTGCCGTGTTAATTTTTGTATCCAGAAGTTCCATAGCCATCTATGCCCTGGGAGTTATATTGTGGATTTTAGGAATAGCACAACTATTAAACGCATCTGGGATTACCAATCTAGGATTTGCACAAGGCGCAGCCCAGGGAACTGAATTAATATTAGTCGCCATTGCCAATCTGGCCATCGGAGCACTAATAATTTACAGAACCTGGAAACTAGAATAAAATCATCCTCACCGGCGAGACATTTATTCTAACACGAATTCCACCCGTGCAAAAAAAATTAGATGAATACACTCACCATGGCAGGATTAGATTTCTTTAAGGTCTTAAAGCAGAAATAAGGGGGTATGTTTTGTTATGAATTTGGTAGAGTATTCGAAGTGTGATGGTGTGGCGCTTGCTGATTTAGTCCGGAGGGGGGAGGTATCACCAACAGAACTTGCACTTCTTCTTTTGGAAGCCGTTGAAAAAATCAACCCTCAAATCAATGCCGTCCTAGAGATCTACCAGGACCGGGTCGAAGCTTTGGATGATCAGAAAATATCGGATGGACCATTTTCTGGGGTTCCCTTCCTGATGAAGGATATTGGTGCCAGTGAAGGGGGACGGCTTCAGGAAAGCGGATCTAAACTCATGCAGGGACATGTGGCAGTTAATGACTCCTTTTTGACTACGTTTTTTAAGAATGCGGGTTTAACATTATTGGGCCGCACCACAACTCCTGAATTTGCCTTGGGAATTTCAACCGAATCTGAATTGGTGGGTGTGACTAATAACCCCTGGAATCTAGATATCATGAGTGGTGGTTCCAGTGGTGGGGCGGCAGCCTGTGTCGCCGCTGGTATTGTGCCCCTAGCCCATGGTAGTGATAATGGTGGTTCACTTCGTATTCCCGCCAGTGCTTGTGGTCTAGTCGGATTGAAACCCTCCCGTGGACGGGTGACACTGGGCCCTGATATCGGAGAGTTGTGGCCTGGGATGTTACAAGAGTTTGTGGTGACTCGGAGTGTCCGGGACACGGCTTTAATGCTGGACGCAGTTTCCAGGCCGGTACTTGGTGATCCTTTTATCATAAGACAGCCTCCTGGACCCTATGCCCAGGAATTGAATAAAAAACCAGAGAAGCTGCGAATAGCCTGGACCGTGGATCCCTGGCACCCTGATGGCTCCGTGGATTTAGAAGTAGTCCAATCTGTGGAGCACGTGGTTTGCGAATGTGAAAGAGCGGGACATGAATTGGTTCAAGACAGCCCAGTTTTTGACTATGAAGAGTATCTTCACGCCGTATGCGTAGCCTGGGCATATGGAATGTATATGGGATTGGATATGGTTGCCGCAGGGATGGGTCGGAAAGTAAGCCCAGAAACTATAGAACCGGTGATGTGGTCCTTTTATGAATACTCCCAAGGGCTTACCACTGCGGATATGTTCATGGCTGAATTCGTCTTAAACAAATTCCGACGAATCTTCGGAAACTTCTTCCAACAATACGACCTGTTACTCACCCCCACCTTAAACCAATTACCAGAACCACACGGAAAGTACTCCAAAATGCGCACCGACCTGGACTATGAGAGTTATATGGGTCTTTGCGAGGAAACTAAAGTACACACCTCAGCGGCCAATGTAACCGGACAACCAGCCATAACCTTGCCTCTCGGAGAGAGCAGGTCAGGTTTACCCATCGGCATCCAGTTCATGGCCCGATTTGGAGAGGAAGAAACACTAATACGACTAGCTAGCTGGCTTGAAAAGGAAATGCCCTGGCAGGATCGAATTCCACCCATCCATGTAAGCCATTAAAAGTAGTACTATCTGGTATGAAAGGAAAGCTGAAAGTATAATTCCATATAAACATGTAGAGGGCAATGAAGCTTAAGATGTCCTTAGGGGGGCAAAGATGGAATCAACTCTTTTTTCCATTAATGTACCTTTTCATTTTAGAAGATAATTATGTTAGAAATATGGTTAGTTACTATAAATTTAAAAAATAGTGGTCTATTTAATTTCTAGTTGGTCTAGTACCTCATATAACCTCCCTATTTTTTTTGATAAATTATTTCATGTACAAAGAATAAAATAAATTTATTAAGTAAATTGGGGGGGTTGTAAAAAAATGTTGTTTATTGCAGAACATACACATCCAGCTTCAGAATGTCCAATGAATATGCCTGGCGGAAAAGACATGATTAAGGATCTTTTTTCAGAAGAACACATAAAAGATGCTGGCATTGAACTAAATGGGGCTTATATGAGCTGCCCAAACGACGAAGGAGCCATTCATAAAGGGTATTTCATAATTGAAGCACCAGACCAAGAAACCATAAAAAACTTCTTTGGACCAATGGAAGTTAAAATAAGAGAAGTAAAGCCATTCAGTGAAATAGCAAAAACTCTATAAAAAAAGGGATGGGGAAGAGTTATTGGCAAATGTCTTCCTTCCATAACTCCGGATGCAATTTAATGAAATTAGACATCATATCAATACAGCAAGGATCTTGAAGTACTTCTAATTCAACTCCTCTGGAACGAAGCAATTCTTCTTCACCTTTAAATGTTTTGTTCTCACCAATTACTAGTTTTGGTATCTTATAAAGTAAAATAGCACCTGAACACATGGAGCAGGGAGATAAAGTAGTATATAGAACACATTCGCGATAAACAGCACCTCGAAGACGCCCCGCATTTTCTAAGGCATCCATTTCACCGTGAAGAATTGCACTACCATTTTGCACTCGCCTATTATGGCCCCTGCCCATGATTTCACCCTTATGGACCAGCACGGATCCAATGGGAATACCTCCCTCATTTAATCCTTTTTCAGCTTCTTTGATAGCTGTTTTCATGAATTTATCCATACAACGGCACCCCTAGTTATATTGAGTTTAGGAAGTTTTAATACTAAAAAATATTTGTAAAAGAAGTGTAAATGAATTATAAAAAAGCATTATAAGAAAATAGGAAATCAAAGGTTCTGGATGGTGGCCATCACCTTCCAAAACCCGTATCAAATAAATGATACTTCTTTCCATCGTGCAACTCAGTGTATCTTTTTTGACACCTATATACCTTACCCCTACTGTGGTAAAAAATAATTTTCATAGGGGAATAGCTTTACTTTTCAGAAGAAATAATAGTAGATACATGGCCCCTCACAAACAAGTAGAAGTAGAAATTGAGGATGATTTTTGTATAGAAGTTGATGAAGGCCTGGAAGACATCATAAAAAACTTACTTTTATGGGACCTGGAAACCTGCAACTGCTGCATCGACTACAAAGGATCAACCTGGATCGAATTTTGCCACTTCCAAGACTGGGAACAGTTTCTACAGTTGGTGTTACGCCATCATATCGCCCAGGGTTCTCAACCTACACTGTGGGATTTCCTGCAGGAGAAAGCAGAGGTGAAACTGGTCTTCGACGAGGAATTAAGAGAAGATCCTAACCAGAAAGTCATAGGCACCGGAGTGCTGGTGATATGTGTGGGATTGTTCTTCCCCCGTGAGGATTTGGAAGAGTTTAAAGAGTTGTTTTTCGAAGTGTTTCCCCCGGTTCAGGGTTCGTGATTGGCCCTATGAAATCTTGATTTTGAAGAAATTTTTTTTATGAGAATATAGGACACAATCTAAAAAAATAATATCATATACTTATTTTTTTTATAAGAAGTTCTATTTTGGCAGGGGTGCGTCTAAAAATTCCATGATCATGGAAAGTAACCAATGGGTACGTTTTAAAAGTGAAGCGTGTGTAGTGCCAGGGAGTACTGCCAGTTGAGAATTGGGTATACCTACCAGATCTCCTGGAACACCGCCACCAAGGATCTTGAACATATCCACTACATGATCAAGACGAACGATATCAGAATCTCCTATAATTAGCAGTGCTGGTGCGTTAAGTGATTTTAAATCTACATTAGGAACCCCTTTCCATGCGTGAGTCATTTTCTTTATTTTTTGAGCTACAATAGAAAGATCTGAAGGGTTGGGTGCGATGCTGTCATAATATTCTTTCCATGGTTTTCCAGGTTTCATCATTTTATCGGACTCTAAAAATTCAGTGTAGAAACCATCGGGGTGGTAACTGGGTCCCCCTGAAAATACAATTTTACGCACCAAATCAGGATATCGCAGGGCTAACTGTATAGTCACATCTCCACCTAAACTATATCCATAAATATCTGCATTTTCAATATTTAGATAACGTAAAAGTCCGGCTACATCATCTGCCAGCTGTTCGTGTGAAAGAGGCCTATCAATATCCGCAGTGTGACCATGACCCTGCATTTCTACCGCGATAACTTGCCTTGTTTCTTTGAAAGCTGGTAAAAGGTTTCCAAAATTAGTTTTGATGGATCCAAATGCACCATGAATCAGGACAAGCGGTTTACCCGCGCCATGAATTTCATAATACATATTTAAGCCATTCACTAAGTAATAATTACCTTTTTCTACATTATTTATCCTTTTTTCGGACAAATTCAAACCCCCCAACAGTAATTCCAGTCTTAATATTATATTTGGACTAATTCTATTTAAGTTCTATTTGGTCTAGTACCGTTATGAACTGGTCAGCATGGGTTAAGGTTAGATGGTATGTCTCGTACATGTAAGTTTCGTAGAGAATAGTGGGGATTCCTGATTTAATTAAGGGAATGGCTACGTATTGTGGGCTGGTAGGATTTGGGGGAGTGAATATTGATAGCCAATTTATTTTATTGACCAGTTGGGAAGCGGCGTTATCTGCGGTGGGTGACTCGGCGGGTACGTAGATGAATCTCCTTTTCTCATAGTTTCCCCGGTTGGAGTGCACATCCACCACCAGATCAAATTTTTGTTTCTGGATATCTGGCACGATATATTGTCTGGCTAGGTTTTGGCCGTGATCTCTTCCCTTTTCATAATCATCTGCATCCCGGGTGATGTTGACTCTATAGATGTAATAACAATTTTGGAGAGTGTTGTTCTTTTCTTTTAAGGATTCTATAAAGGCCAAATGGGCCTGGGATTCCAGGGGATGTATACCCGCAATTATGGCAATTTTAGTTGGTGAACTTGGATTTCCATAAGGACCTTCCCTGGTCACAGAGCCGTAATCCGAGGATCCTAGGGTGACAATGCTAAAAGGAGTTACATTACTGGGGCTAAATGGATTATCTATTGGGCTCAGGACCTCAGATAAATTCGGAGTGAGATTATTAGTTGGGCTGAGGGAATTATAGAAGTAGAATGCTACTATAACGCAGAATATGGCAACTAAAATAACAATAATGAATAATTTGCGGTTTCTATCCATACCCCAATCTCACCTAAAATCATGAAGGCTTCTTCAATACTATTAATACAAGCTATTGAAACATAAAATTATTTCTAAATAAACTGAGTGATTATCATGAGAACATTAGTGGTTTTTTATTCCAGATCGGGCCATACTCGCTTGGTAGCTGAAGAGATTAGAAATAATCTTGATTGTGATATGGAAGAAATCTTTGACACTAAAAACAGGTCAGGCCTGTTAGGATTGTTAGGACTTTTGAAGGATAGAAATCAGAAATTAACTATTTTGAAGGATTTAAAAAATGATCCGTCGGATTATGATCTTTTGATTATAGGATCACCAGTTTGGGGAGACAGGGTATCTATACCGGTCAGGACCTATATGCACCAGAACCAGGAAAAATTCAAGAATGTTGCATTTTTCTCCACAGCAGGAGGAGATAAATTCGATGGAGTTTTTAACGAAATGAAAGAACTTTGTCAAGCATCTCCAGTCGAAAATCTAGGTGTGAGAGGTATGGCTCTCAAAGATGATAGTTATAAATCAAAAGTAGCTGAATTTGTAGAAAAAATCCAATAAATGGTACTATTACCTTGAGATGAATCCACTTCTTCCTTTGTTTAACTTCAGGAGAAACCCTCTATTGGATATTAGTGTAAATTATTTCTGTTAGATCCCGACCATTTGAAAATTTAAAAAAAATTATTAGCCCTGGTTTACAGAATATAGTTGGGTCTATAATTTTTTAGGAAGTGGGGGTCTTGGAAGAAACTAAAAAAAGTGGACAAAAATCAGAGTACATCGCTGCCATAATCTTTAACCTGATTTGGTGGTACATCGTTAACAACTTGCTCAACTGGAAGGTTTACTTTGTTACCAACGCTTTTAATGAAGTTTTATGGATCATTAACCTGTCAATAATAGTTTCAATCATCGGAAACGCCCTGCTCCTTTTCTACAGTCCAGAAAGGCTCCGACATGGAGTGAAAATATTTATTAATATTGTCAGTTTCATCGCCGTATACCTGGTCTGGGAGCTGTTCCCCTTCAATTTCTACAATTCATTCTATGATTGGCTCTTCAGTCTCCTGTTGATACTGGGTATGATCGGAATTACTATCGCCACTATAGTAGAAATTTACCTGTTGGTAACTGGAAAACCAAAATTAACCGGCAATTAAACTGGGTTTCTATCTATTACAGATATAACACGGGTCTGTTTGTTATTAGTTAGCTTATACGTTTCTTACCCATAGTTGCATAAAAAAGGGAAAATAGTTGGTAGATGAGGAAATTTGATTATTTCTTTTTGATTTTAACTGTGGTATCCATGCTTTGTTTATCTAAGGTAACGACTATCGTTGCTGTTCCTGTATTAGAGCTGCTAAAGTTAGTAGTGGCTTGTCCTTCGGAGGTGGTAGATGAAATTAAACTGATTTGGCCCATATTAGTGGTGAAATATACAAATGTTCCGTCAGGTACATGTTTACTATATGTAGATAGGGTGTTTTCTCCTATATTATTGATAGTAAGATCTGCGGTGATGATTGCTGTTTCTATGGTGGAGATGGTTTGTTTTTTGGGTGATAAGGATAGTATCAGCCAAGTATCAGCATTTACTTTACCAGTTTCGCTGTTTATGATTTGTGGTTGAGATTTATCTATAGGATTATTATTTGATCCCCACCAGTTATTTTGAGCATTAATTATGCCTGTTCCTTGGTTTTCTAATCCATAATTTTGGTTAAAAACTATGCGGTTAAAATGAATCTCGGCTACACTACTTCCTTGTAATAAGATTCCATCGTATGTATTGTTATTGATGGTGTTTTCAGATATTTCAGTACCTAGACCAGAATTTAGAAGGTATATGCCATTTTTTTGAGTGAACTCGTTTATTTCATTTCCATTATCACTTATCACATTATTGTTGACGAGATTTCCACTACTATTAGTGATGCTGATTCCGTTGTAGCCATTGCCAGTGATGTTATTTCCATTGATGATTTGGTTGTATGAAGAAGTTTCTATTGAGATTCCATTTTGGCTATTGCTTGTGATGGTATTGCCTGAGATTGTATTAGCACTTGAATTATTATTGATCTTGATTCCGTCCCCTTTGTTGTTGGTGATGGTGTTATCCAAAACTATATTATCACTTGTACCATCAGTGAGTAAAATACCATCATAAAATACTGTGCCAGTGATGGTGTTACCCGAGATTACATTACCCCTTGCTTCAGAGTAATGAATCATGATTCCATAATAAATACTGCCTTTGATGGTGTTACCCGAGATTACATTACCAGCTGAAGCAAATCGGATGGTGACTCCATAGTTTTCGCTGTTGGTGATGATGTTGCCTGTGACGGTATTATCATTTGCATTTCTGATTTGTATTCCTTCACCGTTTTTGGTGAGTATGTTTCCTGAGACAGTGTCATTATATGCATGCCAGAGTCTGATTCCGTCCCAAATGTTGTTGGTGATGGTGTTATCGGTGATTGTGTTCCTATGTCCATAACCATAGTCCCAGATTCCAAAAAAGTTGTTATAGACGGTGTTTCCAGAAACAGTATTATCATCTGATTCACTCCTGATACCTATTCCTATCCCTCTGTTGTCTGTGATGGTGTTTGCTGACACATTGTTATCATTGGAACCATTATTGAGTTGGATTCCGGTATCATTGTTCCTGGTGACGGTGTTAGAGTTGATTGTATTACCGACACCATTGTTGATGTTGATTCCGTAATATATGTTGTTGGTGACGGTGTTGTCTGTTATTTGTACGTTATTCACGTTATCAAGGAATATACCGTCTAATCCACCGACAATGTTTAAACCTTGGATGACGCTTCTAGTCGCATCGCTTAATATGCTTATAACTGGTTTACTGTTATCCGCTCCTTGAATCGTTACTGTTCCATCTCCTGCTGATTTAAGAGTCACCTCAGGGATATTAATCACAATATTCTCGGTGTAAGTACCTGCATGTATGTTAACCTCGCCACCGGGTGCAAGCGAATCTATTGTTTCTTGGATGCTATCACCAGGATAAATATCCCAAGCATTTAGATCACGTAAAAATATATCTGAAACTTGATTATTATCCATAGCCACAAGGTTGCTAGCAGTAGAATAGAAGACTATACGGTACCCATTACCACTTACACTCCAAACATAACAATCACCATTAGCTTGAGTACCATCTTTGTCTACACTAACTCGGGTGGTGGTTGCGGTGACCATATCACGTACAAAAACATGTAAAAGACCGTTATTATCACCGGAAACCAAGTTTGTTGACCACGAATCAAAGGTTATAAAGCGTCCGTCGCTGCTAATACTAGGAATTCCACTGTAACTGTTGCCCCCTGTTCCTCCTGATGACACGCTTACTTGGGTAGTGGTTCCGGTCAACATATCGTGTAGAAAAACATCCCAATTACCATTGCTATCACCCAAGGCCAGATTATTAGCTGCTGAGTCGAAGGTTATGAAGCGTCCATCAGCACTAATAGGCAAGACACCCGTAGAACTCAGACTATTTGCTTGAATTCCACCAGTTGCAACACTAACTCGGGTGGTGGTTCCCGTGATCATATCGTGTACGTAAACATCCAACGCACCGTTGCTATCACCGGTTACTAGGTTGTTTGCCCAGGAATTGAAGGTGATGTATCTTCCATTTGCGTTTATGCCTGGAACCATACTCCTATCATTAGCTTGTGTTCCGTCGGTCGCGATACTTACGATGTTAGTGGTCTTGGTTTGAGTGTTATAGAGGAAAATGTCAGTTAATCCGTTATTGTCATTAGTAACCAGATTATTCGCATCTGAAGCATAAGTTATGTAATTTCCATCAGCACTTATACTGGGACGATACTGCCAATTGTTACCCCCATTGGTGGCAAAACCCACCAAAGTAGTGGTACCAGTGGTCATATCATGTAAAAAAATGTCCCAAGCAGTATTAGTATCAGCCGATACCAAATTACTAGCAACTGACATAAAGGTTACAAAACGTCCATTAGCACTAATACTAGGAAAATCACTCGCACCATTAGCTTGACTACCATCAGAGGCCAAACTAACCCTGCTAGTAGCATTAGTTTGAGTATCCCGCAGGAATATATCAGTTACACCATTATTGTCATTTAGTACCAGATTACTAGCATCAGAGGCAAATGCTACATAGCGCCCATCACTACTAATACTCGGATAAGAACTCCCCCCATTAGCTAGTTCTTGCTGTGAATTTACAGACACTAATTCCGTGGTAGCAGCAGATGCGGCTCCACAAAAAACAAACAAAAATAGGAATAGAGCTAATAAAATCAAAATTTTCTTGTGAAAAAATTTCAAATTACTACCCCCCCAACAGTAATTCCAGTCTTAATATTATATTTGGACTATTCTATTTAATTTCTATTTGGTCTAGTACCGTTATGAACTGGTCAGCTTGTTTTTTGCTTTGATTATATGGCTCATACCCATAAGTTTCATAGATAATAGCAGGTATTCCTGATTTAATCAAAGGAATGGTCACATAAGCTGGACTAGTGGGGTTAGGAGGGTCATATATAGACAGCCAATTTAATTTTTGGACTAATTGGGAAGCAACATTTTCGGCTGTTGTTGATCCAGCGGGAACACTAACGAATCTCCTTCTCTCGTAATTTCCCCGGTTGGAGTGCACATCCACCACCAGATCAAAATTTTGTTTCTTAATATCCGGTACAACATATTGATTGGCAAGTTTTTGCCCGTTACTTCTTCCTTTTTCATAATCACCCGCGTCGCGTGTGACATTGACTTTATAAACATAATAACAGCTTTGAAGAGTGTTATTATGTTCCTTCAGGGAATCTATAAACGCCTTATGGGCCTGGGATTCTTGAGGATGAACCCCTACTATTATGGCAATTTTCTGTGATGAACTAGAATTCCCGTATGGTCCCTCTCGAGTCACGGAACCATAATCAGTGGATCCCAGGGTGACAATACTAAAAGGAACCTCCTTACTGGGACCGAGTGGATTGAAGACGTCGGGGCTTAAGAGATTCTGGGTGTCTAGATTGAGGGGATTATAAAAGTAGAAGGTCAATGTAAAGGAGGATATGAATATTAAAAAAAGAATAATGAATAATTTAAGATTCTTGCTCATTTCATATTCTCCCTGGAACTTAGAGTATTTATGGTATTGTAATCGCTGCCGGTAGCTGTCCAGTGTTCTTGTATTCTGTTAAAATTTTGGAATACAATTTCAGCATGTTGTAAGTAGACAGATCAGGTTGTCCGGCGGTGTAAATCCCGCCATAGTTGGGTGCATCACCATTATTATCCATCCACTGGTAGGTTCTTTGAGCCATATTTACATAGTCACTTTTAGCTATGGTGGCCGAGGTGATGGTTCCATAGGGATCATCAGGATCTCCATACTGATTGATGGGGATGTTACCGGTTTCACCGTTGTTTATCATCACAATGGCCCGAGCCGTGATATACAGACATTGATTCTGGTCTAAGGTTACTCCACCGAAGTTAATCGTCGTGAAATCCACCCCATTCTGGTTTATGGTTTGGGCAAGCGCTGGTACTTCTGCTAGGGGAATTCCGGTACTCATGCTTATGGTGGGAGTGGTATTAGTTGTGGTGGGGTTATTGGATTTTAAAAGAACCCCTAATGTTACACCGAGAATTATTATCAAGATAACCAGTCCGATCACTATAACCTTAGAAGAAGTACTCCAACCCTCCTTTACTGGTTTTACGGGGGGCTTCTGGTCTACAGTCGGACTAGATAATCTGGATCCGCAGTGTTCACAGAATTTAGCGTCATCATCATTTTCCTGGCCACAATTTGTGCATTTCACTATAACACGACTCCTTTAATTTAAACTTCAATCCCTTTATTAGATGATTATTTACGATAAACTCTTATCATTGATTTTTTAATCTCAAATTTATGTAACTTTCAATATTACGTATATACCATTCTACTTTTATTAATGTTTTACATATTTGAATTTGACATGAACATTAAATCGTCATATTTATATACCAAATCTATATGTAATTATTAGTAGCAACGAGCAATATTGGTAGCGAGTAGGATGAGAGAAATAGAGAAATCATGTTCAAGTTTTCCAAGGGATACTTTAACCTTAAATAATTTGAGGCACTTTAGTCAGTTAATCTGCCATCGTATTCCGGAAAGAACCTTTAAAATCAACGGAAGATATTTCCCAGTTTGTTCCAGATGTACTGGGTTTTACATAGCTGGATTTTCATATTTTATTTATGTGTACCTTTTTTATGTTAATTATACATCCTTTATTATATTTTTAGCATTTTTAATGATGATTCCAGCCTTTATAGATGGTATAACTCAATTTTACGAGTTAAGAGAAAGTAATAATGTTATAAGATTTTTCACTGGACTTATGGGAGGTGTTGGATTAGCTATTATTTTAAAGGCAATAAAATGGATGATTTTTATCAGTTTAAGTTGATTTTTTTATAAATTTAAGTATGATTAAAGGAGGGAATAATATGACAAAAGTTTGTACACAATGCAAAACAGAAAATCCAGATGATTCTGATTTCTGCAAAAACTGTGGAACTAATTTAAAAAATGTTTCTGCTGCTAAAAAAAGTTCAAGAAGTGGACCTGGGGGCTGGTGGGGAGAACAGACTAATCTTGTCAAAGCTTTGAGTATAATTGGGGTTTGTTGTTTAGGAATCATAATAATATTTGGAATTAGTGCAATCCTTTCCCCTGATAGTAATACTAGTACCACGACAACAACTCCCACTACAACTACTACTACTCCCACTGATTCTGCAGAAATGAGTGAATCAGAATATTTAGACAAAGCACAACTCTGGTCTAAAGACATTAAAGATACGCTTGATGATATTACCTACACAGCTGAAAATTATGCCACACTATCCGATAGCACAATAATATCGATGCTTGAAAGCGATCAGGCAACGGTAAAAAAAGTAATACGAGAAATGGAATCCATTACTCCACCATCTAAATTTGCTAGTGTACACGCTACTACTCTTTCTGCTTATAGAGATATCGATCAGGCTCTTACTTACGAAATAAGAGGGGTAGAAAATGTTAACGCAGATGATATTGAGCAAGCCACAAGTTATATTCAATCAGCTACTTCAAAAATCACGCAAGCAACCAATGAAATAGAGAATATGTAAAATGTAATAATTTATGGTAGGAACTATGTTTTTCACGTAAAATATGGGAAAGTGGTTAAAATGAAAAAAATTAGTGCTATAGTAGGGATTCTATTATTAATAGGGATTGTAGTAGCTGTTTCCGGATGCACCAGTGATGATTCATCTGTTGATGACGAGAGTAGCATTGCTACTAAGAACTATGATGGAGAAACTGGTGTCACCAGCGGTTACACGAAAGATGGAAATGCCTACGCGTATGATGAAGAAGGAAATATGGCAATTTCAGATGGAGAAGACACCTACTACTACGACCAGGATACAGAGAAAGTTTACCAAGTCGAATAAACTTTCTTATTTTTATTTTTAATATTAAGGGGTGATTTTATGGAGAATGGTCTAGAACAGACTATTAACTGTACTAATTGCAATGCTACTGTTCCTGAAGAAACTAAGTTCTGCACTGAATGTGGTAAACCCATAGAACAAGTCTCTACTATGCAGACTGCCATAAACAATTTATCATGTCCCCAATGTAAAGCAGAAATCGATGCAGGACTGAACTTTTGCCCAGAATGTGGATTAAAAATTGAGCAGTTGTCCACATCTGTTCAAGTTACAACATGTCCTAAGTGCTTTACTGATGTTGAACCAGGTTTACGGTTTTGTACTGAATGTGGAACGAAGATTGAGCAGATTTCTACATCTGTTCAAGTTACAACATGTCCTAAGTGCTTTACTGATGTTGAACCGGGGATTAGGTTTTGTACAGAGTGCGGAGAAAAAATTGGGCAGACATCTGCAAATCATGCTACC
The DNA here is from genome assembly GCF_030323845.1 of Methanobacterium sp. CWC-01. NCBI lineage: Archaea > Methanobacteriati > Methanobacteriota > Methanobacteria > Methanobacteriales > Methanobacteriaceae > Methanobacterium > Methanobacterium aridiramus. The sequence goes on from NZ_CP040735.1 coordinate 1,919,097, forward strand.
TGTCCAAAGTGTTATGCTGAAACACAGCCTGGGTTACGATTCTGTACGGAATGTGGTACTTCTCTTGAGGTAAAACAAAAATCTAAGAACAATATAGGTGGAGAACTTAAAAAATTACGGGAAAAGCATGGTAAATCCATTCCTCCAAAAGATGAAACTGTAGATTCTGTGGTAAAATCCGGTAAGGGATTAATGAAGGGATTAGGTGGATTTTTGGATAAAACCGCTGTTGAGTTGGATAAAAACATAAACCAAGCAAGTAAAAAGGGCCAAGGCACTCAAAGTTACGAAATTAGTCAAAAACTCAAAGAACGTAGGGAAAAAACAATATCTAAGCCAGGATATTTGGTTTGTAACTCTTGTGGGGGCTATTACGAATTACAACCCGGAGAGAATCCAGACGATTACAGTGATGAATGTGACTGCGGTGGAAATTTAAAACATCAAAAAAACCTGACTTAATAGGAATGGTGTTAAAATGGAGAGAAAAAAATTACTATTATTGAATCCTAAGGAATATGAACACGAATTTGACCGCGCTGCGTTGGAAACTTTAGAGGGAACCCCTGGTTTGGAAAAATTAGCTAGAAAATTCAATAAACATGCTGTGGAAAGGTATTTCAGGTTAATGTACACGGGTAGCTATTTAAAGGTTAATGAAAACAATTTTCCAGATGTTTATCAAAAGTTAGAGGAAGCCTGTGCTAATCTATATGTTAAACACCTTCCAGAACTCTACATCCAATGGGATTATAGCATTAATGGATTTACAACTGGGTCAGAAAAACCTTTAGTGGTTCTTACTTCTGGAGCAGTAGACTTATTATCTCCTGACGAGTTGTTATATCTTATTGGCCACGAAGTTGGTCATATAAAAAGTGGACATATGTTGTATCACGAAATGGCTATTGTTTTACCATTTTTGGGGGATATTATTGGTTCAGCTACACTGGGCATAGGTTCCCTAGTCTCTACTGGAGTAGAATTATCTTTACTTTACTGGTACAGGATGTCCGAATTGACAGCCGATCGAGCCGGACTTTTAGCATGCCAAAATCCTGATGCAGCATATTCTGCTTTAATGAAAATGGCGGGTGTTCCCAAGAATTTCTTTGAAAAAATAAACCAGGATGACTTTATTCAGCAAGCCCGTGACTTTAAAAGTTTTGATTATAACGCAATGGATAAAATCGGTAAGACCATTCTGATTAGTGTTCAAGATCACCCCTGGACAGTTATGAGGGCGTCAGAACTTTTAAAATGGGTGGAATCAGAACGTTATGAAAAACTCTTAGAGTTACATGGTAAAGACAATTTAGAAGAACTGGAGATATCTTGTCAAAAATGTGGCCATAAACTTAAGGGTAACGAAACCTTCTGTGGAGTGTGCGGATCCAAAGTCTGGAAAAGGTAAACTAAAAATGGGTTCTCTTTACGATGTATGGAGTAGGATGACATGGAAATTCCTGAGGATAAACTGGAGTTAATTGAAACTATCAGGAAATACAGAAAATCTAAGGAATATGAGGATCTATTACTTGAAGAGAATAAGAAGTTAAAAGAAGATAATAAAGAACTTAAAAGTATAATAGAAGACTTAAGCAGTGAAATCATAGAATATCACAATCTTTTAGATGAAGTAAAAAGATTAAAGGCGGATAATAGGATCTTAGAACAGGCAAATGAAGACTTGAAAAAACAGTGCGGAGTTATAGTCACCACTCCCCATTCTACACGTTCAGTGATAGCCGAAATTAGAGATAATTTATCTGAAGCCAAAAATGAGGTTTTAGTCTGCTCACCCTGGATTACTTACTTGTTAGAAGAGTTTGCTCAGTTCAAAAGAGGCGTAAAACTCAAGGTGGTTATTAATTTCCGAAAAGAAGATATTGAATCAGGTATTACCGATCTAGACAAAATTAGAGTTTTAAGGAGGTTGGGGGCAGAGATACGTTACAATAATGATCTTCATGCCAAGATGATCTTCATCGATGAAGAAACTGCCATTATTTCTTCAGCTAACCTTACTAAGAGGGGTCTTTCTGTTAACTATGAGGCCGGAGTTATCATAAAGAACAAAGAGCATGTCCAGAATGCCCTGAAATTTTTCAATGGAGTGTGGGAGGAAAGCCTGCCTTTATCTGAGGACATGGTCCAGGAGATGAGTAGATAATGAGTGATTTTCCTTCTGATTATCAACAACTGGTCCATGAAATAAATGAATTCATAGAGGCTAAGAAGGAACCAGCCAAGCTCATTGATGGTGAAATCCAAGGGATAGATATAGATAAAAAGAACCTTGAAATCGCTTTGGATGTAGACTTTAATTTTTATCCTGGTTCGATTATTTTAGTAAACAGAGAACGGGGTGTTGTTTCTAAGCAATCCGGAAAATCTATTCAAGTAGATCTTAATGATATTTCTCATTTTAGAGAAGGGCAGGAGGTTACCATTGATACTAGTATGATGAATATCATTCTAGAACGCCTGGAGTCTGCTGTGAAACTTATAGAATCTGATTCCATATCTGAAGATAACCAGAAGTTATTAGATATCATCCTGGGTAAGATCCAGCCAGTTAATAGACATAGTGCAGTGGAGTTTATTTCTAAAAATCTTAATGAAAGTCAACAAGAGGCTATTTCTTGTTCTGTGGGTGCTGATGATTTTTATCTTATTATAGGTCCTCCGGGGACTGGTAAAACATATGTTATACAAGAATTAATTCAGCATTTGGTTAATCATGGCCAAAAAGTGTTAATAACTGCCTGGACTAACGTCGCCGTGGACAATATATTACAAAGGATCATCGGTGTGGATGAAAGTGAAATCATTAAAGTGGGTTCCCCAGATGGAACCAGTCCCGTTGTGAAACGATACACCCTCATTGAGAAGAGAAAAAATCATCCCTATTATAATGATGTGCGGGTGATTGATGAAGTTATAAAGAGAAGTAAAAGTGAAATAAATCAGATATATCCTGAGATCAACTATTTAAAGCAAAAAATCAAAGAACTAAGCCAAAAAAAAGATGAATTAGAAAAAAATTCTCAAAAACTTTTAAAAAAACAAGAGGAATATCAAAAACTTTTAGATGAACTTGATCCTGGACTAATGGTCGCTGAACTGGCAGAAATTGATAATAAAAAATTTGATCTGGAACAAAAATCCGAACTTTATTTAGAGCTCGCTAAAAAGATTGAAGAATTTAGTAAAATCGAAAGCAATCTACCAGACCCTGATGAATACTATAATTTGGATTCTGAATTAAAAAAGATGAAGCGAGGCAGCTTTTTAAGGCGAGCTATTTCTCCTCTAAATCGGGAAGGTTATCAAAGGTTCACCCAGGAACTGGATGCTAAAACTTCTTTTCAAAATAAATTAACGGATGTATACAATGACTACTGGAATTTAAAGGACAAGCTAGAAGCAGAATATTATCAGATATACGGAAGTGATGATCATATTCCCCTTGATGATGCACTTGAAACTGAATTTGAGATTTTAGAGATCTTTGACCAGTACCTGTCCCTTAAGAAATTAGAAATTCTAGTTGAACTTGAAAATAATCGGATTGATCTGGTTTCAAATGCCTACCGTTCCTATCTTAAGGTGTTAAAACAGGAAAGAGAGCTAATAAAGGCAGAAATATATTCGGTTAATAACCAGATGGATAACGAGATCAAAAGCAAGGATGATCTAAAAAAGGATATTAAAAACATCCAAAACACCATGGAATTAAGGTTAAATGAGAAAAGGAAACTCATTAAAGAAATAGATAATGAACTGCTTTCCAGGGCATCGGTGGTAATGGCTACCACAATTTCGGCAGCCCACCCAGTTCTGGACAACTATCAATTTGACACCACCCTCATGGATGAAGCTAGCCAAGTAGCCAGTTACATCTCACTCCTACCCCTTCTCAAATCCAAAAAATTCATACTAGTCGGGGATGACAATCAACTACAACCCATCGAAGAATCAAAACTATCCCGAGAGATGAATCTATCAATATTTAATCGCCTGATCAGCATATACCCAAACCATAATACTTTCCTAGATACCCAGTACCGGATGAACCAAAAAATAGCTGATATTTCTAGCCGAATGTTTTATAAAGGTCGGTTAAAAACCCATCCCACCATCGCAGACCAAGACATTGATTGTGATGAAGAAATTCTAAATTTTAATAGCCCCGTAACCTTCCTAGATACGGGTAGCTCGGCCTTCGAAGATGGGGTCGGCAGTGGATGTCAAAACGCCAAAGAAGCCAATCTGGTTTATGATTTAACTTCTCTCCTTTTAAAAAATGAGGTTAAACCACAAGAAATAGGGGTGATCACACCTTACAAAAAACACAAAGATCATATCACAAAACTCCTTGATAATCCTGAAATTGAGGTGGATACAGTTTACCGGTTCCAGGGACGGGAAAAAGATGTGATACTTTTTAGTTTCTGTAAAAGCCGTATAGGGCCCGGTAATCCTTATGCACTAAGGTTTGTCGAAAAATCAACTCAGCTAAATGTGGCTATCACCCGGGCTCGTAAGAAACTCATAATCATTGGCAATTTCGAAACATTAAAACGAAGTCCCAAGATCAGGAAGATAATCTCATTGATAGGGGAAGAAAACCGGATAGAATGTGCAGAATTAGGAATAGAGTTATAAATAGAAGACTCTGACCACACAGTACTACATCATAGTAGCGATGTTTAACCTGTAGGAATCAAATAGTAAAACAACTCCTGGACCCTCTAAGAGAAAGGAGATAGTTGAAATGATGAATATACAGCGTATCCTTAAACCAACTACTAAAATATGAATTGTAAGCCATCAAATCTGATTATAGGAATATCTAAACTAACAGTGGCGCCTGGTTTAAAAAAGAATATGAAGAGAAGTCTTTATCCCTTCAGGAGAATTTGAACTATCATAAATTTTCGGATAACAGAAATAATCTAAATTAATTTATCACTTCGTTAGATGCAGGTATCTTTGACCACAAGTTCGCATATATTTATAAATCCGTGTTTACATAATATAATATATGGACAGAGAAGATGAAAAAATCATCGAAAATTGGTTTCTAAGACGCAACATCTCATCTGGAACACAAGCAACATATTTAATCTCATTAAAAGAATATTCAACTATAATCGGTAAAACACCATATGAATTATATCAGGAAGCTGATGAAGAAGCAGATGCAGGCCTTAGACCCATTAAAACCAAAGTATTCGGCTACCTTTTACAATACAAAAAACACCTCATGGAAAGTGGCAAAGCTACCAAAACCATCAAGTTATACTTTTCTGCAATAAGATCATTTTATAAATCATTCGATGTCCCTCTACCAGACATTGCATTTGACAGTGGAGATATTGGCTTAGAAAAAAACATAGGCAAACCACTACGACGAGAAGACATCCGAAAGCTAGCAAATGCAGCATCATCCAGGGAAAGAGCCATGATATACCTAATGGCACTTTCAGGAATGGGACAACAAGAAGCCAGAGACCTAACCATACAAAAATATATAGATGCCGCAAGTACTGCCATAGAAAGACCATTAGATGATGTATATGATTTATTTAAATTCGAAGACGATATCGTAAAGGAAATACTAATTCTCCATATAACCCGAAGAAAAGTAAAATACCGTTACATTACATTCATACCACCAGAGGCCTCCCGGGAAATTATTCATTATCTCAAAGAACGATGCTTCGGTAGAAATGAAAAAATAAGAATCAAAAATAATCAAGATCATATCTTCGTTGGTAAAAATGGTGGACAAATGTCCAGAGATAGCGTAGTCACAAACTTCAGACGAATAGGTCAACTTGCAGGTTTCAAACGTGAAAAAGGTTCCTATAGTTCATGGAGAAGTCATGCTTTACGTAAATACTTCATATCCACACTAATAAATAAGAAAGGAAACAAAATAATTGCTGATTTTATGGCAGGACATAAAATAAGCGAACAGGACAGAACTTACTGGCAAGCCAACCCTGAAGATTTGAAAAATATGTATCAGGATGCGTTACCCTTCTTATCCTTGGACGAGGCCAAAGTAAAAGATGTGGAAACTGAAGGATATCGTGAACTTAAAGAAGAAAATATTGACCTAAAATCCGAGTTGAACCAAGTGAAAATTAAATTAGCTAGTTTGGGGGACTTTGCAAAGTTTATGCAAGATCCTGATGTGAAAAAAATTTTGGAAAATAAATTACCAAAAGAAGAGGATATCATTTAATTAATTCATATCCAAAAATTTTTTGATATAATGATGGTTTAGAAAGATTTAGGCAACTATTTACTTCTGTGATTAGTTCTTTAAACCATTTATCTGAATCTTCAAAAGAACTTAATGCGAGGATAAATTTTCCTTCAATAAATGATTTATTTTTGTTCTGCTTTACGTAAGTTAAGGTTTTCTCGAACGAGTCATATATTTGATAGGTATTAAGATAATTTGGTTTTATAAATCCCATATTTTCTAAAAATTTTTCTTTGGTTATATTTTCTTTCTTTGGAACCTTTTTTGAATAATTTTTCAATGTCCATAGTTCATATTCACTATATTTCATTCGGAGATCTTCAGGAATCTTGAAATTGTTTTTTTTGTATTTTTTAACTATATCTTCCACAAAATCAGGATCGGCAACGTAGTTGGGCATTTCCTTATCAATCTCTGATTCTACAATCTCGCTTATTATTAAATCATCGCTAAATTCTTCAATTGTTACTTGTGTTAATAAATAATTCCAATCTCGTTGGATATGATCTAAATATTCTTCATATTTCTTTAAAAATATTCTTCTTAATTTTTTGAAGGCTTTATTTTGTTTTTCTTTATCTGTATCATCCACTATTTTTATTAACCTTCTAATTTCATTTGCTTTTACACCTGACAACCTAAATTTAATACCATCTGTTATGAAAGCTTGTATTCTATTAGGGTTTTTATGGACATTGATATCATAATCAAATATTTCTATTTCATCCTTTTTTAATAGCTTAATTAATGATTCGTCAAATTTCTTATCGGGTCGGGTTCCTATATCTCCGTAATCTTCCTCATAGACTTTTTTTACCTCGTCTATAAGTGTAATATAATTAAGTGACTTATTTTTTAAGGTTTTTTTGATAATTAATCCCCATTGTGATGTTTTTGGCATATGGATTCATCCGTTTATTATTAAAGACTTACATCTGTCCCATATATCAACTATAATATTTATTTTTTTGGGACAACAATATGTTATCTGGTGAATTAAAATGTTAGTTTCAAAATCGATTTCCATAGATGTAGAAGATTTGCTTAAAATTGAGAAGAAAGTCAAAGAAGGTAAAAATGCTAGTATAAGCTCCTTCGTTCAGGAAGCTGTAAAAAGACTTTTATCAGAAGAGTGTGGTTAGAATGGATAATAAAGTGGATAAATGGATAAAAACACTACAAGAACTCATCAAATGGGCTAAAGACAATAATAATGACGATAATAAATGAAACTTAATTAATTTACAAATAAATCCATCAAAAACAACTACTGTAAATTTCCCAGAGGTACAAATGCATAATCATTACAGACCCAATGATGATGATATTCTTGAAAAATTTCCAAAACAGTTACGTGACCACAATATTATTCCCATCAAAGATAGAAACTCACCAAAAATTCCAGGTTATAAATGGGGTCTCTATAAACAAAAGAAATACCCCCATAAGAAGTTAAACCGTCATAAAGGTAATAATGCAGTTATATGTGGTGACCCACTTAAAAAGGGATTATTTCTAACTATTGCTGATCTAGATGAACCATTGTTTTTTGAATATTTTAAAAGCGATAACACATTCATGGTTAAAACACCAAGTGGCGGATACCACATCTATTACTTCAGTAAAAAACCTGTAAAGAAAAGTAAACCATTTAAAAATCTCCCATTTGAAATTTTGGGGGAAGGCAGTTACTGTCTAATTCCACCGTCATCATACTATGATATTCCATATTTAGTAATTAAGGATAAACCAATCCTAACAGTAGATAATGCAGAGGTTTACATTAAATCCAAATTTCCAAAACAACTCATACAACAAAAAATCTCGCGACCTAAAGATATCAAACAATTTAAAAAAGAACTTCATAAACGAGTATCATTAGAAAAAATTGTTATAGATCATTACCCTAATTGGTATGAACCAAATCCTAACAAGGGTAGGGGAAACACCATTAGATTAATGAATCCATTGTCAAAACAGAAAACTAAAAATCCAAGTTTCATAATTTTTAAAAGAACTAACACATGGTATTCTCACAGTACAGACGAAGGCGGAGACGTCATTGATTTCATATTAACCATAAAAAAAGAATCAAGAGTAAAATATGCATTAAAATACTTACAAAAAAAATATAAAGTACCCGCACCTTATTATAAAAAATCATCAAAGTCTGAAAAAACCCTAGTTGATTCTATCGACGATTTTCTAAAAAAAACCAGTAAACCTGCCAATACACTTTCACATGGATGCTGTATTACACCTGAGGAAGGATTAATCTTTCTTTCAGTATTCAATAATGAAGTCAACGGAATCTTTGGTGTAAGCCGTAAAAGAATCCTAAGGGCTATAAAAAAGTCTAATGCAATAAACGAAGACCTCCACGAAGATCTACTAATCTGTGAAGGGTATGTTCATCCATTAAATGAAAAAACTCAAAGAGGAATACGTAATTTATTGCATAAAAAGCAATCAAATATTAAATCCGAGAATAATTCGATTTTTACACTATTTCAGAAAATACATGATTTAATGAAAGAAAAATACTTAGAATTAGATAATGAAGGGGACTATATTTTTCTAACGTTATGGATTTTAGGAACATATATGCGTCCAATTTTTGTATGGTATCCATATATAACTTTTTTTGGTCTAAGAGATGTAGGTAAGTCAACTGCCTTAACTCTACTAAGTAATTTGTGTTTTAATGGATCTGGATATGTTTCAGGAAAATCTACTGAGGCATCTTTATTTAGAAAAGCAGCAAGTAGTAAAGGTTTTTTTCCTATTGATCATTATGAAGAGATAATTAAGTCAAAAAATAAATTACAAATCATGAATCAGTATTTAGAAAATGCATGGTTTCTTAATTCTACAATAGACATTGTAAATAAAGAGACTCATGAATTAGAACAATATAAAGTTGCTTCCTCTGTTGCTATAGGTACGAGAGAGATTAATGATGTTCTTGAGGAAAAAGGAATAGTAATTGAAATGGTTGAGACATCCGACACCAACAAAAGGTTTAATTCTTCTAAAATGTACAAAGACCCATTTTTTGAAAATATACAAGAAGAATGCATGGAAGCAGCATTAGATTTCCAAGATAAAATAATCAGAGCCTATGAGGATATGGGTGACATTCCTGGATTAATTGGACGTGAATATAATAAATTTATTCCAATCTTAGCTATCGCCAAGGTAATTGACGGAAAAAATGATTCGTATAACCTATTCAATACTATGACGAAATATGCCATAGATTATCGCCTAAAAAGGAAACAAGATCTCAAAGATACTGAAGAACTACTATTAAAAATCATCTTAGTAAACCAAATAAAAAAAACCACATACAAAGACCTAGTGGATAAAATGAAAGCCCTAGAAGAGTACGATTGGTATACATGGCAAAGAGCAAGCTCAGATCTCAGAAAATTACAAATCATTACTAAAAAAGAAAATAAGAAACCGATTCAAGTGCATTTAGATTTAGATCGGGCCAGAATAAGGGCAGACCAGAGAGGTATCACATATGAATTAACTGATGAGGAGAATAAATTATGAAAGAATTTCATGTAAAAAATGAATTTATAGAACTTAGAGCTAAAGGATTAAGTTTTGATAAAATATCAAAAAAAATTAAAGTCAGTAAACCTACCCTAATTGAATGGGCTAATGAATTCGATTTAGAGATTGCTAATTTAAGGTCTTTCGAGTTAGAAGCACTTCAAGAAAAATATTTTCTAACTAAACAACATTTGATTAAACAATATGGTGAAATTCTTCGAAAACTTAATAATGAAATAAAAAAACGCGATCTAAGTGATGTTAAAACCGGTAAACTTGTGGAATTGATTATAAAAACATCTCATGAATTAGATAGACTGAGGATAGACTTTAATAATTCTAATTTTAGAACACATGGTGAAATGCAAGCAATAAGGTCTGAGCTTAAGTTTCAAGAATCTTTCGATGAAATGTTACGAGAAATGGAAAATGCTCTCATAAAAAAATAAACCATATCTTTACTATTTTTTAACCGAAATTGATTTTTCACGAGAGACTTTTTCTTAGAGGATTACAATCGTTAAAATCAATCTTCAATTTCGAAGAAATTATTCAACATTATTTATATACTATTATAATTTTTATTAGTATTTTATATAATAAATATAACACTAACAATATTTCGATATATTTATATACCAAAATTTATTATTACTATTATCAACGACGAGCAATATTGGGGGCAAGTAGATCACCGCGAGTGAGATTCAATTATTTTCCATATGGATATTGTGGTGAAAATGGGATTACAGGACATATATTTAAAAAAAAATTATGATTCCGGTATTGATGATATCCTGAAGGATTTTTATATCCCCTCATTATCTAATTCTATAAAATACAAAAGATTAGCTGGTTTTTTTTCTTCAAGTTCCTTAGCTGTAGCGGCCAAAGGTATTTCTAATTTTATAAAAAATGATGGACATATGGAATTAGTTTGCAGTGCCAAGTTAAATAAAGAAGATGTGGAATCTATTAAAAACGCTTATAAAAATCCTAAAGATATAATTGAAGAATTAGCACTTTCAGAATTAGAAAATATAGAAGAAGGGATTGTTAAGGATCATGTTGCGGCATTGGGATGGATGATAGCAAACAATAGATTAAAAATCAAGATAGCTATCAATCTGGATGAAGATGGCATACCATTAGACGAGAGTTATGGAATGTTCCATTTAAAATTAGGAGTCCTTATTGATTCAGAAGGGAATATGTTATCTTTCAGCGGGTCTATTAATGAAACTGAATACGGTTGGACTCGAAACTTTGAAGAATTCAAAATTTTTAGAAACTGGAATCTAGCTGAAAAGGAATATTTCGATAATGATTTAAAGACTTTTAATCGATACTGGGATGGAATACCTGGAATGGTACAAGTTTTTGATATACCTGAGGCAGTTGAGAGAGAACTCATAAAGATTGCGCCTGTTAGATTTGAAGACCTTAACATCGGAGATAAGAACAAGAGGACTAAAAAAAGAAAAGCACTTTACGATCATCAAAAAAATGCAATTGATTTCTGGGTCAAAAACAACATGAAAGGCATCTTTGCAATGGCCACAGGGACAGGAAAAACATTAACAGCTTTAGGATGTCTAGAAAAACTTTTTAAACAAAAAAATCATATTATCGGAATTATTTCATGTCCTTATGCCCATTTAGTTAATCAATGGGCCCAAGAATTAGATGATTTTAACAATAAATATGAATTTGTTATTGCTTCTGGAAGTATAAACAATAAATGGAAGAGTGATCTTAAGGATTTTGTTTATGATATACAAAATGAAAGTTTAGATAAAGGAGTAATAATCACTACACATGATACACTTTCTTCAGAAAATTTTATTGACGTAATTAACGATACACATTTGGATTATTTATTAATCGTGGATGAAGTTCATGGGATAGGGTCCCAAAAAAGAAGAATTGGTTTACTTGACAACTATGAATATCGTTTAGGGTTAAGTGCTACACCAACGCGGTATTTTGATGAAGAGGGTACTGAACTGATTGAAGATTATTTTAAAGGCACTGTTTATGAATTTTCTATAGAAGATGCCCTAAATACTATAAATCCGGATACTGGCGATTTTTTTCTTACACCATATAAATATAAACCTTGTTTTGTAGAATTAACACCGGAAGAAATCGCGGATTATGAGAATCTAACTAAAAAACTTGCTAGAGCTTATTACATCTTAAAAAATGAAAATGAAAAAACTGATAAACTAAATAATCTGCTTTTCAAACGACAGAATATCATAAATAACGCTGTTAATAAGTGTAAAACGCTTAAAGAAGTCTTAAATTCAATTAGAATAGTGGATCATACTCTAATTTATTGTTCTCCGAAGCAATTGGATCCAGTTAGAGATATTCTAGATAAAATGGATATCAAACCTTATACGAAGTTTACTATGGAAGAGGGGACAAAAAAGGAAGAAAAATATAATGGATTATCAGAAAGAGAACACATATTAAACGAATTTGAAGACGGAATTTATAAGGTTTTGGTAGCAATGCGGTGTCTTGATGAGGGAGTTGATGTTCCTTCTGCAAAGACAGCAATTATAATGTCGAGTTCTTCAAATCCACGAGAATATATCCAAAGAAGAGGGAGAGTTCTTAGAAGATCTAAGAATAAAGAATTAGCTCTTATTCATGATTTCGTCATTTTTCCTAAGATTGACGATAAAAATCTTTCAAAGATTGAGAAACAAATAAGGAGAAAAGAAATTCGACGTTATAAAGAATTTGCACGTACTGCCATGAACGAAGCGGAATGCTTATCTAAATTGCAAAATTATCTTAATAGGGGTTTTTAAAATGAAGAAAGAGATTAATCCTAAAATAGTAGATACTATAGATGAACTTGAAGAAAATAGTATTATTAAAGATTTTTTAATGAATTTGTTAGATTTTGAGCATGAACACTCTGAACAAAGGTCTCCTCGCTACACAGAGTACTACAACGACCAGATTAAGAAATTTGCACAATTGTGGTGGAATAAATGATTTTAAAAGCTCTAAGAATAGAAAATTTTAGACAATATTTAAATGACGAAATTATTTTTTCTACTGACCCTGAAAAAAACTTTACAATTATACAGGGGACAAATGGGGCTGGGAAAACTAACATAATGAATGCTATTACATGGTGTTTATATGGTTCTGAATTACATCGAAGATCTGTTGGTCAGAATACAACAAGTGCAGGTTTAGGTCTTTATCATATTATTAAAGAGAAAGAAGTCTCTCCCAAACAATCTTTTTCTGTTAAAGTTGAAATGGAATTTGTTAAGGAAGGATCTCCAATTATTATAAGAAGGGAGAAAAAATTCCTATGTGATAAGGATGGAGTAATTTCAGCATCACGTTTAGATGGTGAAGAATTTAAAATAATGATAAAAGTAGGCCGGGATTATGTAACAGAAGAAAATCCAATTTCATATATTGATAGAACAATTCCCCAAGAAATTGAAGAGTATTTTTTCTTTGATGGCGAAAGATTGGATGATTATTTTGACATCGAAACCGGTAAGAAGATTAAAGAAGCAGTTTTTAAAATTGCACAGATAGATCTTTTTAAAAGACTGACTAGACACCTCAATGAACGAAAAAATGATATTTCACAACAATTTGAAGATCTTAACCCAGAAACAGGACTAATACAGTTTAGAATAAGAGAAAATGAACAAAAACTGAAAACAAAAAAACAATTTCTCAGAGAGACAGAAGAAGAAATAAAATTAGCTAAACAGAACATTATCAGAGTTGAAAAACAATTGAGAATAGCTGATTCTGATAAGGTAAAGTCTTTACAAAGAGAAAGGGACAGATTAATTCATGAAGTAAAGGAATTAGACTTGAAAATTGAAGAAGTTAAGCAAAGTAGGCTTGACTATTTAATAGAGATGTGTCCAAAAATTCTTAATTACCGAGCGATTAAAAAAACCATGGAGTTGGCAAAAAATAGTGAGGATGAGGGATTCATACCCGCAGATTATAAAAAAAGATTCTTAAAGGTCCTAATAGAAAATAAAAAATGTATATGTGGAACTAATCTAAACGAAAATGATTCTTGTTTAAAGACGCTTAAGAGGGTTTGTGACGAAACTAGCCCGCTAACAGACATTGATGAGTTCATAAACGAAGAAAAAATTCGTTTAGATGAAATTATAGAAAGTTATAAAAATTTTAGAAATAAACAAAAAAATTTGAGCCACAATATTCGTGATTTAATTAAAAATAGGAATGAAAAAGACAAAAAAATAAAGGAAATAAGTTTGATGTTTAAAAACTTCGATGAAGACGAAATTAAAGATCTAGAAGAAGACTTGCAAGACAACATAGGATCCAAAGACAGAGCTATTGGTCGTAAAGCTGTTTTAAAATCGGAAATTGAAAAAATTAATTCTAACATCGAAAAAGATGAAAAAGAATTAGCAAAAGCTCTCAGTGAACTTGATGAAAAATCAGAATTGTCTTTAATCTTAGATTTTTCTAAAAAAGCATTAAAGACAGCTGATAAAATCCAAATAACTTTGGTTGATAAAATTCGCGAAGATATTGAAAAAAGAACTTCAGAACAATTCTCTAAGATCATGTGGAAAGAAAAAACCTATGACAAAGTCAGAATAGACAGTAAATATAAAGTCTCAGTAGAACATCAATCCGGCAAGGATGCTATGATTGACTTATCAGCAGGTGAAGGTCAAATGTTAGCTCTTTCTTTTATGGCTGCTTTAAATAGTGTATCAGGCTTTGAACTACCCATAATAATCGACACTCCTTTGGGTCGTTTAGATGATGCTCCTAAATTAAATATAGCAGAAAATCTTCCTTTTTACCTAGAAGGTAAACAAGTTACTTTATTAGTAACAGGGACAGAATATTCTCGAGAATTCAGAAAAAAACTCCTTCCAAGAGTTGGTAAAGAATATAAAATTAAATACGAAGAACTGGAAGAAGGTGGGATTTCCAAGGTGGTTCCTTATGCCTAAAAGGTTTACAATAAACAGATCCGATCGAAAAATTTATGAAAATCTAAGGAAAGCCAAAAAAAGTCCACTGAAAGATATGCATAACCCGGACTTATTTATGCTTTCAATGACCTTAGGACTTTTTTTTGCAAAAGAAGGAAAAGAATTAGATAGCCACGATCAATTTATTAATGACTACAATTTGTCCAAAGAACAAAGATCTATTGTAGATGCAATCGCAGTATACAAAGAACAATCTTTAGAAGTTTTGATTGATGAAGATAAAGTAATTAAAATTGCTGAAGAATATGCAAACGCCGGTTTACCCATACTTGAAAAAATGGCTTATTGTCCCGACCCTAAGTTTATTAAATTTTTAGAAAAAGAATTGGTGGATTATTTTGAAAAAGAAAGATTGGGCTCAGCAACATCAGAAAATATTATTAATAGAGCCTAGCTTCCCTATTCCAAGAAAAAGCAAAAATCATAAAGATTTTTTGCCAATTGGATTACTTAAGATAGCTTCATATCTAAAAAGTGAAGGAAGTGATGTTAAACTGAGTAGATTGAATTCTGAATTTCAAAGTCAGATTGATCAATTTGACTTTGATCCCGATTTAATCCTTATAACTTCATTATTTACCTATTGGGCCCAATATGTTAGAGAGGCAGTTAACTTCTGTAGAAATTCTTTTCCTAACACCAAAATTATTGTTGGAGGGATATATGCATCTCTCCTTCCAGAAGATTGTAAAGAATTTACAGGATGTGATGAAGTATTTCAGGGTGTTTGTGAAGAAGCAGAGAATTTTTCTCCGGATTATTCTCTGGTAGATGTTGATTATCAGATCATCCATGCATCAAGAGGATGTATAAGAAAATGCGCTTGCTGTGGAGTTAATGAGATAGAACCAAATTTTACATATAAAAAATCGATAAAAAATGAAATTATAAAAAGAAAACTCGTTTTTTACGATAATAACTTACTTGCAAATCCTTATATTGAAAATATACTAGAAGAGTTAGTCGAACTTAAGAAAAAGCGGATAATATTAAATAGTGAGTCTCAAAGTGGTTTCGATGGCCGAATTTTACTTAAAAATCCAAAATTAGGACAACTATTAAAGAAATCCAACTTTATTAATCCTAAAATCGCATGGGATGGACCATTATCAGATCGAGAAGATATAAAGAAACAAATAGATATTCTAGTAGATTCAGGTTATCAAACCAAATACATCTCTGTTTTTATGCTTTACAATCACGATATCAGCTTTGAGGATATGGAAGCAAAGAGAATTCAATGTTGGGAGTGGAATGTCCAAATAAGTGACTGTAGATATCGTCCTTTAGATAGAAATTTTGATAATTATAATCCTTATACAAAAAAACCTCAATCAAGTAAAGATTATTATATTCATCCTGGATGGACTGATAAACTAATAAGAAAATTTAGAAGCAATATCAGAAAACAAAACATCTGCGTTAGGCAAGACATTCTATATTATTCCGCTGACATTGAAAGAAAAAGGATTTCAAAGGAAGAAGCAACAAAATATAAAAATATGGAATATTCCGAAGCAAAAGACTTCATAATGGATGCTTGGAACCCCAACTCAGTACATATCAAATAGGAAAAAGTTTTTAGAAATCTATTTAACAATTGATGTAATGTCAAATTAATTAAATTTGTACAGTGTACAAAATGTGCCCTCTGGTCATTTTATAAATATATCTCACTTAAAGATCGATTGCGTGTTAAGGATAAATTGAAAAGTATAGATATCAATAATTATTGAATCTTAAAATTGAGGTGGAATAATGGTAGATTGGGTTCCAAGAACTCATGAAGATAAACTTATATACGAATATTGGAAAAAGAAGGGAGGTTTATTCTTTTTAGAAGTTACCATTGGATCACAGAGTGGATATGGAAATTGGCCACAAGGTTCTGGGGTTAGACGAATTGATGCAATTCGAATTGAAAATAGTGATAACGATATTTTATCATCTAAAAATTACCGATATAAAGATTTTTATAATATAACCAAAGGGAAGACAGTCGAATTAATAGAAGCCAAACAAAAACTAAACAGACTTGTAATTGGCCAAATAATAGCAGGTCATGATATGTTTCAATGCGAATATAACGTAAATGAAATAAAAGACGTGATTTTATGCTTTAAAGGTGATCCTGCCTTAGAATGGATTTGCAAGAATAGAGACATAAAAGTAGATATTTTAAACGGAGAAATCGAACAAAAAATTGAAAATAAAGATCAATCTACTCTTAAACTTCCATAAAGTAAGAATTCCATTATCAGACATTGGGACAAAGTAAAATTTCTCCAACAAAGTGAAAATAAAATTTCAACAAACCGTAATAAAATCTAGATCTATAACCTTGTCTATTGAATTATAAAGGAGATTTAATGAAATTATATTCGTATGTGATGATTTCGGATACAGGTTTTGCTCCAAATCCCAACGATGATTTTTGTACATTGGCTTGTTGTAAACCAAAAATTCGCAGAGTTGCTTCTATAGGTGATTGGGTTATAGGGACTGGATCTAAAAGTACTGTAGGGAATAATAAGTTAATTTATGCCATGAAAATTACTGAGAAGATGGATTTTGATAGTTATTATAATGATATTAGATTCAAAAATCGAATAGATAACATTTATTTTAAAAATAAAGGCGAATGGTTCCAGAAACCGAACCAATATCATCATGAACAGGACATTGATCATGACCTTAGTGGTGAATATGTTTTAATTTCAGATTATTTCTATTATTTCGGTGAAAAAGCTATAGAAATTCCTGAACGATTTAAGGAAGTTATTAAGATAGGCCCGGGACATAAATCCAACTTCTCAGAAGATTTAATCACTGATTTCTTAGTATGGTTAAAAGAAAAATATAATCCAGGTAAAATGAGTAACCCTTACGAATTAGAAGTGAAAAGCAAGATATGTGGCTTTGAATAAGCCAATTTTATTAAAATTTTTGATATTATAATTAAATCAAAAAAAATAGAACATTAGAACATAAATTAAAAGTTATGAATAAATGCCTTATTAGTGCCCTTTAAATAATCAAATAATAATTATTCAATAGCTTTTTTAGGAGAAATATTCTGTAAACTAATTAAAGAAATTTTTTGCTTTCCTTTTGGAGTTAATACTTTAACATCTTCTCCTCTTCGATGTACAACAACGTAATTACCCTGGTTAACTAGATCTTCAGTATATTCATCACTAGTTTTATGATCAGCACGGAGTACTTTTATAGAATGAACTTTTCTCCCTATAGGGATTGATTTTGATGATAATTTCATTTTATCCTCCTGCTTAAGCTGTATTATAATTAATTATAATTGATTATATAATCTTATCGATTTTCTTATTTTGTAAATATATATTTATTACATAATTATTTATAATTTCATTTTATAAAATTGATTGGAGGATTTTTTTGAAGATTGAACAAGTCTGGCATCATATCGAAGACCAATTAAAACCATCAAATTGTCAAATTGTCAGACAAGTCATGGATATCTATACTGATAAATATTATTTGGGTATCGACTTTTATACAAATATAGATGAAGATAAACAGGAACATGAAAGAAATGAGGGAGATATATTCGGGCTTCAAGTCAAAGGAAGAAATTTAAATCGGTATTTAGCATTTATTAATCAAGAAGAAAAACTTTATGTAAATTTAGGTAATTTAGATGACTGGCCAACCCAAATTCCTATAAATGGTCCTTTTAATTTACAAAAACATGTTAGATTAGAAATTAAATATGGAGAATCAAACCCTAATTTCAAATTTAAATTTAATGGATACATCGGATATTTTAAAATTAATTGGCCAATACGACCTGAATTTTCGATTACAGTACCTCTTGGAATGAGAATGTCAGATAAAGGTAAAAACTTTCATTTAGATTTCTACAGGATATACTCATCTAACTTAAGAGAAAAATGGGAAAAATTAAGAATTGAAGATCCAGATATCGTTAGAAAAAATGGAAAAAATGTTTATACCTTTGCAATTAACGAAGAGGATTATAGAGAAATTATTTTAGAAACTCCAAATACTGTTGAAATGTTATTTAAAGGGTCTTATCATGTTTCTCATGATAAAAAATATTGGGGACTTCCTGCATTTGGATTAGTTTTAGTCATTTTTTCATTGGTTGAACTATATAAATCAATATTTGAATTTAAAATAGATCTTATTACGGGACTTTATGTCCAATCTTTTACCACTCCTGATTTAGGTATTTTAATCGCATTATTTTCTTTTTCATTTCTGATAATATCATTACATAAAGAAAATTATGAAATACCATTTGTAAACTTTGTAAACTTTTCGATACTCTTCACATGGTTAATAATAGGGACAATTCTTGTAGTTCTCTTATCAAAAATAAATTTGACAAATATTTTAATTTCCTTCGTTCTCATATTAACTTTATTATCATTGGTAATAATTTCACTTTTATGGGAAAAATAGACTTCGTTGAATATATCTAAGTATGTTTCTTGAAGATAGATTTTTTACTTCGTTATATCAATATATTACGAAGTAAGTTAGATTAGGGTTAATCGATGGGCACCATACAATTTTTAAAATTGATTAAACTCTTGTATTTAGATCGTCCGCCCTATATGTGCTGATCATTTTAGGCACTTTTTGCAATTTTTAAAATTTGATCCAAATATTGGGAAAAATTCTTATGAAGTAAATCCATTTCGGAAGTTAATTTTCGCCAGAATTTTCAAGCCTCTGACATGTTCATAGTTAACATAAATAAGTTAAAAAATAGTGTGTAATTATATTAATATGCTTATTATTGAATAGTAGACATTTTATTTTATATATATAGATTAAATTCAATAAATATTAATAATATCTTATGGTCTGTTGTTTACTCTTACGTAAAAATTAATAAATATTATGGTTTTATATTTACAGGTAAGCTTATGACTACATTTTCATATCTTACAAAAATCGTGTGTTTATACCATGATCAGAATGTTTCAATAGTACACTGTCTAGGACTGTTACTTTAATCATAAGTTCGACTTTAATATAAAATGTAAGAATTTTTTAGTCTATTAATCTGAATATTGCTATTATATCTATTAGGTTAAATAAGCGTAATACACATATAAAATTGCAATTGCTATCCAGATAAGTATGACAAATGCTGAGATTACTGTAATTATTATTCCATGACCCCTATCAGGACCACCTCTTCTAAGAAGAGTGAAACCAATTACAAGACCAACCAGAGAAAGTATAGATCCTGAAATCAAACCTAGAACCGCGAAGATATATCCAAATATAATTAGTCCGGTACTTTTTGTTCCCATAACATTGTCTTCATTTTCAGGAACAAGCTCATTTCCACACTCCTGACAAAATTCGGCATTATCAGGATTTTCAGTTCCGCATTCTTTACAATAAACCACAATCTCACCTATCTATACTATTTTAGCATTCACTATCAAAAAAATTTTCTAATTTCTTCACTCGGGAAATCATCATAGAAAAAATTTTGAAGAGCATGGGATGGGATGGAGGTGGCCCCTTTTGACCTATTGATTATTTTTACGAGAAGTGAGGGACCACATCCTAATAAATTGTATAAATTACTGAGTAATATATTTTACAAAATACCTCATATCAGAGAATTAGAAAATTGTATTTATCTACAATAAATCAAAAAAAGTAAAAATAGTGTTTTTTTAATTTAAGTCAAATAACTAAAATTATTTAACGAATAAACTAACAATACCGCCAATAAGCATAAAGAGGATTGCGAACCACATTAAATACCATGTGAACACTGGGAATAGCAGGAAAAGAATTAATAAAATTAAACCAACTCCCACCATGGATCCACCAGTTGCTTGTTGTGTTTCAACCATATTTATTTCACCTCCAGTTACATTTTTAATTTTTAATAAACATTACAAGATTTTCGCAAGCAAATACCTATAAATTCTTTTATTTTCACTAACACATATACTTTGGCCCACCTACACCCATTCATGTTCAGAATAAGTGAAATTATTACCAAGGTAACTCATCGGCAGTAAATAAAGATAGACTACCAAAAATGGTGCCTCTATATTCTTCGGGATTGATTTCAAACGGGTTAAGTGAAGGTAACTATGGTTCGGATCTTAGAGTTTTTCAAATTCCTTATCAAATTCATTGATGAAATCATGGATATGGGTATCAGCTTCCAAAGTTCCGAAGTATTTTTCTAGACCCGCAGAGCGCAGGAAATCTCTGACCTGTCCCGAAACATGGGCTAATTTAACAGTAGTTTTCTCAACAATCATCTCTTCACAAAGTTCTTTTAACATTTCCGCTCCAGTGACATCTATTATAGGCGAAGATTTAAAGTCCAGTATTAACAGTTTCACCGGTGTTTTCTGCGTCTTAGTCAGGCTGATAATGGATTCTTTAATGTTCTCTGCACTGGCAAATATCTGATATCCATCCACTCTCACCACTAGAATACCGGGTATTTGCTTATTTTCAGGGTGTCGTTCTATATCGCCAAACTTATTTGAATTAGTTATGCGGCCTAAAACAGCAATCTTAGGGTTATAAATTCGTTCAATTAAATCTATAAATGAAATTATAACACCTATTAAGATCCCTTCAAGGATTCCAAAGACCAATACACTACCAAATGTGGTAATGGCAATTGCAAATTCTCTTTTACTTAACCTATAAGTTTTAATTAGATCTGAATAATCAACCAGACCTATTACTGCCACCAATACAATGGATGCCAGAATAGTCTGGGGGAGATTGAAAAGCAATCCTGACAGAAAAAGAATAACAATAGCTATGATAAATGCACTAAATCCCCCTGAAAGAGGAGTTTTAGCGCCACTTTCATCATTTTCTAGGCTTCGGGACATGCTAGCTCCAATGGGAAATCCCTGACTCATTCCTGCAGCTATATTGGATGCTCCCAGAGCTACCAGTTCCTGATCAGGATCAATGGGATATTTATGTTTCACAGAGAACATCCGGGCCAGGCCCATGCCTTCCACATAAGTTATTAAGAAACAGGCAAAGGCCAGAGGAACGACAGTTGAGATATCGGTAGCAATATCGGGTACGCCAAAAGTGGGTAATTGAGTAGATATTTCACCTAAAACTGTTACTCCTAAATCAGCGAGATTAGTAACTGACATCAATATAATGGATGCTATGATCAAAATAAGTGCACCCGGGACTTTATGAAATTTTTTACGCACTATCAAAAGGAAGATTATTCCGCCCATACCAATTATAAATGAAGGTAGGTTAAACTGGTCAAAATTAGCAATAATAAACCATATGCGTTCAAAAAAACCCCCATTAGCTCCGTGTATTCCAAATAATTTAGGCAACTGACTTACAGCTATATAAAAACCAACTCCTGCCAGAAAACCTTTTAAAACTGGTTTAGAAATGAGTTTAACCAAAAATCCCATTCTTAAAATCCGGGCAGCTAAGGCAAAAATTCCCGTTAAAATAGCAGTGATGGCAGCAAGTGCTGCATATTCTGTGAAACTGGCCAGAGCCAATCCTCCCAGGGTGACTCCCACCAATATAGCCACATCGGATGTTGGTCCCATAGAAAGCTGGCGGGATGTTCCAAAAAATAGATAAGCACATAATCCCATCATAGCAGCATATAAACCTGTCTCTGGAGGTAATCCTACTAAGGATGCGTATGCGATAGCTTCAGGTATTGTAAATGCTCCTAAAGTTATTCCTGCCAGAATATCCGGTTTCAACCACTCCTTATCATAACTCTTTCCCCATTTAAGTATTGGTAAAAAGGAGGTGATATTCTGCTTTAAATTCAAGGTTTCACCTGAATATCTAAATTATAAGAATGAATTTTGAATCGTTTACTAACCATTCATGCTCTAATTTTTCTAAATACATTTCCTCTTTATTTTTAATTTACATTTAGCATACCTTATATTCTCAAATCGTTTTTATAAATTTTTATATTTATTTAAGGTTCCATTATCTTTAGCAAGTTTAATTGAACTATGAATTGCTTGTAAATCAAATATAATCCATTTTAAATATTCTATGATAATTTTTGATTCCTTACCAGTTATATTAGATTTTATA
Source organism: Methanobacterium sp. CWC-01 (assembly GCF_030323845.1). Lineage (NCBI taxonomy): Archaea > Methanobacteriati > Methanobacteriota > Methanobacteria > Methanobacteriales > Methanobacteriaceae > Methanobacterium > Methanobacterium aridiramus. The sequence goes on from NZ_CP040735.1 coordinate 1,942,101, forward strand.
CATCAATTTAGGCAGACAATTTAGAATCAGGCCAGGAAAGAAGGATGAGAAATTCTCATCTAAATAAAAATCGGGCCTTCAAGCATTTAAATCGAAGACCCTATTACTCATCCAGAAGTATTCTGGCAAATAAACTATCCTGAGGCTCCATGGGCAATATTAGATTGTTGTTCTATCTCATGAAGCTTTTCCTCATCTTCATGGGTATTAGGCCGGAGGTCAAAGATTACCTTTTTAACAGTCCCCGTGAACGCATATGGAGCATTATCTTCATAGTCCCTATCAACTACTAGACCATTACTACAACCTACATCCATACCCGCATAGGAAGAGAAAGCAACAGCAACTGTATGGGGCATCCTGCCTTCGCCAATCTTTTTGTCATTGGCATATAATGTTACTTGCCCGCCTGTACCCGGTTTGGGTTCATCTGCCTCAAACAACATCTTCACCTCCACATCACCGGTAGGAATCTTCTCCTCAGAAATCTGCTTGTAAATCTCCACACCAAGCAAGGAGTAGGTGTGATGTAGCAATCCCTCCTCATCAACCCATAAACTAAATCCTCCCATGAAATCAGCGTTGGAGACAATCACTCCTTCTGCCCCGCTTTCAGGAACTGAGATTTCGGCTTCAATAGCATAGGATCGCCCATAAACACGGGGTATCATACCACGCTGCACATTCTGAACATCACCCGCGAATGAAAACCGGGTAATGGTAGGAAGCGGTGGCAAGATTCCGTACATAACTGAAGCCCCGCCCATCAACGGCAGAACTTGGTTTTTCTCGGCTTCATCCCACCATAGGTCTTGGAGTTCCTTTACTTTATCTGCATTATCTTTTGCGATGTTCTTGGCCTGTGAAAAGTCTTCAGGCAAATAATATAATTCCCAAGGTGCATCCTTATCGGGATCCCAATCAGCATCTGGCCCGAAACGTTGCAGTGTTTCAGGTGAAAAGTCCCATGGTATCCTGTCGGGTTTGGAAGCTGCCCACCAACCGTCTTTATAGATTGCTCGGCTACCAAACATTTCGAAGTATTGTACAATGTGACGTTCTTCAGCTTTGACATCATCAAAGGTGTAAGCGAAACTAGTACCATCCATAGGTTCTTGTTCAATTCCATCAACTATATCAGGTTCAGGAATACCTACTACTTCCAGTATAGTGGGACCTACATCTATACAATGGGTGAACTGGGTCCTCATTTCATTATCTGGCTTGATTCGATCTGGCCAAGCTATGACCATGGGGTTTCTGGTACCCCCCAGGTGACTGGCCATCTGCTTACCCCACTGGAATGGTGTGTTACCGGCATGTGCCCAAGCTGCCGCGTAATGAGGTGCGGTATGGATGCCTCCCATAGCATCCATGCCGCCATATTCATCAATCAGTTTCAATTGATGGTCTGCATCCAACACTATCCCATTTAAGAATGTCATCTCATTGAAAGAACCAGTAAGGGTTCCTTCCATACTTGCTCCATTATCGCCCCAAATATACATAATAAGGGTATTTTCCAGATCTCCCATCTCTTCTATTGCGTCGAGTAATCTTCCGACGTTCCAATCTGCGTTTTCAGAGTAACCTGCATAAACTTCCATTTGTCTAGCGTAGAGTACTTTTTCATCTTCATTTAATGATTCCCATGCAGGGAAGAGGTCTGGGCGTTCGGTTAATTTTGTATCTTCAGGGATTATACCCAGCTCTTTTTGGCGTTTAATGACCTTCTCACGCATTACATCCCATCCCTCATCAAACTGGCCTTTATATTTGTCAGCCCACTCCTTTGCCACATGGTGGGGTGCATGTGCACATCCAGTTGAGTAGTACATCATCCAGGGCTTATGAGCGTCTTGGGCCCGGACAGCATGCAGCCACTCTACTGCCTTATCAGTGAGATCATCAGGGAAGTAGTAGTGTTCTCCATCTTTACCCTCGGGTACGCCAAGTGTTGAGTTGTCCTGCGTGATTATTGGGTCATATTGACCGGCTGCACCACTAAGGAAACCCCACCAATGGTCAAAACCCCATGCTTGAGGCCAGTTATCGAAAGGTCCGGCTGCACCCTGTACATTATCAGGGGTTAAATGCCACTTACCAAAACCTCCGGTGACATATCCATTTTCTCTGAGGATACGTGGAAATGCTGCGCAGCTTTTAGGTTTGGCGGCTGTGTAGCCGGGGAATGGGCCGGGATATTCTGCAATAGATCCAAAACCAACTCGATGCTGGTTGCGACCTGTCAAGAGGCAGGCCCGTGTGGGGGAACACACTGCAGTTACATGGAATCGGTTGTAGGTAATCCCCATTTCCTGCACCCTCGAGAAATTAGGGGTGTTAATGGGACCACCAAAGGATCCAATGTTACCGTAGCCAGCATCGTCAATAAGAATGACTAACACATTAGGAGCATCTTCCGGTGCCTGTGGTCCTGGAATCATGGTCCAATCTGCCACAGAATCACGTAGGGTACGTCCTACTGCTCCACCGAATTCACGGTCGGGAATTGGTAATACAGTACGGTCGGGGTTAAATTTCCCCCCTGCCTCTGCTAAAGCCTCTTTAAGGCCTTTTATGCCCTTTATTGGGGCAACAGATTTGGCTGGTGAATCTGCAAGTGCCTGTTCAGTTACTAGTCGATCATTTTCTCCAACAATGGTAATAATAGCTGCGGTCCCGGGCTTGAGTTTATCACCAAGTCCACTTTCAATGCCACTTTGTACCTTTTTCTTGGTGAATTTTCCGATAAGTCCACCAGCAGCAGCGCCTACAACTACAGAAGCCAGTAGGGGTGGTGCAGCTAACCCTACCAGGAGTCCTACACCACCACCCCAACCCATTCCCTTACGGCCTAATTTGTCCCCGGTCTCGGTGACACTCACTTTACCATCCTGGTCGTTTTGGACAAGGATCATACCTTCAGTCTTTATCTTTTTGTCCTTTACCAGCTCTGTGAGCTGATCGAAGTTCTTTTCGGCTGTTTCAATACTTTGATAGCCGGCCATAATAACGATGTTATTTTCTTTATCCTTGCTCATGATAATACCCCATATGATGATTCACAAATACCAGTTTCATTAAATTATAAATAATAAATGTACGATTTATTTTGTATATAAAGTTATCCTGATTTCCCATGACATTTTTTAAATTTTAGCCCACTTCCGCAGGGACAGGGATCATTACGGCCAATATCCGGGAAGACTTTTTTTAAGGTTTCATCACCTTTTAAAATAGACATTACCTCAGCAGGTGCTCTATTATGATTTAATAAAGAAGTCATTATCTCCATTGGCCATTTAATATGCTCAAAAAATTCTTTGTAACTGTTACAGAGATAATTTAAATGTTTTTCACCAGTTTCATTAATTAAAAATCTATGTTTTGGGCAAGCACCATAGCATGCAAATTTAAAATCACATTGAACGCATTTTTGAGGAAGTTTCTCTTTTTTATCTAAACCAAATTGAAATTGTTGGGAAGATGATACTAATTCTTCCATTGGAGTTTCCATTATATTACCTAATAAATGTTCAGAGTCCACAAAGTGATCGCAAGAGTATATATCCCCATTATGTTCTATTATAAGAGCTGTTCCACAGGTTGGAGCAAATAGACACACAGATGGAGGATAATCAACCCATGAAGCTAGAGCAGCATCATATATTTGCACATAAACTTTCCCCACATCCTTCTGTACCCATTCATCAAAAATAGTTGATAAGAACTTTCCGTACTGTTCCGGGAGCACTGATTCATCTGAAACCTTTATTTTTCCATTTGAATCTTCCATTTCCACGATTGGTATAAACTGAATATGTTTGGCACCAACCACCTCTTTAAAAAAATTATATACCTCCAGAGGATAATCAGCATTACTCCGATTTACCGTGGATAAAATATTAAATTCAACTTCATACTTTTTAAGCAGCTTTAAACCATGCATTACTCGATCAAAAGAGGGATTTCCTTTTTTATCCCTTCGATAAGCATCATGAAGATCTCGGGGGCCATCAATGCTGATACCCACTAAAAAATCATTTTCCCGGAAAAATTCACACCAATCCTTGTCTAAGAGGGTTCCATTGGTCTGTATGGTGTTATATATCTTCATCCCTGGTTTTTTGTACATCTGCTGAAATTTAATGGCCTTCTTGAAAAATTCAATACCCATGAGAGTAGGTTCACCACCCTGCCAGGCAAATGTAACTTCTGGAATCTCCAAAGCACCAATGTACTGGCGAGTGTACTCTTCCAACACTTCATCAGACATTTCCATTTCTCTATCTTGATAAAGTTCCACTTTTGGAGTATAAAAACAATATTTACAGTTTAAATTACATAATGCTCCATTAGGCTTGGCCATTAAATGAAAACTTACTAAGTATTCTGATTCTGTCAATTAATCAACACCTACTGAGGTACCTAATAAAATGGAGTAATTCTATTTAATATTAGTATCCATATTGGTTCTTTTATAGATTTTTATGAGGTATAATTAATCAATAGGTTTGAAGTATAATCAATGGTTTTTTTAGGTTTAATTTAAACAATTTTAACCCTAAAATATATTCAAAGATGAAGTATTATTGGAAATATTATTGACATAAATTAGATTTAATTGTCAAGGAAATTGGGTACTCTGAAGAGGTTGATACTGTTCAGAATGAACCAAATTTTATGATATAGCGTCCTCCTGGTCAAAGATATGCAGGTTTAGCGAAGTAAATTCTTAACAATACAACATCAATTTCCTTCAGAATGTTAAGTTCATATTTAATTTTTATTTTTTCTAAAATAATTCTGAAACTAATTTTTTTTTGGATACTGTCCAAAAAATTATCATGTTTGGGGAACAATAAATTATGTATTCATAAGAGGAGTGATGTTGGTATGGAGGATGCAATAAAAACTACGGTAGAGGAATTGCGTAAGGTCTTGAATATTGAAAATGTCATCGGTGAAACCATCGAAACTGAAGACAAGATCCTTATTCCTGTCACCAGATTTGGCATGGCTTTCGGTGCCGGTATGGGCGAAGGAAAAGGTCCACAAGACCAAGGTGGTAAAGGTGCTGGAGCTGCTGGAGGGACTGGTATAGAACCCATAGCAATGATAGCAGTCTTCAAGGATGTGAAAGGTCCTGAAGGGATTAAATTATTATCACTCAAGTCACCCGGTCCAATCGCTCGAGCTATAAGCGAACTAGGCTCAACTGCTGCGGATGTCATCAGAGAAAGACGAAAAATGGAAACCCCCGGAACAGAAGAAACTCCTGAAACCGAATAAAGGAAAAAAAGAATAGTGAAGAAAGGACAGTTGAGCTTGAAAAAGTAGGGGATCAGGATGTCTAATCTAAATCAGCCCAACGTTGGAGAAGATTTCATACGTTTTCACCGGATCATTACCCGTGGTCTGGAAGTAGGTATTAGAAATACTAATGAATTTTTAGAAAGGGGCAGTATAGAAGAACAAAAGCGGGAAGGCTTCCTTAACTACGTAGAGGCTTTTTCGTCATTTTTGGATGGGCATCATAAGGTTGAGAATCAGCAGTTGTTCCCCTACTTCAAGCCGCTTATACCGGATGTACCTTATTTACAGTTGATGAAAGAACATAAAGTGGTTGATAGTTCTCTAAAGGAAATAAATAGCGGACTCAACAGTTTAAGGTCCAAAAGAGATGTAATAAGTTCACTAAAAAAGCTTCAATCTGGTTTTAAAAAAATAAATCAAATATGGCATCCTCATATACAGATCGAGGAGACACAATTATTTCAAAAAGTGGGTAGCCTGGATATAAATCGGGATGAAATGATCAGGATCCAAAAAAAATTTTCCGATTTTTTTCAGAAAAAGGCTGGCCCGGCATACTTGTTGGTGCCCTTTGCCCTGTATAACTCATCTCCTGAGGATCGTGCCATTCTGGCCCAGGGATTCCCGGAGACAGTAACCCAACAACTGGTACCCATCGACTGGAAAGATAAATGGACCTCCATGCAACCCTTCTTTCTCAAATGAATCGTGTATAATTTTCATTCAAGCACATTGCAGTCATCAATTCCAGATATTAGGATTAAAATCGTTCTATCACCTCATCAGTGTTGATGGCATGGCGCATGGTGATGGTTTGGAATGATACCAATCCCATTTCCATTACAAAGTTCTCCATGGACTCTACCGAAGGAGCCTCTAGTATGAGTAAAGACGTGTGGTCCATGGCAACACTGAGGTTAATCAATATTTTTATTTCCAGTTTGGCTGCAATCTCTTTCATTTTGTTGTATTGTTCTTTAAACTTTTTACGTATCTTATCATTGTACATGGGACACATCTCGGGGGAGTGTTCCATGTCTAGAATAAATACTGGCATTTTTTCCACCTCTGTTACAATATATTTTTTGGAATAATTTTATTTTATCGTGACATCTTCATGGCAAATACGTACACGAAAAGGGCGATTAAAACTGTGCCACCTAAATTTTCAACGAATATTAAGAATTCTAATCCAGTAGGTTGTCCGGTACTATAGATTACGGCCACGGAGTTTAATGCACTGTATATTATGGCATTATAAACTTGATACCCGTATATACCCACGTATAATACTGCAAAAATTGTTATCAATCCAAAATAGCTAATTACTAGTCTTCTTATACTTTCGCCATAATTGGTGGTGATGGATAATATGGAGTAAAAAAGCCACATCAATTTATTATTATTCCAGTATACTTCTCTTCGCAGATCCATTTCGTTTATATAGAATTTTCCAGCCTTTAGGTAGTCTCCTTCTTCCCTAAGAGATTTTTTTATTCTATTGTATGAATCTGCAGCTATATTTGCCTTTTTTATTAGATCCGGAGTCCATAAAATTTTAAAAAAGTTAGATAAGGATATGGAATATCGGTCCAGCTTATCTTTTTTAGTTAATTCCAAATCCCTATGCTCAGGAATTTTATCGTCCCAGTTGGAGGTGGACAATCCACAATGCTCAAATATCACGTGTTTAAATCGTACATTTGTTAGATCACAATCTCTAAATGCAACATTTTTAAGAATTGCGCCTTCAAAAGAGGCATTAAAATTTCTTAATCCCTTAAAGACTCCTTTAGTTAAAAAAGAAGTTTCATCAAAGTTTACTGGTCCTTTAAAACCAGAATTTGAAAAATATACGTAACCAGAAAAAATGGACCATTGAAATTTGGAAATTCCAGTGGTAACCATCTTCTCAAAGTTAGCATCCCCACCAAATTTAACTTCCTGAAAATCCACGTTACAATTAAAGCTGGTCTGTTCAAAATTTGCCTTTCCAAGAAGTGTGGCCCCCCTAAAATAAGCAGTTTTACTAATTTTCGCCATGAAAAGATTGATATTACCAGTAATGGTTGATCTGGTAAAATAAACTCCCTCAGCAATCTCAGCTTCCTGAAAATCAGCATCCCCACCAATCTTTACCTTTTCAAAATCGGCCTTCCCATCAATTCTTACTCTAAAATCAAGGATGCCATCTATAATGGCAAGAAGGAAGTTCATATCTCCATTAAACCTGGCCAGTGGAAAATATGCACCCCCATTAATATGAGTCAGGGAGAAATCTGCATCCCCCCTGATTATGGCGCGCGTAAAGTTGGCATCTCCACCAATCTCAGCCTTATCAAAATGCACGTTGCCATTAATTTTCGCTCGGTTAAAATTTGCATTCCCACCAATTACGGCTTGGGTAAATTCAGCATCACCACCAAACTCTGCCTCCTGAAAATCACAAGTTTCACCAACTGTGATTCCCTGCAAAATAGACTTACCCTCAACTTTCAGGTATGACAATAAAAGATTTTCTTTTACATCTGCATCCCTGAGATTCAGGTCACCCATTATTTTCATCCTAGAAAAATCAAGGTTAAATAACCGGGAACCTTCAAAATTAAAATCCTTATTCGTGACTTTTTTTTGAATTTCTTTATTTTTTTCAGCAGTTAAGATATTAAAATCTGGTGAATTCCTGTTTCTCGGGAAATCAGTGTGTAAAATGCAATAATCTGAGTTTATCCAAACTTCTTCAGTACATAATTCTCCTGAAGAACCATATTCATGCTTACAAGTTTTCATTTTTCTAGAAATCTAATAATATTCATGATAAATTTTGTTTATTAAACAATAAAAAAATTAGGCACCTATACTTGGTGGTGAAAACCAAGTATCCATATTAAGAATTGCAGGCAGTCCTTCCACCAAATTTGAATTTATATCTCCAAGGTCCTTTGAATATCTATCATAGAATTGTTGGAAATGTAATGTTTTGGTGAATTAAATTCCCTCACTTCCGGGCCAGAGATGCAAACACCGCGACTACACTCACTATCACAGTAATGAGAAGATTATCTAGATGCTGGTTAAGAGTTCCAGAGCTTTTTTCGATTTACTGTTAAAGATTATATTTTTATTTAGTTTTTTATATCGGAAATGAAATTGGCATGTCATTTCCGGCGAACCCCACATATAGATAGTGTTTTAATTATGTATTATGATAATAAAGATATTCTAACCTAATATTTCAAAATTTAATAATAATTTACCTTGATATTAATTTATCAAAATAAGCATAAAGGAGGTGAAAAAAAGTTGATCACAAACCGAATTCAATATAAAAACATTTTTTTGTTTTTAGCACTGCTAACACTCTTAGTCCTTTCAATTTCCCCAGCCATGGCTGCTACTGATGACGCATTGGCAGACAGTGAATTCCCTAAAGCCCAAAATGATAACCAAAACACTGGTCAGTCCCAGTATGTTGGACCTCAATCTAATAACACCACCGGGAACTTTACCCCAGATAATGAAAACACCAAAATAACTGGTGCACCATCTATAGGACCTGATGGCACAGTCTACTTACCAACATCATTCAATAATGGCATCAACGAATTAGCTAATCTATATGCATTGACACCTGATGGAACTAAAAAATGGAACTTCACCATTTACGATGGAATCATCTACGATAGCAATTACAATTACATCAGTGGGTCTCCTGCCATTACCAATGATGGAACCATTTACATCACCGGTGGGTTCTTTGATAGTACCAGGACTTATGGCTTTTTATATGCTATAAATCCTGACGGCACATTAAAATGGAAATACATCCTCAACGAAGGAACAACCGTTTACATGAGAGGTTCTCCAGCTATAGGAACTGATGGAACTATCTACTTCACCACCAACTATTACGACTCTGGATGGTACGCTAAATTAAATGCAGTGAAACCTGATGGTACCTTAAAATGGGGATATTCTGTTAGTCAAGGAGCTTATGGAGGTAATATTGCATCTCCAGCCGTAGGGACTGAAGGAACAATCAATTTTGCCTACATGTACTATTGGAATTATGATGGACAGAGTGTATTGCGCGTGCTGGATCAAAATGGAAACTCTATATGGAGTGGCGGTATGTCAGGAAATTTGGACTCAAGTGCATTGGTAGTTCGTGAAGGAATCGTTTACATGGTCGTTGATGGTACATTATATGCCATGAATCCATCTGAGGATCAAGCTGACTGGAAATATACTATTACCAATGGTCGTTTCCGTACCAATCCCTCAATTGCTAAAGATGGTACCATATACATTGGAGGTTACTACGACAATGGTGATGGATATAATTATGGATTGTATGCCATTAACCCCGATGGAAGTCTCAAATGGAATTACCCAACAATGTATTCTGTAAACCATGAAGCAGTAATTGGTGCAGATGGAACCATTTACTTTGGAGAAGGCGATGAAGATACTTTCTTTGCATTAAACAGTGACGGAACTCTTAAATGGTCTTTACCAGTGTATGCTACTAGTTCTGCAGCCATTGGAAGTAATGATTATCTTTACTTCGGAGTAGTAGACGGTAGAAACAATGTACTTTACATTGTCCGGGCAGCTGGATCTGATCTGGACAACAAAGAACCCAACAATACAGAAAACACAACCGTTAACGCAGTAACCACCACTAAATCTTCTGGAAACTCTATTGGCATGCAGGAAACCGGAACACCACTAACTGGAATAGTTCTTGCTGTTCTAATGGTGCTGGGTGGGTTAATCTCTACCAAAAGACACTAACAAAAACTTTTTTTTCTTTTTTTTATCCAACAAGATATGGTTGACCTTCGAAATTCAAAAATCCTTTCCAACTTACATTTTAACTGACTATAAGAAAAAATGGTTATGCCAAGTAATACTAATAAAATTTTATTTTCATTTCTAAGATATTTTTACCTATTCCTTGCTAGAGATGCTAAAATGGCAATTAGACTCAGTCCCACGGCAATAAGGTAGATTACCTGGATGCTGGCCAATAGTTCCGGATAATTCTGGGGATTGAACTGTACGGCTCCAATGTAGACGGCGAATATTATTAGGATCAGTCCCATACCGAAGGTTTGGCCTAATAGTCGCATGGTACTTACCGTAGCCGAGGCTACACCGTAGTATCTTCTCTCCACCGATCCCATGATGGAGTTCATATTGGGGGCAGAAAAAATGCCTACACCTATCCCTAAGATAGCCAGAGCCAATACTATAACGTACAAACTGGTCTCTTGGGTTATGAAGGCAAAGATCACGAGTCCTATGGTTATCAGTCCCATTCCCAGGGAGGCTAATTTTCCAGGGTCAATCTTATCGGAGAGTCTACCAGCGAAGGGAGAGATTATTACCATGAAGGCCGTCTGAACCACCAGGATCAATCCCGTTACATTGGGATCCAGTCCCTTGATATATTGTAGGTACAGGCTTAACAGGAAAGCCACGGTGGATAAGCCTATATAACTTATAAGCGCGGCCAGATTGGAGAATGCGAATCTTCTATTTTTAAAAAACAAACTCATGTCTAGAACCGGATGTTCAACCCTTAACTCCCAGATCACAAATCCAGCCATCCCTATTATACCCACTATAACCATTACCATTCCCAGAGTTCCGGTTATACTGGAAAATCCTACTAGAATCAGGGAGAGCATAACGATATAGATTAAAGAGCCCCAGTAGTCCAGTTTTTCACCTACACATCCTGCCCATTCCCCCTTCATTTTCCAGAGGACCAGGGACAGGACCAGTAACCCCAGTGGCACTACCAGATAAAAAATACTCCTCCAACCCAGGTACTGGGTTAGAAAACCTCCCAGGACCGGCCCCATGACCAGCCCGGCATATCCGGCGGTAATATTTATTCCGATGGCTTTACCTCTTTCCTGGGGAGGGAATACTGAGGCTATGATGGCTAGGGCGGTTACAAATATCATGGCACTGGCCACTCCCTGAAAAGCCCGCATTATAACCAGAAATTCAGGGGATGGGGATATGGCGGCAAAGAAAGAAGCGAAGGTGAGAACTACAATACCGTAGGTGAAAATCTTTTTCATCCCATATATATCGGCAATTTTACCAAGGGGAACTGCGAACATGGCTGATGCTAAAAAGTAGGCGGTAGTAACCCAGCTTAACAGAATGGCGTTAACTGCCAGATCATTAGCAATAGTAGGCAAAGCCACAATTAGGGAGGTGCCTAAAAATGGAGTTAAAAATGCAGCCAGAGTAGCGATCAGTAAAATTACGGTTTTATTTATTTCTTTCCTTTCAGTTTCCATCTTCTTTCCCCCTATATTCCAGATTAGCAATCCCCCACTCTAATCATTAACATAGTATATGCTGGAGTGGACTACTTGCACCCGGAGCGGTCTTCCGTACAGCTTCCCATCCAGGAGCTGTTGAAGTTTCTCTATGGGTGGCAGTTCACCCTCCCCTATAACCACCAGGACCACTGAATTATCGGCGTTCTCGGAGTTTACCGATTCAACCTGGTATCTGCTGCCAATCAACCACTCTGCTGATGCATCCTGCACATTCTTGGTGATGATGCTGTTGGTGCTGATATTGTAGCCGTTATAGGCCAGTGGAACCAGGATCAAGGCAATAATAACTATCACTAGGGCAATACTTTTTCGTCGGTGTTTCACGGACTGGTACCGGCCCACTACCTGGGGGAAGCCCATCACTGCGAAAAGGGCCGCGCCGGTGATGAGTATGGCAAAGAAGTTGGTTATAAAAAGCAGAAAGCTCCCCATGGCCAGGGTAAAATTGGAGGTGGCCAGTAAGATGCCGGTGTTGGCCAGGGGAGGGACCAGTGAGATGGCAATGGCCACTCCCGGCAGGGTGTCTGATACATCACTGCGGGACATGGCAAAGGCACCGGCCAGGCCAGTAACCAGGGCTGCCAGTAGGTCCAGGATACGTGGTGCGGTACGTATCATGATCTGGTCCACGTTTTCCGGTATGGTAATGCTTACTATGGGAACCGTCAGTAAGTAACCAATGGCGATGGATACCGCGATGCCCCCCAGGCTGATGAGGAGTGAGTTTCGAATGGCGTGGGTGTCGCCGATGCTGATACCGAATGCCAATCCCATGATGGGCAGCATGAGCGGCGCCACGATCATGGCCCCGATGATGGTGGCCACCGAATTGCCTAAGAGTCCATAGGTTGCGATGCCGGAAGCCAGTACTAAGAGGCAGAAAAATTTTACCAGACTTCTTTTAAGATCCGGTCCTTCAAACATTATAATATCTCGTAGCCGGTTTACTTCTTCTTTATTAACCGGCCCCCCGTGTAGGGTGGTGCCTAGGGATTCTAACATGGATAAATTCTCCTACACAATCTATTCTTTCCTAAATAATGGATTTTTTAAATCATCTGCAAATTATTGGAGGTACCTTTGGTGTTATATTTTCTACTCTACCACTCTGTATGGACTGTTGGTAAAATAAATTTAATTATTAAGTGATTCCAGGCCAGGAGTAAAGATCATATTAAGAAAATTTTATTTCTTTAAAAAAAAGGATAATACTTGGAGAAAAAAATGGTTAAAAGATTTACCAAAGAAATCTGGTTCAGAAAAAGACGTCTGGGATGGGGCTTCAGCCCAGTAACCTGGCAGGGATGGCTGGTTACACTAATTTTAGTATTAATCCTGATTCTTGATGCTATGTACCTCTATAAATCTACATTATTCGGTATTATCCTGGTAGTAGCAATAATTGGTTACATTATCCTGGCTTTCCTAACCAGCGAATATTTGAGTTACTCTTCAGATAATGATGAAGGAATGGTTTAAAAATAAAAGTAGTTTTTGATTCTGGTAAAAAGTCTAGACTGGCTATCTACACTTTTATTTGCCTCCTACTTGGATTTTCCAGGATAACCCTAAGAGGAAATGGAGAGATAGGAATCAAAGGTTTTTAGTTGAACTCTTAGGAGACTGAAATCCAGAAGCAGTTTATTTTCCTAAAACTTCATCTTTGAACTTCTCGAATCCCATATGGTCAATGAATCTACCCAGACGTTTTACTTCCTCATTTTCTTTATAATAAGAAATAATTTTAGCCATTAACTCTAAAACCTCTTCACTGGACAAGTCTTTAGCAATTAAATCCCCTATTCTGGGCCTGATCCCTGCAGTACCACCCACCAGTACATTCCAACCATTTTTAGTACCGATAAGTCCAATATCCCTGACTGCTGGTTCGGCACAGGAGTTTTCACAACCTGAAACCGCGATTTTCATTTTGTCAGGTGTCTTGGTGCCCATGAACTGTTGGTCAATTTCCAGCCCAATTTCATGGGTTTTTTGTTTCCCCATCTTACAACAGGATGCTCCAATACAGAATTTGACGGGCCTGACTATTTTACCGGATAAACCCCCGGGTCTCATACCCAGATCATTCCAGATATTATCTACATCCTTAAAGGGTATGCCGAAGATGGTAATTCGATGTTCGGAGGATAGTTTAAGGGCTTTAGCATCATATTTTTCGGCTACATCCGCAATTTTTCTGAGGGTATCCGGTTCAACCAGCCCTCCCGGGATGTAGGGATTAACTGCATAGGTTTCCATGTCTTTTTGAACTGCTGCACCTTTCTCGGGCATGTTAGTCTTTTTATTTGACATTTTTTTACCTCTGATTTAATTTTAAATGATGAAATATAGTTAAAATTATTATATTTTATTGGATTAATAAACATAATCAATAAACTTATGAACAATTATTTAAAAGCTGTTTATTAATCCCTTCATAGATTATTTAATAAACTAACACAAGATATTCTTAGAATAAACAAGGAATGGATATGTTCGATGTTTTTTCATCAGAGTTATTTGAAGAGAACATAGAATGGTTCTACAACATTAATTGGGGTTTGGATAACTCAATTTTTGATCTAATAATGCCCCTCATATCAACTCTAGGCAGCGTTTATGGCTGGACTATATTTTGTATCGTGATCTACATCTTCGGTGACAAGTTTGGTAAAAAAGTGGCCTTATTGGCCTTGATTGCATTATTCGTAACCAATATCATTGTGATTTTTTTAAAATATGTGGTGGCGGAACCAAGACCATTCTTAACCTTGCCCAACGTAGATTTATTAGTCCCAGTTGACGGTCAGTCCTTTCCATCAGGACACACTGCATCATCTTTTGCAGCCGCTACTGTAATCGGTTTAAAATACCACGTAAAATCTAAAGGAAGACTATACTGGTTAGTATATCCACTTTTCATCTTTGCCTTCCTAGTTGGAATATCAAGGATATACGTTGGTGTCCATTATCCCTACGATGTAATAATCGGAGCCTTATTAGGAACTATTTGTGCCTTAACAGCATTAAAATATGAAAATAAATTACTAAACAATAAAATTGCCCATTTTTTCTATTAAAAATTTAGAAATCTAATCTATGGAGGATCTACTAATAAATGGGTTAATTGTCTATTTTGAATTATACATTTAATAAACTTCGGGATAGCTTAACGATACTCATCCAATAGATTATCAAAAAGATATATCCCTTTCTTTGAGAATAAAGACTTCGGGCTTTCCTTGTAATCCCAGTTCTTCCAATACCTTTTTGTTTTCTGGTTGTTCAAAAAAAGGCCAGGCATGCTCCAGGTCATCCCATTCATATAAGATCAGAACTTCATTGGGATTATCTGAGTTGCGAAAGACTTGAGCCTCCTGGACACCATGACCTTTTCGGATATTCGCTGCTTCATCGAAAGCTGGTCTCCATTTATCATAATCCTCGAATACCAATTTTGCCATCACCTTAACCATAATACTACCTCCTTCCATAATAATTCCATATACTCTGGAGTTTGAGCTGTCGAGTGCTTAGTCACAACTTCTTCATAATATCTTCTGAATACTGGGCGTGTCGCAGGTTGACCACATTGAATGAAGAAAATTGCATTTCCATTATGAAGTTTTCCACAGCCTGCACCGAAGGTGCCTCCAGGACCATAATGATGTTGTGTTCAATGGCCACTCCCATGTTAAGCACAATTTTTACATCCAGTTTAGCTGCAACTTCTTCCATATGGCTGGAACGTTCAAAAAATGTATGTTTAACCTCCGGGTTAAACATTGGACACATATCCGGTAGATGTTTCATATCCAGAATAAACAATTCCATATTCCCCCCTCCCTGTTATAATGTCTGTTTTTTCATCATGATATAATATCAGATCAAATAGAGGGGAAAGAGTTAGAGAACATTAAAAAAAGAAAATTAAGCGTTCACTGCCCGGTAAGCTGTTGCAGGTTGTTGGCAGTATTCTGCACGGTGTTGGTGGTGTTATTTATTTCGTTAACAGTGTTATTTACGTCGTTGGCGGTTTGTTGTACCTGGTTGGCTGTGTTTTGAACATCCGTACAACCGGAGACTGTCACCACCCCCACAGCTAGTAGACAAATTAAAATTACTATGGAAATTTTCCTCACATGACACCCCTCCCTACTATTATATTCACCTTTAACGTAAAAAATTTATACATGCCTACCGGGAAAAATTTGATGACCTTGTTACCCTTTACATGGTAAACCCAGTTAGAAGTAGAAAGATAAGGTAAATTAATATCAATATCAATGCCCGGAAACGGGTGAGACCAGTTTTACTCCTTAGAAATAGTATAAAAATAGAGATCAGGAGTATTAAAAACACGGCCACGATCTCGAATTCCGTGAAATCAGGTACCAGGACTGGACTTATAATGGAAACCGCCCCCAGGATTAAGGTGGAGTTAGCTACGGTACTACCCATCAGATCACCGATGGCCAGGATTTTATAGCCATGGAGCATGGAAATAGTCTCAAAGGCCAGCTCTGGGAGGGAGGTGCCGAAGGAAACTACTATTATACCGATGAAAAAAACTGGAATTCCCAAATCCACGGCTATTAGGGATGCGTAATCCACCAGGTACCTGGCGCTGACTAATAATGCAAGTAAACCCAGGGTGAAAAACAATATACTTTTAATAAACTGGGTTCGAGTCACCACTTCTTCCTCTTCTTCAAACTCGGAGTGTCTGAAAACAAGTGAAAAGTAAGCCAGAAATATTATAATTAAAACTATACCATCCCAACGGGATAACATTCCATCTAAGGCCAGTAAGATGGGTAACAGGGCTAAAAAGAAGGGATAGGTGAGTTCCTTTTTTATTTTATTTTCCTTAAAATTAATTTCCCCGGCAATGAGTACCGCGGTTCCAATAATCAGAGATAAATTAACGACGTTGGAGCCTAGAATGTTCCCCAAGGAAAGTTCCGGTATTCCCTCCAGGGCCGAGGTCACCCCTACCACCAGTTCTGGTATGCTGGTGGCAATGGCGATGATGATGAAACCCGCAGCAAAATGGCCTAATTTTAGATAGGAAGAGATTTTAGAGACGTACCTGGTGGTGATGATACCACTGGATATCAGGACCAGTAATAGAAAGGTGAAAATCAGAAGATCAATATCCATGGCTTTTATATTATTTTTGATGCTATTTTTTTATTTCCCGATCCTCTTTGTAAAATTCACTAAAATTTTTTATATCACCTAAATTATAACTTTATTAAAGGGTAGGGGTCCCTAGTATGTGGCAGACACGTAGCTGGTTATGGATTATTATTTTAGCTCCCATGTTAGCCGTGGGCGGTATATTCCTGTTTTTAGCCTTCACCACCTCCCCTGATGCCCTGGCCGATGATGGCTCGTCACTTCAGAATTTATTCTACTTTATGGGGGCTTGCTTCATAGTTTTCCCCTTGTTGGGGGCCTTGGGTGTTTTTTATTTCTTCAAAAGGATCAATGACCGGGAAACTTATCTATTAAATAAGGGCCTGGAGGGTGAAGCCGAGATACTGAGCCGGGAGCAGACTGGCACTTACCTCAATGAGCAGCCCCAGGTCAAATTCCAGCTACTGGTAACTGTAGCTGGGGAGGAGCCCTACCAGTTGGAACATAAAGAGTATGTGAACCTCCTGGATGTGGGATCTATAGCCCGGGGTATGAAGATCCCGGTAATGGTTGATCCCCGGGATCCTAAAAACGTACTCCTGATCTACGGCTGATTAATTTTAAAAAAAACAACTTTTATATGCTAGTTTCTCACAATCATTGGTATTAGGCAGGGGTTCCCGAGCGGTCAAAGGGGATAGGTTCAGGGCCTATTGGTGTAGACCTTCGAGGGTTCGAGTCCCTTCCCCTGCACTCATTCAATATTAATCGACTTTTCCTTCTCTATTTACCATCAGTAGCTAGTCTAGAATAGTTTTATCTTATTGTCCTTGGCTAATTGTTGGATATGCCGGGCTGCCTCCTGGGGAGGTTGGAGGGTTATCCATTCATAGAGGGCTATGGCACCCAGGGGACCACCGCCATCCTCTAGATTATCGATTAATATTTCGTCCAGTTTACCCGGATCTTCGTTCAGGGGAGTGTAATCATACTGGCAATTAGCGCAGAGAAATCTACCCCTATTTTCGATTATCAGACCATTTTTCTGACACTGGGGACATTTGATGTAGATCTGAGATTTCATAGTACTATTATATACCTTTAAAATAATACTTTTTGCGCATAGAACGTAATCCACACTTAGAAATACGATAAAACTATTACCCTAATCCACTTACACAAAATTATAGAGATTAAGGTGAAACAGTGTATGTAATAGAACTTGACCACCAGGACTTACCACTGGAGAAAGCAGGAGGTAAGGCCCTTAATTTAGCAAAATTGACTCAGGCCGGTTTTAATATTCCTCCGGCCTTTATTATCTCAGTAGAGGCCTATGATTCTTTTATAAAAGGGGAAATGGAAGATAAGATCTCCCATATACTTCATTCTGTTGATTTTAATCGGGAAGACTCCATATCCCAGGGTTGTTCATCCATCAAGGACTTGATTAAGGGGGAAAAATTACCGTCTGCTATTCATTCTCAAGTCACCGCCAGGATAAAGTCTCTTCCCCAGGGGTACTATGCGGTGCGATCATCAGCGGTGGCCGAGGACCTGGCCGATGCCAGTTTCGCCGGACAACTGGACAGTTACCTCTACATCAAAAAGGAGGACATCCTGGATAGGGTAACTGATTGCTGGGCATCCTACTGGAATGATCGAGCTGTGAAGTACCGTCATGATTCTGCCCTGGGACATCAAGACTCGGGCATTGCAGTCCTAGTCCAGAAAATGGTGGATGCTGATATCAGCGGCGTGACCTTCACCACCAACCCGGTGGACGGATCCAGTAACATCGTCATCGAGTCCACCTGGGGCCTGGGTGAAGCTATCGCCTCGGGACTGGTCACCCCGGATACCTTTGTCCTGGACCGGGAGGGTAAGCTCCTGGATAAGGAGATCCAAAACAAGACTCAGGGCTACTTCCTCCAGAACGGTAAGAACACCCTGATCCCCATTGAGGATGATTACCAGGGAAAGTCCAGCCTCAACATGGAACTCCTCCAGCAGTTATTGCAGCTGGGAATCCAACTGGAAGAATTCTTCGCTGTGGCCCAGGATGTGGAATGGGCCCTGGAATGTGAAAATAACACCATTTACATCCTCCAGTCAAGACCGGTGACCACCCTAACTGAGGGTGATGATATCCTGTGGACCCGGGCCTATGGGGATGAGTACTGGGCCGATGCCACCACCCCCCTCTTCTACGATGTCATGGGTAAAATGCTCACTGACTACGTGAACCATGAAGGCGCCCGGATCATGGGCTACAATGACATCACCAACACCCAACTCCTGAAACTCCACAAGTCCAGGGTTTACTTTAATAGCTGGGTTCTGGAGAAGGCCTTCTCCTATTATCCCAAGTTCGCCCGGTCCAAGGAACTCCTAAACTACTTCCCCCTGGAGGATCAGGAACGGATATCCCAGTACCCCTCCATTTTACACAAAACCCTGCTATCACAAGTCTATATTGCCCTGCGGGACTCAGATGGGATGATGCACAAGACGGATAAGGCCTACCGGAAATGGGCCAACAGCTTCATGATCCGGTGTGAAGAGTTTGACCGCACCGATCTGGAAAAAATATCCGACCAAGAGCTGATATCCCTGTACCAGGACATCGAGATTGCCGGTATCAAGCACTACCAGCTCATAAGGTATGGTATGGTTTCCCACTCCATCGCCACCAACTTGATGGTGAAAAACTGGCTGGTGGAATGGCTGGATGATGACGGATCACTCTACGCCGGTTTGATATCGGGTTTAGATGATAACAAGACGGTGGAGATGAACATCAAGTTCTCGGATCTGGCCATGATTCTGAGGGAAGACCCGGATCTGTTAGAAAAAATAAATAATGTAGATCTGGAAACCTTAAGTCAATCGGAGATCAGAGAATTAATATCCACTAATCCCGATTTTAAACAGGAGTTTGATCTGTTCATCCGCAACTACGGGCACCGGTCCAACACCCGGGAAATATTATATCCCCGCTGGCGGGAGGACCAGGCCTATGTCCTGGGTGTGGTTAAGTTACTATCCTCCTCGGATCTGGATTTAAGAAAAACCGAGGCTGAAAGTCGTAACCACCGGTTCATCACCGAAAAGGAAGTTTCAAACCGGATAAAAAAGACTAGAGGTGGATTTTTCAAGGCCCGGATCTTTTCCATGGTCCTTAACTTAGCCCAGACCTACCTCACCTTCCGGGAGAACCAGCGCTTCTACCTGGACCACATCCTCTTCCGGCAGCGGCTGATGCTCCTGGATATGGGACGTAGACTGGCTGAGAGAAAATTCATCACTGAAACTGATGCAGTATTCTTCCTCTACGAGAAGGAGTTATTCGATATCCTGGAGAAGGGGAAGATGGCGCCGGATTTGAAGGACCAGATCCTGAAAAGGAAGCAGGAATTCCATCGCTATAAATCTTCACTTCCCCCTAAATTCATAAAAAACGGCATCGAATTCGATGACACCGTCATGGAATATGACCAGAACGCTATCTACGGAGCGGCGGCCAGTCCCGGAACCTTTACCGGCGTGGCCCGGGTGGTGGAATCCATAGAGGAGCTATCCCAGCTGGAGGATCATGAGATCCTCATTACCAGCAACACCGACCCGGCCTGGACTGCGGTGTTCTCCAAGATCGGGGGCCTCATCACCGAAACCGGGGGGATACTATCCCACGGTGCCGTGATATCCCGTGAATACCGCATACCCGCAGTTACCGCCGTTAAGGGAGCAACTCAAATTTTTAAAACCGGGGAGGAGCTGGTGGTGGATGGAAACGAGGGAGTGGTGTATAAAAAAGGGAACTGGGGGAGTAATGATGAAAAATGAGAAAGTTAAACAACAACCATCAGATACCGCCCTCTTTACTGCACTACGACGAACCATCGCCCATAAGGAATATTCCCAGAAAAATTGGGGACCAGACTATCTGGCCGAGATATTTTTACCTGCTCACTACCGGTTTTTTTTGAGATTCGGAAAGATAAGAAAAAATACTAATAATAAATTAGCTCGTTTTATGCCCGGATTAACTGAATACATCATTGGCAGAACAATTTTCTTTGATAATCTTTTCATAAATGCCCTTATTAACCACATTCCCCAGATTGTGTTGCTTGGTGCCGGGTACGATTCCCGGGCTTATCGTTTTGCCAAGTTCAACAGTGGCACCATAATTTTTGAACTGGATGCCCTTCCAACTCAGAATCGAAAAAGAAAAAGCTTGAAGGCTGCACATATAAATATTCCCCAAGAAATCAGGTATATTCCAATAGATTTCCTCACAGAATCGTTAAGTGATGTTTTAGAGAAGGCTGGATATAGAAAACAGGAAATAACACTATTTTTATGGGAAGGAGTTAGTTATTACCTGGATTTGGAATCGGTAAAAGAAACACTGGACTTTGTTGGTCATGCACAGGGGGATAGTGTCATTGCCTTCGACTACACCATCCCTCTTTCAGAAGAAACCATGAACAATCTTTATGGTGCCCGGGAATTTAAAAAATCAATGAAAGAACATCACGGAGATGAAGAATTCATGTTCTCCATAAACAATGGGAAAATTGAATCGTTACTGGCAGAAAGTAATCTGGGAATGATAGAATATATGGATAATGAAACCATGGAACAAACATATCTAACGGACGAAAAGGGAGTGTTGCTGGGTCGAATCACTGGAAATTTTCGTTTGGTATGTGCATCACCACTAAAATGAATGATTATATACCTTTGAACTTTGAAATCAATAAATAAAGGTGAGAGAATGGATTCTGATTTAGAAACCCTTAAAAAACACGAGGAATGGAATGAGAGCTACTACTTCAACTTCCACGATGAAACTAACGATTTAACCGCCTTCATGCGTATCGGTAACAAGGTGAACAAGAACGAAAAATCCATGTTCTTCTACCTCATGTCCCCCTGGAAACTGGCCGGAGTTAAACTGGAAGCCCCCTGTGATGATAATCCCCTCAGTATCGCTGGTTTAGATTACCAGGAACTGGAAACCGGGAAGTGGCGGTTGACCTTCAACGGATCCATCTTCAATCCCCAGAAAAAGTCAGAATGTAAGGTGAACATGGACGTTACCTGGGAGGCCTTTAACCCGGTTATGGATTACGTGGATTGTGTTGATGAGAAGGAAACCAGGATGTCATCCCGGGTGGCCTCGGAGCACTATGAACAGTTCGGGAGGGCCTTTGGCACCATAACTATTGATGAGGAAACCTTCCAGGTGGATGGTCGGGGCGAAAGGGACCTGAGCCGGGGAGTGCGGGAATGGGCCTCCCCTAAGATGTGGATGTGGATCAACAGTGCCTTCTCCGAGGAGGAGGCCTTCAACCTCACCAAACTCTCGGTGGAGGAGGGAGAAATCGACGCCGGGTACTTCTACACCGGCAAAGTTAACCATCCCCTGGTAAAATCCATGGTGGACCTGGAATTTAAAGAGGAAGTTCCTTCCCGTTTTAAAATGGTCCTGGAGGATAAGGATAAACAGAAATACGAAATATCCGGTGAAGTGGTACGTTACGGCTTGATACCCATGGATGAGGCCATGAATCTCTATGAGACCCTGGCCAGATACACCTGGGAAGGAAAGGTAGGGTATGGTGTCGCCGAGTTTCTGATCCCTAAACCTCAGCGTACTCCTCTTTAAGCTTCAACCAGTCCACCTTACCAATGAGGGTGGTGGGCAGCTCCTTCCGGATCTCGATCTCCCGGGGAACACTCCAGGTGGCCAGGTACTCCCGGCACATGTCCATGATCTCCTTTTTCACCCCTTCCGAGTCTTTATATCCCTCTTTTAAAACCAGGAAGGCCTTGATCTTCTCGATCTGGTATTTATCTGGGATGCCAATGACACAGGACAGGGCCACGGCTTCATGCTGGTTGATGACACCCTCGATCTGGGTGGGGAACACCGAGTAACCGGAGCTTTTGATCATCCGTTTGATCCGTGACCGGAAATAGAAAAAGCCATCTTCATCCATGTAACCCAGATCCCCAGTATGGCACCACTTAAATCCATCAGCATGGACTTTCAGGACTTTATCCGTTTCTTCCGGGTTGTTGTAATATTCTAACATCACAGTGGGGCCGCTGACACAGATTTCTCCCTCGTCACCCGGGGGCAGGTCCTGGGTGGTGCCCACCCTGACGATCTTGTACAGCATATCCGGCAGGGGAATACCCATACTACCCCGCCGATCATCGCTGTGGGGAACCAGGCAGCTGACCGTCACGGTCTCAGTTAAACCATAACCCTCCTGCATGGTTACCTGACTACCCCTTTCTTTAAGGAACTGGTCGAATTGCTTTTTCAGCTCCACCGGCACCGAATCTCCACCGGCAAAGACCCCCTTCAAACCACTGAACTCCGTTTTTTGCATCTTTTTACTCCGAAGCAGGGCCTCGTACAGGGTGGGTACTCCGGCGATGTAATGGGGCTGGTGTTTGGCAAACTGGTCCGCGAAGATACTGGCATTGAACTTGGGCACCAGAATGGCACAGGCCCCCACACACATGGGCAGGTGTACACAAACCGTCAGGCCAAAGCCATGGAAGATGGGTAGGATGCACATTATTTTATCCTCACTAATCTCTCCCAGCCTTTCATGGTTTAAATAGGCTAAACACTGGATTACCAGGGCGTTGAAGTTATGATTGGATAACAGAACTCCCTTCTGCACCCCAGTGGTTCCGCCGGTGTATAAAACCACCGCCCCATCCCCACATTCCATGGAACTGTTAATTGTTAGCCGGGATGTGTAACCCAGTTTTTTAAATTTCTTCCAGGAGATGAGCAGTTTATCTTCATTATATCTTACTTTTGGAATTTTATGACCCTCCAGGGCCCAGAAACCCATAGTCATCCTTTTACCCAGATAGTCACTGATCTTAGCCACGATAATCTTCTTGAGGTCCAGATTGGCCTGGACCTTCTTCAGGTAGGGGTAGGAAAAGTCACCGATTAGAATAAATTTACTGTCCACGTGTTTCAGGTAGAACTCCATCTCCTTAGGGGCGGACAGGGGATGGATCATATTGGCCAGGGCCCCCACCTGGTTGATGGCGTAGAACATCACCACCGCGTGGGGAGTGTTGGGCATACACACCGTAACCGCATCCTCTTCGGTCACCCCCAGCTTTAGGAGTGCCCGGGCACAGTTATCCACTTCCTGGATGAGTTTCCTGTATTTAATCCTTTTACCCATAAATTGCAGGGCCACATGATCCGGATACTTCCCAGCTGAATCTCGTAACATTTCATAAATGGTTTTATCCGGATAAAACAGGCTGGCGGGTGTGTCTTTATTGTAGAACTTAAGCCAGGGCCGGTGATAGTTCACCGCGTCCTCGGCTTCCATGATGAGGGGTGAAATCTTCATAAGAATCAAATATCCACAGGGTAGTGTTCCAATTTTTCTTCCAGAAGTTCCGGGTTATTCAAAATTTCTTTAAATTCATTCATGGCCCGGATAAAGTAGAATCCATCACTGATACGTTCATCGATGGTGGTAGAAATTTCAACCAGGTATCTATCCACTGGTTCCCCGGTTTCCGGGTGGAAGATCCGCTCCGGGTGAATCTCTCCCAGACAGATAAAAACCGAACTGGTGCCCCGGTCATATAAATGGTGATAGGGAACGTTTTTGAGGCCAATACTACCCAGGTTGGTTACAAATACACTGGCATGCATGGGATCGGCCTTGTAAATATCTTTAGGGTATCTTCCAATGTAGTTTAGAAAATCTAGAAATGCCACCGAAAATTGGACTACTGGTTTGGGAAACCTGGCGAACAGGTTAAGTATATCGGTAGCATCATCGCTGTCTCCGCTTTTAACTGTCCTGATCTCCCTATTCAGTCTGGAAACCACAGACCACAGGGTTTCATCTCTATCGAAGCTTTCTTTGATAACCGTTTCTTCTCCTTCTTCGGTGAATTCCTTTTTGGCAACGAAGGCTACCTCTATTTTCTTTCGCTGGTAAAAGTTTCTGCCGGCTATGAATCGGTTTAAATGTGGTTTAAGGGTAAAAAGCCGGACTAGAGCTGCTAAAAATACGTTGAAATATGTGATTTTATCCACGGACCCCTGGGGGGTGTTAATGGGATTCCGGGATAATTCCTGGTCTTTTTCCTCCACGTACCGGACGAAGTCGGTCACGTCAATTTTCTCCTTAAAATATATGGCCGAGGAGTTTCTGGAGGTCATTAGGTGGGGAACCAGTTTGGTAAATGAACTAAGATCCTTTAAAATCCAGCCATCCATTCTATCTCCCCTTCTTTTTTTCCGGGGATAGGATGATTCGGTAACCGGATCTTCTCTAATTCTAGTTTCAACTGACATATCTCTCCCTAGACTCCTATTGATTAAAGGTGTTTAAATATTAGATTCATGGCGGAGTTCTTAATTCCCAAACCCCGGTCTTTTAAAAAATTTCATTAGCACCCACCACCCATAATGAATACCATCAAACATTAGTGGGGTGTTGGCATGCTGGACTTTGGTATAACTGCCCAGGAGAAGATGGAAGATTACACCACCAGATCTTTGAAGGAACTCACTTCTGGTGATGAAATATCGGGAGAAATAGTGGTAGGTGAATTTAAAACGGTTCCCATGGGTAAACGGGAAGTAGCTGAATTTTATGTGGTCATCACCGACCATGAACAACGTCAAAAGTGGGTCTGTGAGTTTATAACTCCCTACTCACCCGAGACTGATAATATCTATGGTGAAAATGGAGGTTTATTCTACACCTTCATGGACAGCCTCAATCACGTGATCAACCACACCCCCCTGAACTGGCAGGAGAACTACTCGGTTAATTTCACCAGGTTCCGTAACCGGGTGAACGAGTACGTCTCCCTGGTTACGGTTAAGGCGGTGCCAGCAGTTAACCCTGAAGAGAAGACGGTGAATTTACAGGTTTTAGATGCCCAGGTCAATACCCAGTCGGAAAAACCCAGTATGGTATCTATCTACGATGTAGCCCAGAAAGACCCCATCGTGCTCATGGCCTACACTCATCTTAGAAATAAAGGAGAAAGAAGAACGGTTAAGAATATAAGATTCGAATTGAAGGCCCTCCTGGATGATGGAAAAATCACTGATAATGCTTACCAAACTGCCCTGGAGGAACTTAAAATAGTAAAGGATTCGGTTTAGACTTTAGAGGCCTAAACCGGTTTATACTATTTGCTGCTATCCATCATCAGGCTTTTACCTTCCATCTTCAGGTAGGCTCCGCATTCTCGGCAGAATAGGGTGATGCCTGGATTTTTATAACCGCACTGCGGGCAGTAGATATCTTCAAAAACGTTGGATAAATCAAATACTACTTCCAGTTTTCCCCCGCATTCACATTCTTCTTCAAAATCGTCTGGTGATTCATCGGGTTCTAACTTGTAGTAACCTCTGCATTTATCGCATACTAAATATCCCATTTTATTATCCCCCCCATTATTCATAATTGATGAGATTATGGCTCATCACAGGATATTGTTGCAAACGAACAATGTTGTTGTTTATGACTGTCATTATATTTATAGCTATGCAATGCATTTACAACGATTTTTGAGGGCCCCATGGACCCTAAATCTATGATTATCTATGTTTCTTATTTTTCGCCTTTTTAGAAAAAATATGAGGGATAAACCCTCTACAATTTAATTAAACTCATCATCTGACTTTCCAGATCTGTTATCTCGGTTTGAAGTTCCTGTACCTGACTCAGATGTGCGTTTTCATTTCTTAATAGACGGATCTCTTCGATTATCTGCAATATTTTTTGCTGCAGATCCTGTATTTGCTGGTAGGTGCTGTTTTTCAGTTTCTGTATCTTTTCCTGCCCCAGTTGATGGTCAGTGTGTGTCTGGTTACAGTTACTGGAGGAGTTGGTGGCATAGATGGGAAGGATACATATCAGCACTGCAAATACGCAAATTATGGCCAGTTTTCGCGAGTCCTTATCACCTCCTGGTAAGTGGATAGTAAAGGATCGGCTTTAACTTAAAAGTAGTTATTCCAGATTTAGGCCCTAATCAGTACCAAATTCATAAAAAAGAGTTAATTTAAAATGAAAAATAATTGAAAAAATTAGATACGCTTCTTCTTTACTTCCAGGGGCATGGGATGGTCTTTACAGTACTCGAATAAGTGTCCACATTCGGAGCACTTAATAACACCCACGTCTCCATCAGGTAGGTGCGGGATCATTAATTTAGCCACCCCTATTTCGGGATTTTTTCTGGTAGAGATCACTTTATCGACACAACCACATTCTGGACATTTTTGACTTAATTCTTCAGCTTTCATCTGGAATTTCCCCGGCACTGATTTATATAAGGATATGGTTTGATTTTATACGAACGTATGTAATACTACGAACCGGTTCTATTTAAATTTTATGTTACTAAAAACTTCTTAGTGGTTTAAGTTTCTATATACGGGCTATAGTGAAGTTTCAGTTACCACACCACTCCCTGATCTTGCTATTCCACTCCTGGATCCTGATACTCCTACTATCACACTTGTTTCTCTGGATAGAGAACAAAACATAACAGTGCACCAATTATGGGGGTCTGGACCGAAATCTTCGAAAACATCCTTTTAGATCAAGGGAGATATGGTACCATCCAATGTGCAGATGTTTGTAAGTTTTTTTTCATACAACCTATATTGTTGTAGAATTTTCTGTATGAAAACAGCTTATCCGGATTATTATGAATATCTGACAGCAAAACAGTTATCTTCCCAGAATTATCCTAGGACATCGAAAAGTTAGAAAAAAATTAAGAATAATTAACCGCATAATAATTGACATGAAGATCCAACGGGGAAGCCTATTCCAGCCAGAGACTAACTACTACAAGGCCGCTGGCATAATCCTGATGACTGCCTGTCTGCAGTTTTTGTTGGCTGTGATGGTTGCTGAGACCCAGTATCGTTTCTACAACACCGCCCAGAACACCCTCAGTGATCTGGGGGCGGTGGCCGGATACTCGGCCACCATCTTCAACCTCAGTGTGATGGCCATGGGGATCATGGGACTGTTGGTGGTGTACCTGGTCCTGAAAAGCGGTGGCTGCCGGCTGTTCTCATCCTGCCTGGCCATAGCCTCGGTGGCTGCCCTGGGAGTGGGACTCTTCCCCACCTACACCGGCACCCCCCACACCCTTTTCTCAGGACTGGTCTTTGTGTTTGGTAGTCTGGCCGTACTTTTTTCCTACCGACTGGGCCTGAACGTGCCCATGGTGGTAGTGTCTTTCATCCTGGGACTGCTAAGTCTCCTGACTATTTTCAGCTTCCTGTGGCTGGGAATGGAAAGTCCACTGGTCACCTTCCTGGGGGCGGGTGGTGCCGAGCGCCTAGTCGCCTATCCGGTTCTGTTGTACCTGGTTGGTCTGGGTGGGTACCTCACCAGCCGTGGAGAAGACTGGGTGCGGTTGAGGTTTCACACCCTCTTTAAATAACGGAGAAGTCAAAAAATGACCAGTAAATCCACAAGGGACTTTGTTGAAAACATTGATTCCCAGCGCAGCATCAAAACCGCCTTCGCCGTCTTACATAAAACCATGAGAACCGCCTCCAGCGGACGCCAATATCTGGCTCTTTCCCTTACCGATAAAACCGGGAGGATCGATGGCCGGATGTTTCCTGATAGTAAGGTAGAAAATCTTTTTAACTCCATACCCACCGGTACCATCTGCCAGGTGGAAGGAGCGGTCACCGAATTTCCACCAGGATCCGGGAAGATGAACATCGTTATAAATTCCCTGCAGGAACTGTGCGATGAGGAATACCAACTGGAAGACTTCATAGCAACCTCCCCCCATGACCAGGATAAGCAGGTTAAGGAGATCCGTAAGGTGATCCAGGCTATGGAAAACCAGGAGCTGAAGAGTCTTCTAAAATCCTTCTTCTGTGACCAGGAATTCACTAAAGAATACTACCAGGCCCCTGCTGCCATGATCCATCACCATAACTACCTGGGAGGGCTCTTGGATCATAGTGTGGAGGTGCTCTTAATCTGTAAAAGGTTATGTGAACTATTTCCGCAGTTAGACCGGGATCTGCTATTGACCGGGGCTTTGCTCCATGATGTGGGTAAAATCAGGACCTACGATTACCATAAGGTTAAAATTGAAATGTCCAGGGAAAGTATCCTGCTGGATCATCTGTACCTATCGGCGGAGATGGTCCATGAAAAGATGAGGCATCTTAAATTCCCGGATGAACTTTCCCAACAGGTATTGCACTTAATTTTAAGCCACCATGGTAAGGTAAATCTGGGCTGGGGGTCCAGTGTCAATCCCAAACTACCGGAAGCGGTGGCCCTGCACCATGCTGACAACCTGGATGCCCGGGTGAAGGAGATGATGGATAAATAGGGGGAATTCTGTGTGCGAAACCTGCGACTTCTGCGGCCGACCCGCCACGGAAAGGTGCGTAATTTGCGACCGGTGCTACTGTACCCTGCATAAGGGGGCGCACAGTTACTGCTACCGTTGTGATATGGGCACCGAATTTTTCGAGTACAAATCAGATATGTTATGAGGCACTATAGGGATCCATCCACTTATAAAGATCGTTTTTAAGCAATTGGAGTAATTCTAGCCGGATTTCGGGGTTTCTATTAGAAACTGATTTCACTCCGGGAAACTGCCTTAAAGTTTTAATGCAAAGTATTCACCACATCTAATCTTTTTAATGACGCAGATCATCATTTCCAGCCCAGAATCACCACAGCATATCCAGACACCCCGAATAACCTTTGCAGATAAAGAACTATGGTGACTTTTTTAGCCAAATACCATTTTAAATAAGCTGATTTATTAAAAATAACAATGGAAAGTGCTACTCCCAAAGGACCTATTCAGATAAGACCACAGAGAGTCTTAAATGTTTAAAAGAGCTTAGTGTGTGTCCTTTTTTCGATTTAAAACCACAACCTTTATAAGTGATTTAGAGGTTAAGTAGTGTCTGTCCCCAAACCCCCTGAAAGGGTTTTTTAAAATTGGGATACGGAGGCGATATAATTTGGAGAAAAATACTTTTAGCAGTTTGCTTGCTGGCCAGTTTATCCTGGGCTGGTATGGCTGGCGCAAGTGCAGCAGACAATGAAACAGCCCCAGCATTGACTGTTAATAACAGTACCATGCAGCAACCAGCAGAAACCGAGGTCAATATCAACCAATCCACAGCGTCGTCCGTGAACATATCCACCAACGACTCTACAGATACAGCAGAAAACCTAACCCCTGATTCCAGTGATGAACAATTAGAAGCAGCAGCAGGGACCACTAAAACCCTTAGCACCACCACCTTCACCCTGAGCCAGATCAAAGACGCAGCGAACCGAGTCAAATCCTACATCGAAACCAGTAAAAGACTTCCAGAGTATGTGACCATCGGCAGCAGTCAGGTGCAGATGTCTGATTTTTTGAAACTTCTTACCACGGCACTGTTGCAGATAAACAGCGGGAAAAGCACCAGCATTACACTAGAAACAGTTAACCATGCAGCAAACCCCACTGAGAACATTAAATGCGGTACCATAACCAAGGCTGGATATTTAGATATTGCCAAACGGGTTAACACGTTTATAGATGCCAATGGCCGTTTACCAAACTACGTAACCAGTAGTCTTGGTAAATTAAGATCAGAATCCCTGGTCTTTATGTTTTCACGTGTACTCAGTTTCCACCAAACCAACAACCGTCTACCCAGCTATGTCTCAGTAACTCCCTGGGTAACATCCACCACCACCGACATGGCCGTGCCAGATTCACTGAAGATATACCTGGCCGCTACCACCAACTGTCAGGTTAACAATAGCCAAATCCAGGCCCTGGCAGCTTCCATTACCAGTGGCAAAACTTCCAGCTACGCTAAAGCCGAGGCCCTGTTTAACTGGGTGAGGGATAACATCGACTATTCTTTCTACTACAACACCAAAAATGGAGCAGTAGGAACCCTGAATGCCAAAACCGGGAACTGCGTGGATACCAGCCACCTGTTAATAGCCCTGTGCCGGGCGGTAGGAATCCCAGCTCGATATCAGCACGGAACCTGTAAGTTCACCAGCGGAACATATGGACACGTGTGGGCTCAGATCTGGGTGAACGGGGTATGGTACAACGCCGATGCAACCAGTTCCAGGAATTATTTCGGTGAGGTTAACAGCTGGACCCTAACCACACTGAAAGGCACCTACGCATCTCTGCCCTTTTAAAAAACATCCAAGTGAGGTGAGAAGATGATGAAAAAAGGAATAATTGCCCTGGTGGCCATTGTCGCCGCGGTGGGTCTGGTTTTCGCCGCCTACAGTGATTCTGAAAACGAGACCAGTAATGATTCAGCCAGTATACAGCAACCAGACAACGACCACTCCAGTGAAAAAAACAGTACCGATACCACCCTAATCTCAGCAGCCAAGGCTAAGAAAATCGCAGGAAAATACATTGAAGAACCAGGAGCAACAGCCGGCACCCCAGAACTGGTAACCTCAGGCGAGAAAAAGATCTACATAGTACCCGTTATCTATAACGGAGAACAGGTGGGAGAAATTGAAATAGACGCAGTGACCGGGGAAAACCTGGGAGGATCTGGAGGAGCACCCTGAGGGGCTTCCATCTCCCCCTCTATTTTTTTTTAGTGATATTCACAGAAATTTTATTAAATTTTAATAAATTATTTCACCCTACTTTTACAAAAATATAACCAGAGAACCATGAAGATCCTGTTCGTGGAGCCGCCCAAGGAGTTCTGGTTTCTGATGGGCGAGTACCTGCCACCACCATTGGGTATACTGCAGTTAGCCGCCTTTCTAGAGGAGAAGGGTGATGACTGGGACCTGGAGGTGCTGGACTGCCAGGCTAGGCAGGTGAGGTGGAATAGTCTGGAGAGGCAGCTGGAATCATCCGATCCAGACCTGGTCGTGGTTAGTGGTCTGTCCACCTGTAACGCCTATAATGTCCTGCGTACCGTCTCCCTGGTTAAGAAGATTGACCCAGAGATAAAAACTGTGGTGGGAGGCCAGCACTTCACGGCCCTGGCCCAGGAGAGTCTGGAACAGTACCCGGAGATCGATTTTGTCATACGGGGTGAGGGGGAGTTAACCCTCCTGGAGTTGGCCCGAAGCCTGGACCGGAACAAACCACTACTAAAGATACAGGGATTATCCTATCGCCATATTGATGAAGTTGTACACAACCCTCCCCGTCCTTTGATACAGAACCTGGATGACTTGCCCCTGCCCGGGTACCATTTCATCGAGGACCAGGCCCACCGGTACCACTTCCGGATGATGGCCAACCGTCAGGACGGTTATGCCATGGTAGAGGCCTCCCGAGGTTGCCAGTACACTTGCACCTTCTGTTCCCAGTGGAACTTCTGGGGCGGGCAACTCCGGACTAAATCACCAGCGAGGGTGGCTGATGAAATGGAACACCTCCTCCAGGAATACGGGATCAGCTTCCAGTGGCTCACCGACGACAACCTGGGTCTGGGTACCCACACCCGACAGTTATGTGACGAGCTGATAAAGAGGGGACTTTCAGAGGATCTGAAGTGGTTCCTACAAGCACGCAGTGACGCCATTATAAGAAACCAGGAAGTGCTGCCTAGGATGCGGAAGGCAGGAAACTACTGGGTCATGGCTGGACTGGAACGTCATGACAAGGCCACCATCAACTCTTACCATAAGGGGATCAAGACCGAGGACTCCCGGCAGGCCATGAATCTTTTAAAAGACCATGACATCTTCGCCCAGGCCACCTTCATCACCGGGGACCGGAGTGACAGCCACCAGTCCATGGAGAAGTTCCGGGAATTCGTGAACTACGTGGACCCGGACCTGGCCATCTTCATGATACTGACCCCCTTCCCGGGTACCAAACTGTACGAGACTGCCCAGCGGGAGGGCTGGCTGGAGGATTACAACTGGGCCAACTACGACATGATCCATGCGGTGATGCCCACCCAACACCTCAACCGGGATGAGGTGCAGGAAGAGTTGTACCAGTGCTACCGCGACTACTACGGTAGTATTAAAAGACGCGTGACGGGAGTGTTTTCTAAAAATCAGTTTAAACGAATGACATATCGTTACATGGCTAGTCAGGGCTTATTACAATCTTTGAGGGATCTTTTTTGAAGTAAATTCAAGTAACAAACACCAACTTTTATAGAAAAATAGTGACTAAGATACTAGACCAAGGTAGGAGAATCTCAGAAACATGAAATTAACTTAACAATGCTTTTTTAATAAAATTAATTTGGTAAATGGATTAACCAGAGTTGAATAAAAAAAATCCAACGGCGACGCTATGAAAGAAAGCTTTAACAATCAAATTCTTACCTTACTCTCCTTTGCTGGTTTAATTTTTCTAATATTCTTTTTCCAGTTAGCTCCTTCCTCGGGGATAAATAAACAATTAGTCCTGTTCCTTTTCATCCTTATCTGTATCCTGGGAATGATGGCTGCCGCCTACCCTCAGAGATGTCTTAGCTTTATGAAAATGAAGTCGAGTGGTGATTCCAAGTCCACTGGCCATCACCCAGAATGTGAAATATACCAGAACCACACCTTCACCCTGAATGGTAGGAAGTACTGCATAGGGTGCTCCGGACTCTTTTGTGGCGCAGTGGTGGGTATAATTTTAAGCGCATTATATTTGGTCGAGATGATAAATAGCCCTCAATTTTTCTCGGTTGGAATAATGCTTGTTTATTTATCTTTACTTCAGCTTAGCTTCTTAAAATTAGATAATAAAGTTATCAAATTTTCATCCAACTCTGGCCTGGTACTGGGTTCTACCCTGTTATTACTTGGAATACTAGAGTATAAGGCGAATTTAGCTTCATACTTCCTGGTTCTAACATGTCTATGGATATACACCCGTATGACAACTTCTGCAGAAGACCATACCCGGATTTGTAATGCCTGTCCCGAAACCGAATCCTGTCCTCATAAATAAATTATTTTAAATGATCAATCTCTACTTCGAGCTTTGTATATGGCCCCGGCAATGATTAATATACCGATGAGTACGATCAGTGCTGGCCAGAGGTACTGCCAGAATTCAAATCCATAAATGGCAGACAGCCCAGCTAGAATCAAAATAACCCCAATAATCAGTGGCCCGATAATGTTACCATGTGGTAGTCCAAAACACTCATCCCTCTGGCGTTTATGTGATTTATCCCAGGATCTTTTATCTACACCCTCTTTTAAGGGAGTCCCACATTTAGAACAGAATTCCGCATCATCCTCATTTTTGGTTCCACAGTTGTGGCAGTAAACCATCATTCACACCCTAGGATTAATATGTGGTTTATGTCATAAACAAATTTTCTAGCCCAGAATGACATAAATACAACTGGCCTTTAAAGACTACTTGGAGGTTAAAATGGAGTTAGATCTACCCCACCCCCATATAGTAGAGTGTCACGGGGAGAGTAGCGGGGTCTTTCTCATGTGGGACTTACTTAAACCATTCATACCTGCTGTTGTCTGGGTGGCCTGGTTTTTGGTATGGTGGGGCTTTATTTCAGGATTACTAGTTAGGCCACTGGAAGTGAATTTTAGATAATTTTAAGATTAACCGGGGATAAGTCATTAATACATTCTCTATTAGTGAGGGGGTATCATGGGAGATTCATCATACGTGACCTACTGCCGATTATGTAATGCCAAAGTACCGGCCAATTCCAGTTTCTGCACCGAATGCGGTCAAAACTTAATGGATAGTTCTGGCTCGGACCTGACCTGTGCCAGTTGCGGGGAAAATTTAAGCGATGAGTACCGGTTCTGCCCGGAGTGTGGGGAGAAGATAAAAAGCATTGGTACCTGCCCCCAGTGCACGGCCCGCATACCCCCAGGAACCCGCTTCTGCACCGGGTGTGGCTATGATCTGGGTGAAGACCAGCCATCCCCCGATGAGGATAAACCGACTGAAGATCCGGATAAAACTGGCTTCCTGAAGGGCCTGGGAGGCTTCCGGGATAAGGCCAAGAGCAGCCCGAAGAAAACTTCCCAGATAAAGAAGGAACGGTATCTGGTGTGTGACACCTGCCGGGGTTACTACCAGCTGCAGGAGGGTGAAGAGCCCGAGGACTTCTCGGATGAATGTGAGTGCGGGGGGAAACTGGAGTGCCGGGACTCCAAGGAGTAAACCATGGTTAATATTGAACTCTTAGAATATGGCTATTCTTTTGAAACTGAAAAACACTTCATCAAATTTTTAATAAGTGGACTTTCCAGAGCATATGAAGATAAAATGATTAAGATCCTACCTAACATCCCTGAAGGAGATATTAGGCGATTTGAAATCGAGAGAACCGAAGCTGGCCTGGTGATACTGGAACGGTTTTCAGAAGAACAGTACCCCTTTAACAAGGAAATACCAACTCCTGATGAGATAAAAAGTGTGGAAAAGACTGTGGAAATTTTTATTAAACCATCAGAATAATAATGGATGCTATTATGACGGGGCTATCCTTCTACGGCGGCTTGGATGAGATCGGTGGCAACAAGATCCAGGTTTCATCCCAGGATTCATCCTTCTTTTTTGACTTTGGCCTGGCCTTCTCCCAGGCCAACACCTACCTATCCGAATTCTTACAGCCCCGTAAGGCCAACGGTATCCTGGACTTCGTGGCCCTGGGCCTGTTACCCTGCCTGAAGGGCATCTACCGGGAAGACTACTTAAGACACGTGGGCCTCCACCATACCCCCCAGCCGGCTGTGGATGGGGTGCTCATCAGCCACAGCCACGTGGACCACATGTCCTACGTGCACCATCTACGGGAAGACATCCCCTTATACCTCTCGGAGGAATCCTACCTCATACTGCGGGCCCTGGAGGAGACCGGAGCCGCTACCTTCTCCGAGTTTCTGCACCTTAAAAAATCTTTCCAGCTTCTGCCCAAGGTGAGGGGGGAGGGCTACACCCGCAAGACCATCCCCGTGGACCGGGAGATCCATCTAACCCCGCCCTATCAGGAGTTCCAGGTGGGTGACTTCCAGATTCAATCCGCCCCGGTGGACCATTCCCTGCCCGGGGCAGCGGCCTATCTGGCTGAAGACGAGGATGGTATGATGGTTTACACTGGGGATCTGCGCTTCCACGGTCGTCAACCTGAGTTAACTCATCAGTTCGTGAAAAAGGCCCGTAAGGCCCAGCCCACCACACTGCTCTGTGAGGGGACCCGTATAAACAGCACCGGCAATACCAGTGAGGAAGATATCCAGAAGAAGGCGGAGGATGTGGTAAACGAGTTCCGGGGACTGGTGGTGGTTAACTACCCGGTGCGGGATCTGGACCGGCTTTTAACCTTCTATCAGGTGGCCCGTAACACCGACCGACAGCTGGTGGTGAGCCTTAAACAGGCCTACATCCTGGATCTCTTCCAGGGCCGGGGTTACCCTGAACTTTCAGAGGTGCTGGTCTACCAGCCCAAGAGGGGCTGGGGAATGGTCAGTGATGACACTTATGCCTGTCAGGATGATGAGTGGATTTGTAGCAGTGACTTGGACCCGGAGCTTACGAGACGGGATTACAGGACCTGGGAGCGGGAGTTTCTGGACCAGGATTACACTATAAACTACCGGGAACTACAGGAGAATCCGGAGGACTACATCTTCCGCTGCGACTTTTTCGAATTAAAGGAGTTAATCGATATTAAACCGAAAAACGGTATTTACCTCAAATCCATGACCGAACCCTTCGATGAACAGATGGAGGTCAACGAGGACAAGGTAAAAAGCTGGCTTAGACTGTTCAACCTGCCCTTACTCAAGGGCTTCCATGCCTCAGGCCATGCCAATAGGGAGGAGATCCTGGACATGATCCGAAAGATAAACCCGGAGGAGGTGTACCCCATCCACACCGAGGGCAAGGAACAGTTCAAAGTCTTGGAAGAAGATGGGATAAAGGTTATCTACCCCACCAGAATTTAAAGGAGGATTATTATGGCTTTAAAGTACCTTGAAAAGGATCAGAAAAGAGTGGATAAAAAAATGGAAGAGCTGAAGAATAAACTGGATAAACTGGAACACCAGGCCCAGCTGCAGCGCCTGGAGAAGAAGTATGAAAATTTGAAGGAGTCTGGTAGACCAGAGGATGAGTTAATGTCCGAGTTGTACGAGGAGTTGATTAGGTTGGAGAAGAAGGATAGGCGGTAGTTAATCTTTCCGTATCAATTTGAATTAATTTGTTCATTATAATATTCATTTAATCTATGAAGTAGCAAATCATTTGCTATTTTCCACTATTATTTGCAGATTTTTTTTTGGATCCTCTAAATCAATAAATGTTTAACATATTATTTACAAATATTATTATTGGGACTGTGGGGGATTTTTTATGACTGAAAAAGATAATAACATAAAATGGGGTATTGTCGTTCTTTTAATTCTTTTCGTTATCTTTCCAGGTTTATATATTGCTTTAATTTCTGGGCATCCTTATGGTCTTCTTATTACTGGAATTGGATCTGTGTTAACAGTCATGATTTTCATAAGGTTCTCCGATGACAAGAAAAAAGCTCGAGACTCAGAAATAGCCATGGAAATAAAGACCGATGAGGAGTCCAAAAAAACAATATCCACTACGATTACACCAAGTAAGCTAAAATGGGAAAATTATTCAAATGTCGAAAAGGCTTTTAAATTACTCGGAATTTTAGTCATATTATTCGGATTATCATATGTAATATGGATAGGTTTGAGTGCATCAGAACCATTTATGGGAATTGGTATTATTGGATTGGGTTCTTTTGTTGTTGTCCTTGCTGGAGCGTTCTGTTTATCCGATAAATGGAATTTACATGCGGGGGAATTTAGAAAAGCTCTGACTATATCCATCATTTCAGTGTATTTTGCTTCATTAGCATTTTCAAACAAAATAGTGACAACAAATGTGACTTCCAATGGAACCAATCTAACAAACATAATCGGCTCGATTAATTCAAGCGGTGCTTCAAACGTAATTACCATTGTTAATTCCACTGGCACATCAAAGATAACCCAATGGACCATGGTTGAGCCTGTCTTTAATAACCTGTGGGCTATCGTTATTACCATAATAGCATTTTACTTTGCTCAAAATTGGATTGAACTATATAAGAAGAATAAATAATTAAAACTCCACGAGAAAAAGGAAGGAAATTCAACCCTCCAACCTCACCGACTCCACATAGTAATACCCACTGGGCCCACTCTGAGCCGCCACGTCATCCTTGAAAAACTCCACCTTCTTCCCGAAATGCTCTGCAGATAGATTCAAATGGTACAGGGCAATGCCCATATCAATCTGGTTAAACTTCCCCACAAAGAGGGCCTTCAGGCGGTTGGGCTGGCGGCAGTAGAAGTGCATCAACTCCGCTGATCCGGTGATGTACCAGGGCTGGCTGTTGGTAGAGGAGGGGGCCAGTCGGACCGGCTCCAGGAGTTCCTCTACATCCGGGATGTCAGTTATCTCCCTTAATGATTTCCTTCTAAACTCCTGAATACTCCCCCGGTGCAGGGCTTCCTGGGGTTTGCCCATGGTGAGCAGAATCTGGTAATCAAGGGAAGATGTGGCCAGGGCTTCCTTTTTGGGCTGGGGGATGCCCTGCCAGCAGGTGCCGACACCCCGCCCGGAGAGGTACAGGTCCATCTGCTGCAGCATGAAGCCCACATTCACCCGGTGGCCCTCCTTCTTCTCGGAGAAGGCCAGGAGGTAGTGGGGGGAGCTTTTCATCATCCGAGTCTTAATCAGCTCCCCGGGCACTATTCTAAATTCGGTTTTAATGTCAGGATAAAGGGGTGTGAGTTTCAAAATACTGTTTTCAATCTCCTGCAGGGTCTCTAGGGATAGGGTGCTGGAATCGTAGTTTCGTACTGATTTTCGCCGGAATACGGCCTGGTACAGATCTTCAGAGTTCATGATATCACTCTAGGGTTAGATTTTGATTGTGAGTTTTTCTTTTTATAAGTATTGTGGCCTATATTAAGATTAGATAAGGTGGAGGCGTAGGGTAATGATCACCTGGGAAGAGTATCAAGAGCTGGCTGGAGATCTTCTGGACCGGAATATTGGGAGGGAAGATAATCCCGCCCAGCATGAGGCCATAAAGGCCCCGGCCAGTGAGTCCCAGTTTCTGGTGGCGGGTCCCGGTAGTGGAAAGACCACCGTGATGGTGCTGAAGATCCTCAAGTACATATTTGTGGATGACATAGTCCCTGAAGCCATCATGGCCACCACCTTCACCAGAAAGGCAGCTGCCCAGTTAAACTCCCGGATAATTAACTGGGGAAACAAAATAAAAGACTCTCTTCTTGAACAGGCCACCTATGAAAAACAGCACCCCCATCTGCAGGGTCTGGAACTGGATAGGATCATAACCGGCACCCTGGACAGCCTGGCCCAGGAACTCCTGGGAGGCATCCTGGTCCTGGAGGAGCAGGCCACCCGGTCCATCCTGATGCAGAAACTGATCCAGGCTGATCTGCAACGTCATCCTGATCTATTAAACTACCTGAAAGTACTGGGCAACCAGCAGGGTACCCTGAACCTGACTGGAATGTGCGACCTCCTCCTGGAGTTTAAGGACCGCATCTACCATGACCAGGTGGACCTGGCCGCCTTCCAGGAGGGTTCAGAACACCCCGGTGCCAGGCTGGCCCTGAATTGTCTAAAGGAGTACCAGGAAGATCTCAAGAATAGACAGCTTTACGATTTCGCCCGTCTGGAGGCTGCCTTTCTAGGTAAGTTGCACAGGGGAGACATCCCCCTGGAGGGTCTTAAAGTGGTACTGGTGGATGAGTACCAGGACACCAACCTCCTCCAGGAGAGCATCTACTTCCAACTGGCCAGGGAAGCCGTGAAAAATGGGGGTAACATCACCGTGGTAGGGGATGATGACCAGTCCCTGTACCGCTTCCGGGGAGCCACGGTGGATCTGTTCACCCAGTACCAGAGGCGGATCAAAGGGGCCCTGGATGTGGATGCCCGGGTCATCCACCTTTCCCAGAACTACCGTTCCACCCCCCAGATCGTGAATTTTTGCAACACCTTCCTGGAGGTGGATGAGGATTACCAGTATGCCCGGGTTACCAGTAAACCCAGCATCCAGGCCACCCGTAGGGGTAATCATTACCCGGTTCTGGGCATGTTTCGCCGGGATCGTAAAACCCTGGCCCGGGACCTGGCCCGCTTCATAAGCCAGGCCCTCTACGGGGAGGGCTACCACTGCCCGGAATTCACCATAAAACTGGATAAAAAGGATAGCTCTTTGCTGATGGCCAGTCCCCTGGAGTACACCACCCACAGTGCCCGGCGCTTCCCCCACTACCTGCGTCACTTCCTGGAAGAGGAGGGCCTGGAGGTCTACAACCCCCGGGGGGAGAGCCTGGAACGGGCCCATTCCACGGAACTACTGGCGGGCCTGGTTTTAGAATGTCTGGACCCGGATCGGTCTGTGGAAAACTCCCTGGACCGCCTGCCCAGCAAGGCCCGGAGCAGCTTCCACCAGTGGAGGAAAACCGCTCGGAAGAGCAGCATACTGGAGAAAGTGCAAGAAGAGTGGCCGGGTAACCAGGAACTACACCTCCTGGAATTGTGGTACGATCTTTTAAGTTACACCCATAATGAGGATGGAGAGGAGTGTCTGCGGGCGGAGGCCTTAACCCGGACCATTGAACAGGCCTCTCACTTTGCCCATTACCAGGGTCGGGTGGTGCTAGGGGAGGAGGCATCCATCCAGGAAGTGTACTGGAACCTGCTGGTCCCCCTGGCCACCGGGGCCATCGAAGTGGATGAGATGCTCCTTAACCAGCGACCTGCTCCCCCCAACCGGGTCAACATCATGAGCATCCACCAAGCCAAGGGACTGGAGTTCCCCCTGGTGGTGGTGGATGTGGGTTCCGACTACAGCCGGATACACCGCTCCCATGCCTACAAGCGCTTCCCACTGGATGGGGACCGGGCCTCCCATTTGGAAGACCAGCTGCGGGCCTACTCACCCCTGGGTGAACCAGCCCGTACCAGCCGGGACCGGGCCTTCGATGATCTCATACGCCAGTACTACGTAGCCTTCAGCAGGCCACAGGACCTTCTTCTATTAATTGGACTCTTACCAGTTAAAGACGGTTATCGAGTGGATAAAGAACGTTTTTACATTCCCAACGTGGCTACTGGCTGGGATCGGGAGGCCCGGTGGCCCTGGAGGGGACTGGATAACCTGTTCTTGATCTGATATTTGTTGTATGCAAAAGTATATATTAAGTAAAGTATACAATATTGTTGAGGCTGAACAATATGTTCTGGTCTCAACACGGGGGGGGTGATTAGATACCTTTTAGTGATCCAGGAGATGACCAACACGTGCAAGAATACATCAATCAGATAATGGAACAAGAAAGCTGGCAAATACACCTCACCGACGAGGATATAGCCTACTGGAAGGCCTGTTATCAAAGATTAATGAACATTGTCCGTGGGGCCAGAATCCTGGACCATTAAAAGGTACTTCACCTCATGGGAAACTGATTTTGAAATTTCATTCTCCACACATAATTAATAGAAAAATTTATATTTGTATTACGTCCTAGAATTTTCGACGTGAACAACTAGGGTGATCGTGGATCCGGTTGAAGATCTAGTTCTGGCCATGTTTTGGGAAAAGTTTATATTAGTGTAAGTATACAATATTGTTGAGGCTGAACAATATGTTCTGGTCTCAACACGGGGGGGTGATTAGATACCTTTTAGTGATCCAGGAGATGACCAACACGTGCAAGAATACATCAATCAGATAATG